>NZ_VOYT01000002.1:0-336856 GCF_013420145.1 Acinetobacter sp. YH12021
CTGGGCCGTGTCTCAGTCCCAGTGTGGCGGATCATCCTCTCAGACCCGCTACAGATCGTCGCCTTGGTAGGCCTTTACCCCACCAACTAGCTAATCCGACTTAGGCTCATCTATTAGCGCAAGGTCATAAAGAGCCCCTGCTTTCTCCCGTAGGACGTATGCGGTATTAGCATCCCTTTCGGAATGTTGTCCCCCACTAATAGGCAGATTCCTAAGCATTACTCACCCGTCCGCCGCTAGCTCAGTTACCGAAGCAACCTCGCCCGCTCGACTTGCATGTGTTAAGCCTGCCGCCAGCGTTCAATCTGAGCCATGATCAAACTCTTCAGTTAAAATCATTTTGAAGTTTTAATCTAAACTTCCAAATCTGGCTCATCAATTTTCTGACTTAAATTTCGCTCAAATAAACTTCGAGTAATTTAAACCAATCAATCAATGATAATATTTCGATCAATCAATCAGTAAAAATCCACACAAGTTGTTCTTCATAATCTCTTAATGATCTTCTCGATGCTTCGTCAGCATCAAGCTAGGTCAGCTATATTACGCTTTATTTCTAAAGTGTCAACTGGTAATTTAAATTATTTTAAACTTTCTTTCTAAAACCCAACTCAATCATTCTTAACCAAGTCATTGTTTTACCAGAAGTTTTAATCTTCATCACCGCCGATGGATGTGCATTATAGGTGAAATATTTCGCCATGCAACACTTTTTTCAAAGGAAATATATCGAGTGTTTATTTTTTGTTCATTCTTACCTTTTCTACACACATTTTGAGCAAATTTGCTTTAATACATCGTTTCAATTAACTGTTACTATAACACCCATCGGCGATATAACAGCTTTTGCTTACTCAGATTTAAGCGCTAGGATTCTTTATGTATCAACAAAAATATCTTTGGGTGTGCCTTGTTTCTTTAGGATTCATCACCTCAACACATGCGACAACGCCTTCTACTGAAGAAGTTGCTCAAGAAGAAACTACTGAAGTTATTGCGGCAGATTCATCTTCTGAAACTAAAAGTAGTCGTTTGAATGCGCTTAAAGAATTAAAAAATGTAAAAGCCAAAGATTTAAAAGTGAATGCAAATGCTGCACAACCCGATGAAGTCAAAGACCCACTGCAACCTTTGAACCGTCAGATTTATGCATTCAACGATATGTTAGATCGTAATATCGCGCGTCCACTTGCGGTTCAATATACAAAGAAAGTCCCTGGTGAAGTGCGCGGGTCATATCGTCAATTCCGAAAAAACTTGGGCGAACCTTGGAATGCGGTTAACCAATTGATTCAAGGCCGCCCTTTACGTGCCGCAAAAACTTTAGGTCGTTTTAGTTTAAATACGATTACTACTTTAGGCATGGCTGACCCTGCACGTCGTTTAGGTTTAGACACGGAAGAAGAAAATTTTGGTACAACCTTGGGCTACTACGGTGTCCCTTCAGGGCCTTATGTCATACTACCAATTTACGGCCCAAGTACTTTCCGTGATGGTTTCGGCACACTTGTAGATGGTCAGGCACGTCCACAAAAATACATTTTAGATGGCAATGACCGTTTATATTGGTCGGAGCAAGTTATGCGCGGCCTAGATACGCGCTCGCAACTCCTAGATGTAGAACAAGTATTACAGGGCGATAAATATGCCGCGATTCGGGATATTTACTTGCAACGTAAAAACTTTGAAATTGCGGAAAAGAAAGGACTCGATGCAGATAGTATTTCTTTTGTAGATTATGAAAGCGAAGAACTTTTTGATGATCAAGAAGAAATAAACCCGCCTGAAGAAAGCAAAGAATAATTTGTAAAACATTTTACTCAAGGTGAGTTTTTACTTTCCTTGAGTATTCAGGCATTGTTATAGTAACGCTTTGTTTAGGTTCAGGGTCAACACAAAACTCTATGTATTTCATTCAACCCACACGTGATATTCCATATCTAGAACAGGTGCTCGACACACTTCCTAGTGTGCAAATGATTCACATAGATGACATCAGCTTGTATGACCCAACCATTATTGCAATTGCCGATGTGCAAGATTATTTAACACATCAATGGAATTTACCCACGATTGTATTGGCCTTTGAAGATGAAGGCACAGCATTGGTGCAAGCATGGGAACAAGGCGCTTTAGCAGGTTGGTTGTGGAGTCGTTTACCAGAAAATCCACCACAAGCCTTACGCAAAATAGACGCACAATATAAACGCAATCAAGACAGCCGCGACTTACCTTCAGCTGCTGAACTACAAAAAAAATTACTGCCCAATCCTATCGAACTGTGCAACTACCGTGTAGATACGTTATTTAAGCCTTCGGCTTATTTGTCGGGCGATTGGTTTGATTACTGGAAAATCAGTGATAAAGAAATCATGTTCTATTTAGCCGATGTCTCTGGGCATGGTGTAACTAGTAGTTTACTAACGTCTTGGATGGCTGCATTTCATGGTCGCTCCAAAACACCACGCGAACTGATTAAGAAGCTGAATGGCATGTTGGTTCAAGAAAATATTGAAAAGCATATCACCATGATTAGTGGGATTTTAAATATTGAAACCCACGAACTGCGTTGGTCGAGTGCGGGGCATTATCCACCTGCCATTATTATCGAACCCAATCAAGCACCTAAAATTTTAAATACCAGTAGTTTTCCTTTGGGGCTGACTGAAGATTTAGAGGTGGAAGAATTTGAATGTGTTTTAAATAAACAGGCACGTTTTATTATTTGCTCTGATGGTGCGCTTGAACCTTACAGTGGTGGCTTGAATGAACAGTTTGAGCAATTGATCTTTCATTTGCAAAATCAGTCCTTCCAAGCCCCTGACCATGTGGCAGATGACATTGCCATTTTGAGTTTATGCCGTACAAAATAAACGATTATTCAATCGCTTAACATCTACACCTCGCATATACGACTGTAAGCTACTTGAGTCTACATAGTCGCTATGGGATAATTATTTAATCCTTCTCTGCAAATGGCATTTATATGTCAACAGGTCATGTTGAATATGCAAGCTTGAATGGAACGCATATCTTTAAGCTTTTTGGCGAAGTGCGTGCCCAATCTTGTATTAGTCTAGACAAACTACTCAGTAAAATTGAACAGCAATCCAATGTGGTGGGTGCAATTGTAGATTTAACTCAAACCACATTTATTGACAGCACAGTTTTGGGCGTATTGGCTAAACTAGGCTTAAAACTCAAACAAGTGCATCAAATTCAAGCCGTCATGCTATCGACCAATCCAGACATTACTACCTTAGCCAACAGCATGGGCTTAGGACAAGTGTTTGTGATTCTGAATTACTGTGGCGATCCAACCGTCTGCACACGCGAGTTAGTGGAAGAACATGTTACTCATAGCAATATGCTAACCACCGTACTTGATGCACACAAAACTCTCATGAAGCTGAATGAGAACAACCAAAATATGTTTGAGCCTTTGGTCAAACAGCTACAAAAAGAACAAGATACGCTGGATCAATGTGCTGAAAACAACCAGCAAAATGTCTGATCTCTTTACTGGAGCGCACCCATGACTTTACTTTCTGTTGCACAAATGAATTCTCAAAACGATTTGGAAGAAAATTTCAAAACCATTGAGACATTGATTCAACAAAGTAAAGCCGATGGTGCAGAACTGATCGTTTTTCCTGAAAATTTTGTCTGCTTTGCAGCGGGCAAGCAACGTGAAACTGCTGCAAAGTTTGAAACTATTCAACAGCGTTTAGAACAGCTTGCACATCAACATCAAATCTGGATTGTGGCGGGGACTTTGCCGTGCCCTTATCGCCCTGATGGCTCCACAATTGCTGATGGTCGTGTACGCACGGTCAGTTTATGTATTAGTCCTGAAAAAACTGAAGCACGTTATGACAAAATTCATTTGTTTGATGTGCAAGTGGGTGACTCTGTTGGTGGTTATCAGGAATCTAAATTTTTTGAACCTGGCTCTGAAACGGTAGTTGCAAAAACACCTTTTGGCAACATTGGCTTGATGGTGTGTTATGACTTGCGCTTTCCTGAATTGGCTTTAACTTTACGTGCTCAAGGTGCAAATATTTTAACAGCACCCTCAGCCTTTACTTACACTACAGGCCAAATGCATTGGCAATTGTTGTTGCAGGCACGTGGCATGGACAGTCAGTGTCAAGTACTGGGTGCAGCACAACAAGGTTGGCATGGTGAAAAACGCCAAACCTGGGGGCATTCAGGTGCAGCCAATTCACGTGGGCAACTATTGGCAATTGTGGAAAATGAAGGCGCTCAACTGATTACTGTACCCTTTGATTTAGCAGAACAAAGTAAAGTCCGTGAATCTATGCCCTTAATGCAGCATCGTCGTTTATTGCAATTTTAAAATTGAATTTCAATAAAAAGGGTTGATCAACAATATAGTGATCAACTCTTTGTATTTCTTATCTTAACCTTACTTTTTAGCTATTCAGCCGCTTCATTGGTCACGCGCAGCACTTCTTCCAAAGTGGTTTTACCTGCCAATACCTTACGCAATCCATCTTCACGAATCGAACCTGATTGCTGTCGTGCATAATCTTCCAGTTCATATTCCGCGGCATTGCCATGAATCAAACGGCGCATTGCTTCATCCACAGGGACAATTTCATAAATTGCAGTCCGCCCAGTAAAACCTGTATGTGAGCAATGTTCACAGCCTTTCGGTTGCGGAAGTTTTAAATCGCTTGCATCGGTCACACTTTTAAAGAGTTCTTGTTCAAAGTCATCTGCAGCATGCCATGTGGCGCAGTGCGAACATAAGGTGCGCACTAAACGCTGTGCGATCACCCCAATTAATGAACTTGACAGCAAGAACGGCTCGATGCCCATATCTTTTAAACGGGTGACTGCACCAATGGCCGTATTGGTATGTAGGGTAGACAGTACCAAGTGACCAGTTAAGGAAGCCTGCACTGCAATTTCGGCGGTTTCTAAGTCACGAATCTCCCCCACCATCACCACATCTGGGTCTTGGCGCAGCATGGCTTTTAAAGCACGAGCGAAGGTCATATCCACTTTGGTATTGACCTGTGTTTGCCCAATCCCTTCAAGTTGATATTCAATCGGGTCTTCTGCAGTCAAAATATTTTTAGAACCGTCATTCAGGTCTGACAAAGCTGCATATAAGGTCGTAGTTTTACCCGAACCTGTCGGCCCTGTAACCAAAATAATCCCGTGTGGTCGATGTACCAGTTGCTTTAAGCGCTCATAATCATTTTGCATCAGCCCCAAGTGCGTCATGTTTAAACGACCTGCTTGCTTATCCAGCAAACGCATTACCACCCGCTCACCATGCGAAGATGGCAGCGTTGACACACGTACATCGACCTCACGACCTGCTAGTCTGAGCGAAATACGACCATCTTGAGGGATACGTTTTTCGGCAATATCAAGTTTTGCCATGACTTTAATACGTGACACCAATAAAGGCGCAAGTTCACGGCGCGGTTGCACGATTTCACGCAACTGACCATCGACCCGCAAACGGACTGACAGTTTTTTCTCAAAAGATTCGATATGAATATCCGATGCGCCAACCCGAATCGCTTCAGACAGTAAAGCATTGATTAAACGTACAATCGGTGCATCATCTTCCTGATCCATCAGGTCTTCTGCTTCAGGAACTGAATCTGCCAAACTAAGCAAGTCAGGGTGATCTTCCAATCCCGCAGCGACTTGCTGCGACTCGCCTGTATCACCTGCAAAACTGCTGCTTAATAATTGGTGAAATTCCTGATCGCTACAAAGTTGATGCTGTGCAGGATGCCCCAAAAAACGACGCGCCTCCTGAATGGCAAGCATCGGCGTATTTTCACGACGTACAATAAAGGCATGATCGCCCTCATAACGAATTAACACCCCATGGCGTTTGGCAAAGCTATACGGTATTTGTAATTGTTTCAGTACTTGCATCAGCGATTATAATAATGATGAAAAAATTTAATTTGAGTGTACTCTAAGCGTATGACAGCGTGAAGTCTGTTTTCGCTGATTTATCAAGAAAGGGATAGGCCATTGTCACAAAATCATGAGATTTCAGAAACTGATTCGGCTAAATTAAAATGGTGGGGTGACTATGAGTTTGAGCTCAATCGTCCTAAAACGTGGCAATTTGGCTCACTCTTAGTACGTTTGACCCGTGGTATGCAAGAATGGCGTTTGGAATATTATCGCCCGCAGGTTCAATACGATTATGAACAGCAATGGCATAACATTGATGATCCTGAATTTGCCTTTCCACAACCTGTGAAAATTGAACGCTATATGTTCAAATCTACACAAAGTAAATTACAGCTCATGCCTCGTTTGGCAGACCGTTCAGTGGTGATTAAACCTGTCGATCCAATTTATATTCCTGCGGGGCAACGCGGCACCTTGTATATCAGCACACCGTTGTGGATGTCTGCCTTTGTCGATGGTCAACGTGAACCCATTTTTGATTTGCCGATTATTCGCCCGAAAGATACTTGGTTTGGCCCCAATCATCGTACAGGTGAAATTTGCTATGCCACAGCAGTCGATGGCCGTACCGAATTACATCAATTAAAACCACGTGCATTTCGTGCCGTCACGCCGATTGAATTTCACAACACCAGCAATCAACAATTGCGTTTTGACCGAATGAATGTGCCTGTGCCTGCGCTGCCTTTATTTTTCAGCGAAAGTACAGGTCGTTTATGGACTTCACAAATTAAAGTGATGCATGAAGGTTTAGACCGCCCGCCACGAATTCGGATTGAAAATCGCACCCCGCCACATGCAGGTGAAGTGACCTATTTGCAACCACCGCGTGAAACGGCAGGTGCTTTATTTAATATGTTTGATTCATTTTTCTAAGAGGATGTTATGGCAGATTCCAATATTTCCAAAGAAATCACCAACAGCCTCAAAGGAATTTTTACCAGTATCAATACAGATCGTCTGACCGAAATTTTGGTCGCAATTGTATTGTCTTTGATTGGTTTCTTAATTGCACGTTTTGTTTCCAATACTTTTGTACGCACTATTGGCGCACGTTTTAATGCGCATCAACGCTTAGTTTGGCGACGCGGGATTTTTTACTTTATTTTCCTGCTGTTTGTGATGGCGAGCCTGAAAGAAGCAGGCTTTAAACTCAGCGTGTTTTTAGGTGCAGCGGGTATTTTAACCGTGGCTTTGGGTTTTGCCTCACAAACCTCGGCATCCAATTTAATTAGTGGTATGTTCCTGATTGGCGAAGGTTCTTTTGAAGTGGGCGATACCATTCAAATCACCCTGATTCGCGGACACACCATTGAAGGTGAAGTGATCTCAATTGACTTACTTTCAGTTAAATTGCTGACCCAAGACAATATTTATGTGCGTTTACCCAATGAACAATTGATTCGTGCACCCGTGCATAACTTGTCCAAGTTTCCAATCCGACGTGTGCCCATTACCCTCGCGATTAATTTTCACGAAGATATTATTAAAGTGCGTGAAGTGTTGCTCAGTGTCGCCAATCAATATCCGCTCGTGCTGTCTGACCCTAAACCCGCGGTGACAGTTACAGCTTTCCGTGAATCTTCAATTGAATTGTTGTTTGCGGTGTGGTGTCAGCAAGAAAACTTTTTAAAGGTACGTGATGAAATGCAGGAACGTATCCGTAATGGTTTCCTAGACAACCAAATCGAAATTCCTGTACCCAAAATGGGTTTTGTTGATCATCCTTTATCGCGCCCTTTAAATAATGAAGAACTTGATCAATATGCCAATGCCCAAGCACTGAAACGAGAACCTGACTTAAAGTAATCGTTTCAGTCTTCGACACTTTGCCTCTAACTAAACTTGAGGATCTGCTCAAGCTTTGGAAGACGGCGAAGTGTTGTTTTTTGCGAGATCTGGCTCAGGAATTGGGGCGATATATGCAATCAGTAGCATACCTAAACCTGCAGCAAAGAATGACAGCACGCGCATTAAAGTCCCAATATTAGATAAATCTAAAAGCACCAATTTTAAGGTCACAATCACCAAAATACTGCTGCCTAAAATCCACAAGGCACGTAATTGTTTCAGACTGGCAATCCACATGGCGATACAAGCCAAACTCACCCAAAGCAAGGTCAAACTGAGCTGCACAGTGGCATCTTGCCAAACAGCAATTTGGTTGATTGGCGTTCCCAAATACAGATGTAAGGCACGTAATAGCACATAACTACTTAGCCACAGTAAACTCAAGACCATAATTACCGCTGCCAAGCCTTGGTCTAAATGGGTTTTGCGTTGCAGATTCAACATCCACAAAATAGCCACCAACATGGCTATACTGACCAAATCAAATGGATTCAAAATAGGCAGTACATAGCCGTAAAATGCGTGTTCAGTCAACAGTTGTGAACATAGCATCCACATCAACATGAAGATTAAATTGCTACGCGCATACCAAAATTTGCGCCAATCTGAATCCGGTTGTTGCCACCAACACCACGCCGCAAAGAGCAATGGTAAAATCACCACGCTGCTATACGGATGCTGTGGTAACAGCGTTAAACTCGCCATCGCCAAAATGGGTAACAGTCCTAAACTCAGCCATTCTTTGTCGCTGCGGACAGTCCATAAAGGACGCAACCACAACACACTGAGCACGCCTGCAAACAAGGCAAATAGCAGACGTTCAGTACCCGAAACCCAATGCACCGCTCCATCATAGCTACGGCTGAATAATAAACCTGCTGCAGTGAGCGAAACTGGCGTTAGACCTAACCATTTGGGCAATAGCCATGACCATGTCGCTTGACGAGAAAGTAGTACTTCGTTGATAAGTAAATAAATGACCACCACCGCCAAAAGCGTCTGTACGGTTGCAAGTTCTCCATCAAAGTAATCTAAACCTAACCATAGCCATAAACTGGTTGCAGACAACATCATTAAACACAGTACGCTCGTGGTTGCTGTGCTCAGTTGTTGTCTGAAAGCTGCACGGCTGTTGGAAAACACCACAACCGTGGCATAACTTAGGCTCAGTACCCAATAAATACTGCGCTCGAAATAAGGCAACTCTACTAAATAATACAGCCCAGATAAGCCCGCTACGGCAAACAAACCTAGTGCCAAATAACGGCTAATTTTAGAATATTGAATAAAGGCAAAAATAAACACAGCCACGCCTTGTAATGCCCAACCAATGACACTCCATTGTTCAGGCAGTAAAATAGGTGGAATCAACACACTAAAAATCAGCATCAAACTGAAATAACTTTGTGCAATAAATTGTGTCTGCCGATGCTGTTTGGTCAGCCAATACAAACCTGCAAAAACCACCGCAAATAACAAACTAAAGGCTGCCTGCTCTGCTGTTTCTTCAAAATACATCAGATATAAACAGGCATAACCGACAATGGGTGCGCCAAAAATCAAGGCAAGGTCTAAAATAGGTTTCAGCTGAAACGTGGCGACATCTTCCTGTGCCAAAAGCTGACTAAAGCGAAAACCCAACCAAATAAAAATAGCCGCATGCGCCAAAACTAAAAGCGTTAGCACCTGCCGTTCAAAGATATAACCATGATAAAAGGCATAGCTGCCACCCACCACAACCGTCATTAAAAACGCAATTTGATTTAAATATTTCCACGGACGTAAACTACTTAAAATGGCAACCGAAATATTAATCAGCAAATAATAGGCAATAAATTCAATGGCTGTTGCATTACGAACAGGTAAAGTAAACGGTGCGAAATACGCAATCAGCATTGCCATGAGGGCAAGTTCGACTGATTGTTGTTTTAAACTCAGCCAGAGCGTGAGCAACATCACCACAATAAAACACAGACTGGCGATAGCTAAATTTGGAATGACCAAATTGTAATAGGCAAAAAATAAGGTCAGACACAGCCCAGCCAACCCCAAACCTTGCACACCCAAAGCAAAGCTGCGATTTTTGTTGCGTAACAGATAACCGAATACTGTCACTGCTGCACTCACGCCAGCAACGAACAAAAGTTTCACTGCCAAACTAAATTGCCAATGTTCAGTAGCAAAACGTAGCAGTAACACCACGCCTATGAGTAACACTACAATTGCTGCTTTTAATACAGGATTACCATGTATCAGCCATGATTGAGCTTGTTGCAATAAACTGTTACTTGATGAGCGCGACTGAGTTGCAAAAGGTGCAACAGACCTTGAGGATTTGGCTAAATCTGGAGCTGAATATTCTTGATGTAGATACTCTTGGTCTTGATATGGATAAGAAACTTGAGCTGCTTGTTCCCGAACAGAATTCGGCTCGCTCGATAATGTGGAATCAGATTGAATAGCGATGGTTTCAGGTTGAGAAGCGGTTGATATAACACCATCATCCACATTTGCCTTAACTGATGAAAGACTTGCATCAACTTCAGATGTATTGGCTAAAATATGCTCTGCGAATTGCGTTTGAACCTTTTTCTCTTGAGCATTGGTCTTTTGAGGATAGCTCTTTTGAGCATGCGCCTGAAGCTTAGCGGCACTTTGTAATTGCTGTAATTGATACAGTCCTTGCTCCAAACGCTGCAACCATCGCAACAACATAAAAATCCATGCACTTAAAGCAATAGATGTCAGTAAATACCAATCCAGCAATATTCCTAAAAAAGCAATAAAAGCGGCGATATATAAAGGAGTTTTAGAGCTTTGGCGTTGTACTTGTGACTGTGCATCCACAACCTGTTCCAGTGAGTTCTGCACTCGTCCCACAAAAAACATCACGCTGACCACCGCAGCAACTGCACAGATATAACTCAGCATCGGCACACCGAGCCACCATGCGCCAATTGAAATTATGATTAATAGCATGAACCAAATGATTCGAATTTCATTCTGCCCTGTCTGCATTGCTCTTCATTTTATTGATATTGTCATGGCTCCGATCATACAACAGACAGCACGATTCTGAATCAGGATTCATCAGCAATTCGGTAACTGTGCGTCTGCAACACTTGCCTTAAAAATCAGTTTCTGCGACAACTGCAAAAATCACGTACAATAAACTGCTTATTTGCAGAAGGAATCAATCCATGCCACCATTTGTCTTGGTCGATGGCTCATATTTTCTATTTCGTGCCTTTCACGCACTACCACCATTAACCACGTCAACTGGTTTACATACCAATGCTATTCGTGGCGCGATCTCTGCGATTCAAAAGTTGATGCGTCGTACTCAGCCTACTCACATGGCGGTAATTTTTGATACGCCTGAGCCGACTTTCCGTCACGAACTATCGCCAATTTATAAAGGTGACCGCCCAAGTATGCCTGAGGAACTTTCTCAGCAAATTCCATACTTACACGCTTTAATTCGCGCATTGGGCATCCCGCTATACATGCTGCCAGGCGCAGAAGCCGATGATATTATTGGAACTTTAGCCAAACGTGCTGAAGCCGAAGGACAACAAGTACTGATTTCTACTGGCGATAAAGACATGGCGCAATTGGTGACTGAAAAAGTCACGCTTGAAGACAGCTTCAAAGAAAAGCCAATGGATATTCAGGCTGTGTTCGATAAGTTTGGAGTCTGGCCACATCAAATTATTGATTACCTCACCCTCATGGGTGATGCTTCCGATGGTATTATGGGCGTGCCTGGTATTGGTGCCAAAACTGCTGCAAAACTGCTAAACGAATATGGCTCGATTGGTGCGATTTTAGAAAATGTCGACCATATTAAAGGCAAAGTCGGACAAAATATTAAAGACAATGCGGATGGTATTGCGTTGGATCATCAACTCGCCAGCATTGTTTGTGATCTTGATCTGGACTTTGGCTATGCCGATCTAAAACTGCAAGACCCAAATGTCGAAGCCTTACGCAATTTATATACCGAGCTAGAATTCCGTAATCAATTACAATCGCTCGATCATCCCAATAATCCCAACAACAGCAATTATCAACAAGCTGCAAAAACAGTTGGCGCACCGACAGTCAATGAAATTGAAACTGAAGATCAAGCCACACAAAGTAGTGTTGATGATCAACTCGGTGCAGCAACATACCACAGCATTTTAGATCAGGAACATTGGGAGAGTTTGCTGCAACGCTTGCAAACTGCACAGCGTTTTGCCTTTGATACAGAAACCACCAGTCTGGATTATCGCGTTGCAGAAATTGTTGGTTTTTCTATCGCGTTCGATGCCAAAGATGCCTATTACGTACCTTTGGCGCATGATTATGAGGGCGCACCACAGCAGCTCAACCGTGATCAGGTTTTGGCACAAATCAAACCTATTTTAGAAAATAATGCGGTGGATAAAATTGGGCATCATTTAAAATATGATGCGCATGTGCTTGAAAATCACGGTATTCATTTACAAGGTTGGTATTTCGATACCATGTTGGCATCTTATGTGCTTAACTCTGTCGCAACCCGTCACGGCATGGATGATGTGGCACGCTTATATTTAAGCCACCTGACCACATCTTATGAGCAAATTGCAGGCAAAGGCGTCAAGCAAAAAACTTTCAATCAAATTGAAATTGAAACGGCTGCGCACTACGCTGCAGAAGATGCGCATGTTACGTATCGTTTATATGAAGTGCTGTCTGCGAAGCTACAAAAGCATCCTGAATTGGTCAATATTTTGCACAACATCGAAATGCCTGTGGCGCGTGTGCTGACCAGTATGGAAGAAAATGGCATTCAGCTTGATCTGAAATTTTTAGATCAATTGGGTGTCGATTTTTCCCAAACCATGCAAGATTTGGAAAACCAAATTGTAGAATTGGCAGGTGAAAACTTTAATGTCAGCTCACCGAAACAAGTGGGCGAAATCCTGTTTGATAAACTCGGACTCAAAGGCGGCAAGAAAACCGCAACAGGTCAATACAGTACCAGTGAAAGTGTTTTGGAAAAAATTGAGCATCCGATCAGTAGTTTAATTTTAGACTACCGTGGTTTATCTAAACTCAAAAGCACCTATACCGATGGCTTACTGAAACAAGCCAACAACGATACGCATCGAGTGCATACCAGTTATCACCAAGCTTTGACTGCAACAGGGCGTTTATCTTCTACTGATCCAAACTTACAAAACATTCCAATTCGTACCGAAATTGGTCGTCAAATTCGTAAAGCCTTTGTCGCACCTGAAGGTCGCGTGTTGTTGGCAGCCGACTACTCGCAAATCGAATTGCGTTTAATGGCACATTTTTCACAAGATGATGCCCTACTCGATGCCTTTAACCATGGACAAGACGTGCACCGCCGTACTGCGGCAGAAGTCTTGGGTATTGCCTTAGAAGACGTAACCTCAGATCAGCGTCGTCAGGCCAAAGCTGTAAACTTCGGTCTGCTCTACGGCATGTCGGAATTTGGCTTAATTCGTCAGCTTGGGTTTACCCGTGAAGAATCACAAAACTACATCAAGCAATACTTCCAGCGTTATCCGGGCATTTATGAATATATGCAACGTACCCGCCAAGTCGCGCTAGAACAAGGTTTTGTAGAAACTATTTTAGGTCGTCGCCTCTATACGCCAGATATTGCTGCACGTAATATGATGGTACGTAAAGCGGCAGAACGTGCGGCAATTAACGCGCCATTACAAGGCTCTGCAGCTGATATTATTAAAATGGCGATGATTGAAGTCGACAAAATGTTACCGCAAGCGCAAGCCAAAATGTTGCTGCAAGTACACGATGAATTGGTATTTGAAGTCGATGCAGATGCGGCAGATGAACTCGCGCCGAAGTTGGCAGAAGTCATGCAATCTGTGGTGGAAATTTCTGTACCATTGGTGGTGGAAGTCGGAAAAGGCAATAACTGGGATGAAGCGCATTAAAGTCGTTGCGCTCTCTTTTTTCAGCACCTTCCTTCGCCTAGAAGGAGGTCAGGATGCAGGTTATTTGTATTTCTGAAGACTCATTAAGGTCGTCAGCCCAAACTTAAACTACAAAAAAAGGACTCGATTTGAGTCCTTTTTAATGTTTTAGGATAATGCGACTTATAAGCCAGTCAGCAATACAATCGCTACCTGATTCATAATAATTTCAGCGATATATAAAGCCAAAAATGCAATAATTGGCGACAAATCAATCATGCCCATGTTCGGCAATAAACGACGAAATGGTGCTAATAACGGCTCTGCCAACTCTTGAATCACCTCAATATACGGGCCACGAGATTGAGTAAACATCACCACCCAACTCAAAATAATGGTGGCAAAAATCAAATAACGACAGAAACGGATTAAATCCTGAATCATGGTCACAAAAGTCAGAATCAGTAAGTGAATTGGACTATTCGGCATCGCACCATTGAGATACATAACACCAAAAATTTTGAGTAGATACAACACCACCAACAAAGCCAAGGCTGCAGAGTTAACTCGACCTTTGCCAACCGTTGGAAAAATACGTCCAAATACATCTACAATTTTGGTGGCTTTAATGGTTGAAAGCACCACAGGGTTATAAGGACTCACCGCTGCCAATTGCATTAAGAAACGGAAGAATACGAGCAAAATCGCTACGTTAATGATAATGCCAAAAATTAGCGCAGAATTTGCACCCATACTTAAACTTTCCTAAAATTTAAATTCATTGTTTTTCAATAATTAAATACTATCACTCAACTCTTGCGCTAATTCTTGACTACGCGTTTTAGCAGCAGCCAATGCCGCCTGAATATTTTGTGAAATTTGCGCATGATCAAACACTTCAATTGCCGCTTGGGTCGTGCCATTTGGTGAAGTTACATTTTTGCGTAATTCTGCAGGTGTATTCGAGCTGGTAATTGCCATTTGTGCTGCACCTAACGCAGTTTGTAACGTCAGTGCTGTCGCCACTTTTTCATCTAAACCTAAGTTCTTGCCTGCACGAATCATACTTTCCATCAAATAGAAGAAATATGCTGGCCCTGAACCAGATACTGCAGTCACAGCATCAATTTGCGCCTCAGAGTTTACCCAAATAGTTAAACCTGTCGCTGCCAAAACCTGACTTGCCAATTCACGGTCAGTGCTATTGACCTGTTCGGTTGCATACAAACCATGTGCACCTGTTTGCACCAAAGCAGGCGTATTTGGCATTACCCGCACTACACGTTCTGTACGTAATAACTCAGAAATCGTGGCAATTTCTGCGCCCGCAACAATCGAAATCACCAGCTTATCTTCAAACTGACCGTGCAATGGACGCAATACTTGTGCCAAAACCTGTGGTTTGACTGCAAATACCACAATATCTGCATCTGCAATCGCGGCCAAATTATCCTCAGTGACATGCACATCTTTTTCTTTTAATAATTCACGCACTTGTTCTACAGGGTCTGAAACTGTAATACGGGTTGGCGGCAAACCTCTGGCAATCAAACCACCAATCAAGGCTTGCGCCATGTTGCCACCGCCAATGAAACTAATATTACAATTCAATACTGCACTCATGATTCACGCTCTTCGTTGAGTTCTTTGTCGTTAAGAGACTAAATTCGGTTGCCATCCATCTGCGACACAATAGTCCGACTGTGCAAGCCAAAAGCCTTTGGGGCTAAAAACGCCTAGCATAACATTATCTAGGCTTAATATTTGAATTGTATGACGCGTCCACGGAAAAATTTGTGCTTCCTGAATGGCTTTTTTCAGTGGCCATGTGCCCACCCGACCATACAAATGAATTTTTTCACCACCCAAACGTGGCCGTAAAGTTAACGGACGATTCAGCAAAGTTGCAGATAAACCGACTTTGGCTTGTTGCAGTTGATAACAGCCAGACCACACTTGAAAAGTCTGATCTGCCTGCAAACATAACACTTGTTCTTCTGCCTCAAAATGTTCTGCAGCTAAATACTCCGCTTTCGGCAAACGAAATAATTGTTGCTGATAACGCAGATAATAATAATCCTGACAATGTAATGCCGCTTGTGCATCGGCTTTGGCTTGAATCACCTCACGTTGCAAGCGTTCGACCATATCAAAACTTGGGCGATATTGTGCCTGTCCTTTCATCCATGCCGATAATAGCTGACGTTGCCGTGACAAAGACAATTGTTGTAACTGAATTAAATTCAACTGCGAGTTTGTGCCACATGCAGCTAAATCCTGCGCCAAAACTTCTGCCAAAATGTTTTCAGTATCTTGCATCAAGTTTGCAGTACGCGTCACAGCTTGCTGCATTTTAGGAAAACGCTGTTGCACGACAGGCCACAATATTTCTCTTGCCCAAGCTCGGTCATAATGCACATCCTGATTGCTTGGGTCTTGCACATAATCGAGCTTTAATTCAGCACTCCATTGGCAAATCTGCTCACGCGAAATATCCAATAACGGACGCCAAATACTGATGTCATCACGCACATCGACAGCTTGCATGGCAGCAAGTCCTTGCACACCTGCGCCTGAAAACAAACGCAGCAATACGGTTTCTGCCTGATCTTGCTGATGATGCGCCAATACTAGAACTTCGTTGCTATCTAAGTGCTGCATATAGGCCTGATAACGCGCCTGACGTGCCTGATTTTCTAAATTACCCTCAGACACACTGACTTTTTGCAGCACACACGGCACATTTAAATTTTGGCAGGTGGCTTGCACCAATGTGCCCCACGCTGCGCTTGGACTTTGCAATTGGTGATCAATATAAATCGCGCGTACTTTTTCAGGGCACAAAAACGACAAAAGATGCAGTAGCAGCATGGAATCCATGCCGCCACTACATCCGATTAAAAATTTTGTCTGTGCAGAAAAAGCCTGTAATTGACTTAAGACGCTAGACCTAAATTGTCGCTGCCAAACTTCATTAAACGCTGGTAACGTTCTTCGCATCGTTGTGTTGCATCCATCGCTTGCAATTCATCCAAAGCTTCTTTTAACACATTTTTCAGACTGTGCATGACTTGTTCAGGGTTTAAATGCGCACCCTCACCTTCATCAACCACATATTCTACAATACCAATCTTTTGCAGTTTTTCTGCAGTCAATGCCAATGCTTCACTGGCTTGTTCGGCTTTTTCTGCAGTTTTCCACAGAATAGACGCACAGCCTTCTGGTGAAATAACAGAGTAAATACTGTGTGACAACATCACCACACGGTCAGCCACACCAATACCCAACGCACCGCCTGAACCACCTTCGCCCAATACTGTAGCAATTACAGGTACTTTTAAGTTCGACAGTTGTGCCAAGCTGGTCGCAATCGCTTCTGCCTGACCACGTTCTTCTGCACCTACACCTGGGTAAGCACCCATTGTATCGACAAAAGTGAAAACTGGCAGATTAAAACGCTCTGCCATATCCATAAGACGCTGCGCCTTACGGTAACCCTCTGGATTACACATCCCGAAGTTGTGTTGTAATTTTTCGCGGGTACTGCGACCACGATGTTGACCTATCACCATGACAGGCTGACCATCAAAGCGTGCCAATCCACCGATCATTGCACCATCATCACCAAATAAACGATCGCCATGTAAGGCATCAAATTCAGTGAAAATTTCACCCACATAGTCTAGAAATTGCGGACGTTCAGGATGACGTGCAATTTGCACGGTTTTCCATGCTTTAGATTGAGCAGCTTTTTTCATAAGTCGACTGTTATCCCTAAATTAACCAAATCTTAATCGACAAATTGTTCCGACTGAATATTCAATTCAATGTCCCAATTCTTGAATTGCACTTGTTCATCGTGCAATTCAGCGACAAGCAATGGCCATTGTTTGGCATCACCCGACACGCTGAGCTGCCATTGTTGCGCATTGCGGATGCTTAATTCAATGGCAGGAAGCATCGCATCGCTACGACTTGCGTTGACCAAAACTGCAAGGCGAAGCAACAAACTTAAGTAAACAATTTTATTGCCACCCGCTTTCAGTGCTTCTGTTTTCGCGTCTTGGCGCAACTTTCGACGATGGTTGCCGACCAAATGCGAGAGATAGTTTTGGTCAATTTGTGAGAAACCGGGAATGTCCGAATGTTGCAATAAATATGCACCGTGACGATGATAACTGCTGTGACTGATGGCTAAACCAATTTCATGTAGGTACGCAGCACGACGCAATAAGTCACTATCTTCGTTATTTAATTTTAATGATTCTGCCACGCTGTCAAATAAATGTTGCGCAGTTTTCACCACACGTCCAGCCTGTTTCGGGTCTGAGTTATAACGCCCCATCAAGGCCTGTACACTGCGATCACGAATGTCTTCATGCTGGAAACGTCCCAACAAGTCATACATTACGCCTTCACGCAAAGCCCCATCGGAATACACCAGTTTATCGATATCTAATACATCAAATACCGCATATAAAATTGCCAAACCTGCTGGCAAAACTGCTCGACGGTCTTCTTTTAGACCATCAAATTCCATTTCTGATACGTGTTTAAACTTGAGCAAACGGTCTTTGAGTTTTTCTAAACCTTCACGAGTCAGATTTTCCTGCTCATTGCTCCAGCCCATATTTACCGTAATTTGACGACAGGCTTTAATGGTACCGCTCGAACCTGCAACGGTATCCCAACCTGCTTCTTTATAAGTATTGGCAATCGAATACAGTTCTTTACGCGCTGCAACCACTGCTTTTTCAAAACTGCTCTTGCTAATTTCACCATCGGCAAAATAGGCTTTGGTATAGGCCACACAGCCCATTTGTAAAGATTCGGTATGAATTGGCTCAAATTCTTCGCCAATAATCAACTCTGTCGAACCACCGCCAATGTCAATTACCAAACGACGACCACTATTTGCCATCGTGTGCGATACGCCTAAATAAATTAAACGGGCTTCTTCACGCCCTGCAATAATTTCAATAGGTTTAGGCAAAATTTCTGCGGCTTTTTGAATAAACTCATGTCCATTTTTGGCCTGACGCAATGCGTTGGTTGCCACAATACGCAAACGGTTTGACTGCACCGCAGTTAAACGTCCCACAAAACGCGCCAAACATGCCAAACCACGTTGTTGAGCAGCTTCGGTCAAATTCTTATTTTCATCTAAACCTGCGGCCAACTGTACTTTTTCTGACATTGATGCCACTTTTTTTACTTCACCATGATCCACTCGAGCAATCGCCAAGTGGAAACTATTCGACCCCATATCGATGGCTGCGAGTAACTCTTCATCAATTAAAAAATCAGACATTCTTCAAACAAACCTAGACAGAATTGTGCCTAGAGTAATTCACATACACCTAATTTAAAAGCCATTTATCAGCACAATTTGACGACTATTTAAATTTTCCGCATATATGACAATTGTGTTACAGAATTCGCATTTTCGTTTAGCGTTATCGTCACGATCAATTGGACAAATTTGTATTTTGAATGGAAAATCCACAGATTCCCCTACTTTGTTCAAGATGGCTATGTAATACTAACTAAAGCTATCTTAAAAATTATTTGGAGCGTAATCCATGTCTGGCAACATCGTAAACACCACTGATGCAAACTTCGAAGCAGATGTTCTTCAATCGGATACTCCTGTATTGGTTGACTTCTGGGCTGGCTGGTGTGCGCCATGTAAAGCAATTGCACCTGTACTTGAAGTACTTGCAGACGAATACCAAGGCAAAGTTAAAATTGTAAAAGTTGATGTAACCTCTTGCGAACAAACTGCAGTGAACTACAACATCCGTAATATTCCAGCATTATTGATGTTCAAAAATGGTGAAGTGGTTGCACAGCAAGTCGGTGCAGCACCTAAATCTAAATTGACTGCGTTTATTGACGAAAATATCTAAGTCGATTGATCCATCGTCTATTTATAGAGATGATGAAAAAAATACGCCACGTATTGGCGTATTTTTTTTGCCTACAAATTGACAAGTAGACGTTTCTCTCTTATATTGCATGCTCAGGAAACGCAGGATCTTTCATCCTCTTTCTGAAAAGACACAACACAAAAATGCCGCTCGGCAACAGAAATTGTTTTTCACATTTTTCAATCAAACAATGAATCAGTGCTCTGAATCGTTATTGTGCAAATACAATTGCTTTCATTTTATTGTATGAATGCGGCTAAATGTTGCTCCCTCTCTAACCTGTACCCCAGAATTTTAATTCTATCAGAACCTCTATGAATTTAACCGAACTCAAGAAAAAACCGATTGGCGAACTCATCAAGATTGCCGAGTTTATGGGCCTTGAAGGAATGGCACGTAACCGCAAGCAAGACATTATTTTTGCCATCTTAAAGCGCCATGCCATGAATGGTGAAGAGATTTTTGGTGATGGCGTTCTAGAAATTCTCTCTGATGGTTTTGGTTTCTTACGCTCAGCTGCAGGTTCATACCTTGCTGGCCCAGATGATATTTATGTCAGCCCTTCGCAAATTCGTCGCTTTAACCTGCGCACGGGTGATACCATTACAGGTACGATTCGTCCACCAAAAGAAGGCGAACGTTATTTTGCTTTGCTCAAAGTCAATCAAATTAACTATGACACCCCTGAAAATTCACGTAATAAAATCTTATTTGAAAACTTAACCCCGCTTTTCCCAACAGAACAGTTGGTGATGGAGTTAGGTAATGGAACAACTGAAGACTTAACTGCACGTGTGGTAGATTTGGTTGCGCCAATTGGTAAAGGTCAGCGTTCAATTATTGTGGCTCCGCCTAAAGCGGGTAAAACCATGTTGCTACAAAACATCGCTCAGTCGATTGTTCGTAACAACCCAGAAGTGTTCTTGATTGTACTTCTCATTGATGAACGCCCTGAAGAAGTGACTGAAATGGAACGCACCGTGCGCGGTGAAGTGATTGCATCAACATTTGATGAGTCACCTGCTCGTCACGTTCAAGTTGCAGAAATGGTCATTGAAAAAGCCAAGCGTTTAGTTGAACATAAAAAAGACGTGGTGATTTTACTGGATTCGATTACCCGTTTGGCACGCGCCTACAACACTGTCGTACCTTCTTCAGGCAAGGTTTTAACAGGTGGTGTTGATGCGCACGCTTTAGAACGTCCAAAACGCTTCTTTGGTGCTGCACGTAATATTGAAGAAGGTGGTTCTCTAACCATTATTTCAACTGCACTGATTGAAACTGGCAGTAAAATGGATGAAGTGATTTACGAAGAGTTTAAAGGTACAGGCAACCAAGAGATTACCTTAGACCGTCGTATTGCAGAAAAACGTGTTTTCCCTGCCATGAACATCAAAAAATCAGGTACACGTCGTGAAGAGCGCTTAATGAGTGAAGATAATTTGCGTAAAGTTTGGATTTTGCGTAAATTGTTACACACTCAAGATGAATTGGCAGCAATGGAATTCTTGCTTGATCGCATGAAAGAAACCAAAACTAATGACGACTTCTTTGATCAAATGAAACGTAAAGCAGCCAATTAAACGGCTATAAATATTAGAACACCTAAAAAAGTCATCTTAAAACGATGGCTTTTTTATTTGGTTGACAAAATTTACATAAAGACACAATTGCACGCGGTATATGTAAACTTATTTTTAAGTAAATGATTATAAAAAAATATTTATTAAAAACCTTTTAGTTTTTAGCCAGTTACCGTGCAACTCTCCAATCTAAAATGCCAAATTAATTGTTATTTTCTGTTAAAAAAGCACGTATTTTTCGCGTTTTTTTGCCTTTTTTTCAATCAACCTAGTAGCAATTCAAAAAGCGCAGTGATAGCATATTCGCAGACCAGTTAGACTGCGCCTGCGTTGTTAGTGCCTAACAAAATTTAGGAATAATAAAAGCATACAACAGACTAACGTCGGTTTTTTTTAATCTCATATTTTAGAGAGTGATGCCATGTTATTCAAAAAAATCGCTATTGCTGCTGCAGTTGCTACTACTTTAGCTTTCGTTGGTTGTGCTAAAAAAACTGAAGAAGCTGCTGCTGACGCTAACGCTGCTGCATCTGAAGCTGTTGTAGCTGCATCTGAAGCTGAAGCTGCTGCTGACGCTGCTGCTGTAGAAGTTGCTTCTGGCGCTGAAGCTGCTGCTTCTGCTGCTGACACTGCTGCTGCTGCTGCAACTGACGCTGCTGATGCTGCTGTAGACGCTGCTGCTGCTGCTTCTGAAGCTGCTGCTCAATAATCGATACGATTATGCAGTACAAAAAGAGAGCCGATGGCTCTCTTTTTTATTTCTGAATATTTTGTCTAAAATTTATTTTACTCAGCACAATATCTCCAAATCGCTCAATCCATCTTTTTCAAGTAGATGATTCAGCATATAAAAGCATTTAACCAAAACACTTAACCCCATTCGGCATTTATTTCGATATAACCTTTTGGTTTCTCATCTCCACGCTCAATTCTTAGGTAGCGTCTTGTTCAGCTCTACAGTGTTTTCATTCATATCCATAGTTTGATTCAAGTCTCCCAATTGCAAGATCAATCACTATGTCTTGCTAAATCACAGCGTCTTTCTAAAATCTCTTATAAAAAGCATAAAAAAAAGCAGATCAATCGATCTGCTCATTTCCCACACGCTGGCGGAATTTCTGCCCTGCGCGGAATGTGACTACACGGCGGGCTGAAATTGGAATTTCTTCGCCTGTTTTCGGGTTGCGACCAGGTCGTTGACGTTTATCACGTAACTCGAAGTTCCCAAACCCTGAAAGTTTAACTTGCTCGCCAGAGATCAGTGCTTGGCTGATCTCATCAAAAAATAACTCGACCATTTGTTTCGCTTCACGGCGGTTTAAACTCGTGAGCTCACTTAAATGATCAGCCATTTCTGCTTTTGTTAATGCTGTCATGAAGCCCTCAATGTCGCTTGGTAAGTGTTTTCCAACACTTGCAGAATGTTATCCATACCAGATTTAATTTCAGCATCTTCAAGTGTACGTGTTGGATGTTGCCATAACAGAGCAAAAGCCAAAGAACGCTTGCCTTGTTCAACACCTTGTCCAGTATACACATCGAATAACCAAGTTGAGTCTAACAGCGCTCCACCCGTTTTTTCAATAAGTTGCTGAATTTCGCTTACATTTATCTTATCACTAATTAAAAGCGCAATATCACGTCTAACCGATGGAAAACGTGATAATTCTGTAAAATTAGATACATAAGTTTGCAAAACTGCTGTTTGATCGAGTTCTGCTACCCAAGCCGTGCCTAAATCCAGCTCATCTTCTAAAGATGGATGTAAACGACCAAAGTAACCAATAGACTGACCATCTACCAAAATTTCAGCAGATTGTCCAGGATGCAACCAAGTACGCTCTGAACGAACATACTCTACCTGCACACGACCTGCAGCTAAAATTTCTTCAATATCGCCTTTAAAATCGAAGAAATCCATAGGCTGAGCTTTAGCATGCCAAGATTCTGCATGTTTAGCACCCACCGCAATCAATGCCAAAGTTGGAATTTGCTTCAAGTCATGAATGCTTGCTGCATGTTGATAATCAAAACGTAAACCCAACTCAAAGAAACGCACACGGTTTTGTTGACGATTCACGTTGTACTGAACGCATGGAATTAAGCTGGATAACAACGTTGAGCGCATTACTGCCAAATCGCTTGAAATTGGATTCGCCAATGCCAACGGATTCACTGCAGGGTTTAATTGTTTTTCCAATTTTGCATCGGCAAAGCTAAAACTAATTGCTTCTTGATAACCTAAAGTCACTGCGGTTTGACGTAATTGCGCAACTTCAAACTGATCTTGGTATTTTGCTAATTGCACATCAATCACAGGCAAACTGATTTGAATGTTGTCATAACCGTGAATACGAGCAACTTCTTCAATTAAGTCTTGGTAAATTGCCATATCAAAACGATGTGATGGTGGTACAACGCTCCACTGACCTTCAGCTTGAACAGTAACTTCGCAGCCTAAACGAGTTAAAGCATCGGCAATAAATGTAGCATCAACGTGATAACCCAAGAGCTGATCGACTTGCGCTTGATTTAACGCAATTGCTTCACGTGTTGGCAATTGTGCTGCTTGTTCTGCCACTGTAATTGGACCAAATTCGCCGCCAGCAAATTCTGCAATCAGTTGTGATGCACGGTTCATCGCCAATAATGGCAATTCAAAATCGACACCACGTTCATAACGCTGTGAGGCATCGGTATGCAAACCATAACGACGTGCACGACCTGCGATATGCAATGGTGCAAAGAAAGCGGATTCAAGGAAAATTTCTGTGGTTTCATCACTTACCGCAGAAGATAAACCACCCATGATGCCCGCCATCGCCAATACTTTTGCGTCATCGGCAATCACCATCACATCATCTTGCAGCTCAACTTCTTGCTCGTTTAACAGCACCAATTTTTCTGCTGCAGTCGCTTGACGAACTTGAATGCCACCTTGAATTTTAGCACCATCAAAAGCGTGCATTGGCTGACCCAATTCAATCAAGACATAGTTGGTAATATCAACCAAAATACTGTGCTGACGGATACCTGAACGTGCCAACGCGCGCTCCATCCACTCAGGTGTAGCGGCTTTGGTATTTACATTTTTAATCACACGACCTAAATAACGTGGGCAGCCTTCCGTCAAACTTTGTACAGTTTTTTCATCCTGAATAGTTGCCGCTACTGCCTGAATGTCAGGTGTATTCACTGGCAATTGGTTAATCACCCCAATTTCACGGGCAATACCACGAATACTGAAACAATCACCACGGTTTGGAGTAATACTGATATCAATGACATGGTCATCTAGATCAAGATATTCACGTACATTCACACCTACAGGTGCATCTGCAGGCAGTTCCAATAAACCATCAAGTTTATCTTCAAGGTCAATTTCTGATGCGCCACAGAGCATCCCTTGTGATTCCACACCACGCAGTTTGCCTTTTTTGATTTTAAAGTCGCCTGGCAATACCGCACCAATGGTTGCCACAGGTGCTTTCATACCTACACGCACGTTTGGCGCACCACACACAATCTGCAACGGCTCACCTGAACCAATATTTACCGTAGTCACACGTAAACGATCTGCATCTGGATGCTGTTCAACCGTTAAGACTTCACCCACCACAACGCCTGTAAATGGCTTTGCTGCTGGTGACATATCATCAACTTCTAGACCCAGCATCGTGAGTTGATTCGATAAAGTATCGCTGTCAATGGCTGGGTTAACCCACGTGCGTAGCCAATTTTCGCTAATTTTCATACATTCATTTCCTGAATCTCCCCTACCCCCTCTTTAATAAAGAGGGGAATTCCCACACTTCTATTTATTTCGCGTAAGTCCCCCTTTTACAAAGGGGGATTTAGGGGGGATTTTTAAAATTTAAAAATAATCTCTTTTCCCTCTCCTAATTTTAGGAAAGGTTGTTTAAAAAGTTTTAAGCAAACTGGCGCAAGAAACGCACATCATTTTGGTAGAACATACGCAAGTCATTGATGCCATAACGCAACATCGCAAAACGCTCTACCCCTAAACCGAAGGCAAAACCTTTATATTTTTCTGGATCAATGCCTGAAGCGCGTAACACATTTGGATGCACCATACCGCAGCCCAAAACTTCCAACCAGCGACCACGTTCATCCATAATATCCACTTCGGCACTTGGCTCTGTGAATGGGAAATAAGATGGACGGAAACGTACTTTTAAGTCTTTTTCAAAGAATTCGTTTAACAGGTTAATTAACAAACCTTTGAGTTCTGCAAAACTGGTATTTTCTGCGACGTATAAGCCTTCAATTTGATGGAACATTGGTGAGTGTGTTTGGTCTGAGTCGCAGCGATACACACGACCTGGACAAACAATACGAATAGGCGGCTGTTGATTTTCCATGGTGCGAATTTGTACGCCCGACGTGTGGGTACGCAATAAATGATTCACATCAAAATAGAAAGTATCGTGCATGGCACGCGCAGGGTGATGTCCTGGAATATTCAACGCTTCAAAGTTGTGATAGTCATCTTCAACTTCTGGGCCCGTTGCCACGGTAAAACCTGCTTTGGTAAAGAATTGGCAAATACGTTCCTGTACCTGCGTAACTGGGTGAATACTGCCGATGCTTTGACCACGACCAGGCAAAGTAATATCAACGGTTTCATTCGCCAGTTTTTGTGCCAAAGCCGCTTGTTGTAATTCAGTTTGACGCGCAGTTAATGCCGCATTGATTGCTTCACGCACAGCATGAATTTGTGCACCAAATTCTTTACGCTGTTCAGGGTCCATTTTACCTAGTGCTTTGGATTGTTCCGCAAGCTGGCTTTTTTTCCCCGTAAATTGCACTCGCACCTGGTCGAGTGTAGCAAGGTCCTCTGCTGCTGCAATTGCAGCGAGCGCTTCATTGGTCAGGGCTTCCAGTGACATAGTAACTCTCAAAAGCAACAATTTAGAAATAATTTAAAAACCCCGTATTCTAACAGTTTTTAGTCGCTTTGATGAAGCTTCGATGTAATGAAAATTAGATTAGCATCTTGAAATACAAAAAGTATAAGATAAAGCCAATCACCACGAGATCTCAACATTATGGCGCTCGATCAGATTTGGAAACAGCAACTTGCCCTTGTGACTTATGGCAATGAATATTTGGCTCAAGATTTAAGTTTTAATCATTGGCTCAAGCATCAAGTGTTTAACCAGCATCAAATTCAGTTTCGTGATTTATTGTCACAACATTTACTGGCACAACACTTTCAAATCTGGTTAGAGCATCTTAAACAACAAGGTGTGCGACGTTTAAGCCTACATCAGGCAAGTATTTTAAATGATGAAAAAAACCCCAATCCAAATGTAGAGTTATTGCCTTTTGCACACTTTATTGTGAGTCACGAGGCACAGCACAAATCTGCTTGGATTTTCGGAAAAGAGCTTGCAGAATGGTATACCGCAGAACAAGATTATATGGCGCCTGTTTCCCAACAGAGCGAGCTACGTCAGGAAGTCATGTGGCGCTATCAATTAAATCACAAACTCGCCAAACAGCTCGATGCAGATTTTGCCTCTCCAAACTGGGATGAAATTGATCGCTTTATTCGCTCCGAATTATTTTTAAATCCTTGTGCTACAGAGTTTGTTGAACCAGAGCAAAGCGCTAAACCTTATTTCGGTGTAGATCTTACTCAAAACGCAACTGAAAGCATGTACCCAACTTTGGCGTTAATTCCCGCAGACTACCCTGCTGCCTATGCACATCAGATGCTGTATCGTTTAGATGCACTGGATCAACACATTCAGAATAAAATCCAGCATCCTTATCATGCCGATGGCACAGAACTTGAACCAAGCGAACAACTCAATTTACGTCATTTTTCTCAGAAACTTGAAGATTTACACGCCAAATTTATCACCAAGGTTGCGAACCATTATCAGACCGCACAGCTCACGCCAGTGCAAACACCTGATCCTTTTGAATCAACGCCTAGCCAAGTACAAAACATCGCTTCACCACAAATACCAACACCTGCAGCTACGCATAAAGTGGGTACATCTGCCGTGATTAAACTGATTTTAATGACTGTGGTTATTTGTGCAGCTGCCTATTATTTTGGTTTATAAGCTTAGGGGCTGTTGACAATTCGTCTATGTTTGCGACAACGCATATTTTTTAGCTGATATAAGGCATGGGACAGGAAATTTAGTCATTCTAAATGACCGGCACATAACGCAATAGCAGCAAAAAATATGCTTGTCCTTCGCTGCGCCTTCCGCTGCAAACAAAGCAGTGCTTGTTTTTGCTCAGGCTGTGGCTAAAAATTTCTCAGATTGAGTTATGAAACTTGGCAGAGACCCTAAATTTCAGGCATAAAAAAAGACCGCAAATGCGGTCTTTCTTTTAAGTCATAAAGACTTATGCAGCTAATGCATCTTTAGCTTTTGTAGCTAAAGCAGCAAATGCAACTGCGTCATGCATAGCGATGTCAGCAAGTACGCGACGGTCGATAATCACTTGTGCTTTTTTCAAGCCAGCGATCATACGGCTGTACGATAAACCATTTTGACGAGCGCCCGCATTGATACGCGCAATCCATAAAGCACGGAATTGACGTTTCTTTTGACGACGGTCACGGTAAGCGTATTGACCTGCTTTGATTACCGCTTGGAACGCTACGCGATATACGCGTGAACGAGCACCATAGTAACCTTTAGCACGAGCAAGAATTTTTTTATGACGGCGATGAGCCTGTACACCACGTTTTACACGAGCCATTTATAATCTCCTTAGATGTATGGGCACATAGCACGAACAGCAGCAACGTCACTCACGTGAACCATTACACAGCCGCGCAATTGACGGATACGTTTAGCAGATTTTTTGGTCAAAATGTGGCGTTTGAACGCTTGTTTACGCTTGAAACCGTTAGCAGTCGCTTTGAAACGTTTAGCTGCACCACGGCGAGTTTTTAACTTAGCCATAACAACCTCTTTAAACACCTGTTCGGCACGTCTGCACCATTGCAAAAACGACCTGCAGGTAAGGGAGCGAGTATTCTAAAGCATCTTTGCTTAAAACAAAAGCATATTGGCTAAATAAAAAATGATCATTACCTCACTCATTTGCCGTAATTCAACTCAGGAAAAAATACTGGAATTGTGAACACCCACTACAATTCAAAATAAAGCTAAAGCTCTGTCAAAAATTGTGCAGATCAACACCCTAAAAACTTGCAATAAGTTGCGGATTACCCTTGCGATTATCCACAATTCCATCAATACTTCGCCTCGTCTTGTGTGAGATAAAAAAGACCGTAATATGATGAAAACATCTTTATATATAACTCTATTGCTTGGACTCAGTGCGACGCATCTTTTTGCAAAACCACCGCAGCAGAAATCGACACCAAAAGCCACACTCGAAGTACAAAAAAGTGCTGCCTTGCCTGCTCATCTCACCACACGCTTAGCATGGCGCAAGTTTCCACAACCCAAATATAAAAATGAAGATTTAAATCAACAAAACCGAGCTGCAATTGTGCGTATTTATGCAGATGAAACCGGCAAAATCAGTCAAGCCACTATTCAAGAAAGTACAGGGCTGAAAAAATTAGATGATGCCTTATTACAAGCGGTTCGCACTGCTGAAATTCAACCGACCTATGTAGAAGATACTGCCGTACCGACCATTGGTTTTCAAAGCTTTAATTTAAGATTTCAGGATAACCAGCACGAAGATTGCCAGTTTGATTTTCAATCTAAACAATGGTTAGCACAGCAACAACAGCAAAAAGTTCAATATAAGTATCGTAGTCAACCACAATTAAACTTAAGTGCGGAAGATTTAAAAAATCACTCACGTAAGTTAAAGTTTCAATTCAAAGTAAATAAGCATGGCGAAGTGAAACGTGTGGAATTGACACAAGGTTCGGGACAATACGCACTTGATCAACAAGTTTTAGCTGCAGTGAAAGCTGCTCAAGTAGATGTACCGCGTCAATTTTGGCTGTATAAAAAGTCAAAATTAAAAGATGAAATTTATTTTGATTTAAACACGTGTGATGCTCAAGAACAGTCATAAGTGTCTATAGATAATAGGGGTTGCTTGCTTAAACCCATGTATAAACAAAATAAATAAACAGATAACGCCCGATTTTGGCTAGACTCACCATCAACACAAAACGGGCAAAATGTTCTTTCATTAAACCTGCAATCAGCGTAATTGGATCACCAATAATCGGCACCCAACTGAGCAGTAAAGACCAAAACCCATATTTGGCGTAGGTGTGCTGTGCTTTTTCTAATTGTGTAGCCGAAACAGGAAACCACTTTTTATCTTTATAATGTTCGATCTTGAGTCCCAAATACCAGTTCACACATGAACCTAAAATATTACCTAGACTGGCAATGCTAATCAGCCATATAGGTGCATAGCGACCTTCAAATAACAGTCCAAGTAATACCGCTTCAGACTGCAGTGGTAATAACGTGGCAGCACTAAAGGCAGATAAAAATAAACCAAACAGCGTCCAAAGCATAGACGATTTTAAAGCCCTAAAGCCTGCTTGGTTTTACGATATTCCCAGTTCGCCCAAACAATACTGAGCAAAATGAGTGCCGCACGTGCCCATGTGTAACGCTGAGTAACAGGCTCAATCGCGGCACGTAAAACCTGCTGATCTGTACTATTTAAAGCCGCAATCATGTTCTGCACATGAAATGCTTCGATCACAAATAAGATCAAACAAGACACAATGCCCAAAATAATGCTCCAATACACTTTGGCGTTTTGCTCAACAATCTTGGTAAAGTTTAAAAAAAATTCTTGCATAACCCATCCAATAAAAAAGCCACCTGAAAAAGTGAGGTATCAGGTGGCTGGCATCTTAGCATAAAAGTAGATTTAAACTTGAATCGCGAGTGCTTTCTGCACCGCAGGGCGTGCAGTCAGGCGCGTAATATAGTCTTGTACATAAGGATAATCTTCTAGTGAAATATTTTGCCAGTCATGACGTAACACCCACGGCAAAATAGCCATATCCGCGATGGAATACTCACCTGCCACGTACTTTTGCCCCATCAACTGCTTATTTAACACGCCATACAAACGCTTGGATTCATTGATATAGCGTTCAATCGCATAAGGAATTTTCTCTGGTGCATAACGGCTAAAATGATGATTCTGTCCTAACATTGGACCAAAACCACCCATTTGCCACATGAGCCACTGCTCTACTTCAACACGCTCCTGTTCATCGGTAGGATAAAACATGCCAGTTTTGCGCCCTAGATATTGCAAAATTGCACCCGACTCAAACACAGAGATTGGCTCACCACGTGGGCCGTTCTGATCGACAATTGCAGGAATTTTATTATTGGGCGAAATTTTTAAAAAATCTGGCTGAAATTGATCATCTTCTGAAATATTGATGGGGAAAATTTGATATTCCAAGCCCATTTCTTCTAATGCAATTGTAATTTTATGACCGTTGGGCGTACCCCAATAATATAAATCAATCATTTGTGCCTATGCTCCGTGCACCTTTATTTTGGTGTTTCAACAACATAATAGATCTGACCAAAAACAACAAGTATTGCACCGAAAAATAAATTTTTATTATCTATTCAATTACTTGAAACTAAAAATAAAAAATTTTCGCGCTCTTCCTTGAATTTTTTTCACTCAAACACATATTTATTTTTGCATCAGGATGATATTTCATCTTTTGCCCTGTCGATGATGATCATGACAGATAAATTCTTGTTTTAAGACTTTGCTGACCTCAGGAGGTTCTAATAATGAGTAACATCAATCTTCATCCACTTTTCCGTCGCAGTATTGGTTTTGATCGATTGAATGATTTCATTGATTATGCCATGCAAAGCGATGCACCCAACTATCCGCCCTACAATATTGAAAAACATGGCGAAAACCATTACCGCATTGTAGTGGCAACTGCTGGTTTCGACCAGAACGAGCTGGATATTTCACTTGAAAACCGTTTACTGACCATTTCCGGCAAGCCTGAGGTTGTGCAAACCGAAGGTACTGAATATCTGCATAAAGGTATTGCCCGTCGCTCCTTTAAACTGTCATTGCGTTTAGACGAGCACATTGAAGTACAACAAGCCGATTATGAAAATGGTCTGTTGGTGATTGATCTGCAACGTATCATTCCAGAAGAGAAGTTGCCGCGACAAATCCCGATCGGCAAAAAGTTACTGCTAGAAAATCCGGAAAAGGTGACCGAAAAAACCGTGAATACGGAATAATGTGCTTATTCAAAGAAAGACTCCAACTGGAGTCTTTCTTTTTTTATACATAACAGCATAGTAGATTCAAAACATGCATAATAAAAACATAGATGAAAGCACAACCTTCAACAAAACAGTATCCGGTTGCTATCTTTAAACTTGCAGCCGTATTTTTTGTTCTCTTACCGCTCTTGGTAACTTCAGTTATTTTCTATATCGGGCGGAGCAATAATAGGACTTTTGTAGAAATCTGGACGCTATTCATTGAGCTGGAACTGACCATGCACTTATACAATCTAGGCTGTATAGCCATCGCAGTGGTCTTATGGAATTTACGTTTAATCATTACACCACAGAAAATTTATTATAGTGTTTGGAACATTCCCATTACTTTCGGCATTCAAAAACATGAAATTTATGATTGCCGGATTAATCATCAGTTTGATGCACCACTTACTTGGATGTGAAGGCAAGTAAAAACTTTCGATTCAACGAGTGATCTGGATGCATTTGACAGAAAAATGGGAACCATAGAGTTTATTTTTATTCATCAACAACCCATCAATTGGCTGAGACATAAATTCAGCCTGATATATTTACTCAGTTTTTCCAAACAGCATCGTCATGCCATCGTTCAAATGCTTCAAGACCACTGGAAGTTAAAATTCCATCGAGACTCATAAAACCAGCATCAAAAAGCCCTGCGATTGCAGGGCTTTTTAGACTCAATGAGTGCTTACTTTTTCTTTTTAGGACCAAGCAGCATTCCCATTTGACGACCTTCCATTTTTGGTGCTTGTTCAACTACACCATATTCAACTACGTCAGCTTCAACTTTTTGTAATTGAGCCAAACCTAACTGTTGGTGAGCCATTTCACGACCACGGAAGCGTAAAGTGATTTTTACCTTGTTTCCTTCTTCAAGGAATTTGATAATTGCACGTAATTTTACGTTGTAATCGCCAACATCAGTCGCAGGGCGCAGCTTGATTTCTTTCACCTGTACTTGATGCTGTTTTTTCTTCGCTTCTTTCTGCTTTTGCTTTAGATCAAACAAATGCTTGTTAAAGTCCATGATTTTACATACTGGTGGTTCGGCATTTGCCACAATTTCCACCAAATCAAGGTCGACGCTTTCTGCTGCGCGCAATGCATCAGCCAAGCTTACAATACCTTTTTGCTCACCATTTTCGTCTACAAGACGGACTTCTTTTGCACGAATTTCATCATTCAAAGCAGGACGGTTAGATTTTCCGCCCTGTTGATTACGGTCAGGCTGTTTAATCGCTGTTACTCCACAATATACCGGCCGCGTTCTGCGACGGCTGTTTTCACTAGGTCAATGAAAGCATCAATTGACATAGTACCCAAATTTGTTCCTGAGCGAGTACGGACGTTTACCGTTCCTTCTTCCACTTCACGGTCCCCAAGTACCAGTAAGTATGGAATACGCTCTAATGTACGCTCACGAATCTTAAAGCCGATTTTCTCATTTCTCAAGTCAGAAATAGCACGAATACCGTTTTCTTTAAGTTTTGCGACGACCTGTTCACTTGCAGCAGCTTGTGAATCGGTAATATTCATGACACAAGCTTGCACTGGCGCTAACCATGGTGGCATAAAGCCTGCATAGTGCTCAATAAGTATACCAATAAATCGTTCAAAGCTGCCAAGAATTGCGCGGTGCAACATTACAGGCTGATCACGATCATTGTCTTCAGTGACATAAGATGCCTCTAAACGCTCAGGCAAGTTAAAGTCACACTGAATTGTACCACATTGCCACACACGACCTAAGCAGTCTTTCAGTGAGAATTCAATTTTTGGACCGTAGAACGCACCTTCACCTGGTTGTAACTCCCATTCCAGACCTGCAGCATCCAAGGCGTCTGCCAAAGATTTTTCTGCCATATCCCAAAGTGCATCATCTCCCACACGTTTTTCAGGACGTGTAGACAGTTTCATTTGCACCTCTTCAAAACCGAAATCTTTATAAACATCTAAAGTCAGTTTGATGAAGTCTGCAACTTCTGGCCCAATTTGTTCTTTGGTACAGAAAATGTGGGCATCGTCTTGGGTAAAACCACGTACGCGCATAATGCCGTGTAATGAACCTGATGGCTCGTTACGGTGACATGAACCAAATTCTGCCAGACGAATTGGCAAATCACGATACGACTTTAGCCCTTGGTTAAAGACTTGTACGTGACATGGGCAGTTCATTGGTTTTACTGCATAATTACGGTTTTCAGAATGGGTCGTGAACATATTGTCTGCATAGTTGGCAGCATGTCCTGATTTTTCCCATAGCGTGAAATCGACCACTTGCGGGGTACGAATTTCTAGGTAACCGTTGTCTTGTTGTACTTTACGCATGTATTGCTCAAGTACTTGGTAAATTGTCCAACCATTTGGATGCCAGAACACCATGCCCGGTGCTTCTTCCTGCATATGGAACAAGTCCAAAGCTTTACCAATTTTACGGTGGTCACGCTTTTCTGCTTCTTCAATACGTTTGATATACGCCGCGAGCTGTTTTTTGTCTGCCCAAGCCGTACCATAAATACGTTGTAACTGTTCGTTTTTCGCATCACCGCGCCAGTAAGCGCCAGAAATTTTGGTGAGTTTGAACGATTTTAAGAATTTAGTATTTGGAACGTGTGGACCACGACACATATCCAAATAGTCTTGGTGATAGTACAAGCCCATTTGGGTTTCGTTTGGCATGTCTGCAATCAAACGTAATTTATATTCTTCGCCACGCGCTGTAAATTCTGCAATCACTTCATCACGCGGGGTCATTTTTTTTACAACATCATAATCTTGGTCGATGAGCTTTTTCATACGCTCTTCGATTGCTGCCAAATCATCTAACGTAAATGGACGAGGCATCCAGATGTCATAGTAGAAACCTTCTTCAATGACAGGACCAATCACCATTTTCGCTTCAGGAAAAAGCTGTTTTACCGCATGCCCCACCAAGTGCGCACATGAGTGACGGATAATCTCTACGCCTTCTTCATCTTTAGGCGTAATAATTTGTAGGGTTGCGTCTTCGGTAATTAAATCGCAGGCATCGACCAAACGATCATTCACACGTCCAGCAACTGTATTTTTGGCAAGACCCGGACCGATGCTTTGAGCAACTTCCATCACAGATACGGCTTGATCAAACTGTTTTTGATCGCCATTTGGCAAAGTGATAATAGGCATAGATAAAAATCCTTAAGGAGTGATGCCCCGTACCATGGAGCATATCACCGCGAGATTATGATTAAGGGAGACCCTCAAAAGATAAAAACGGTGTATAAATAAAAAGCGCCTTAAATTTTACACGGCTTGCGTACAGGTTTAAACCTTTGTGTACTAAAAAAGCCAAAGAATCGGCATTTCAGCTGTTTTTATTCCCTAAAGGTTGCCCACGGCGTGAATTGTCCATGTTGATAGGCATACACCGCTTCAAACTGTGGCAACACCGCCTCACTCTGTTGCGGGCGTAAAAATACATAATCATCTATTTGGATGCGATGCTGTTTGGGTACTTGAATCAACTCTTGATTGCTACTGCGTCCGTATAAAGCATGTGGATGACTGCTCTCAGGATAAACATAATCTGCCATCCAATAGCCACCATAAACAAAAACGGCTTGATTGGATTGTGGCAAATAGGACTGCAAACGATCTAAGCCAGGCACTAGTACCGCAGCCAATACCTTTAAAACAGGTGTTGCAATCCAAAGTGCGCATTGCAAAGTAGACAAACCGTTCAGGTCGAAATCACTGGGTTTGAGCAACATGGAACCAAAAGCTAAATCATTACACTCACTTTGCTGACAATGTTGCATAAAGGTCAGGCTACCGCCACCGTTAAAGCATAAGTTGTCGTGCCACAATTCAGGAAAATGATCTTGAATCAGCTGCTTATAGTGTCGGTATTGCTGTTGCGAATCTTGATAGGCTTTGGCTTGCAATTGAAACACATTCGGCAATTTGGTCACATGTGCGTCATAACCCATCAAACCTGAAAATTTTAAATGTTGTGGATGCTGCTGAATCAATTCCAGCATTTGCATAAATCTAGCATGATCTTGCGCCCCACCACGATGCAAACCGATATCAATTTCAAGATTAATATTCAAACAAAGCTGGCGTTGTTGTGCCAAATGTAAATACTGTTGTAAACGTGCAGGTTGATCAACCAACCATTGTAAATGCAATTGGATATTCTCAGCAGACGCCATCACCTGCTGATAAAAAGCATCTACCGCACGTATTGGCATTGGCTTGCCAAACAGTACATCTGCTTGTGGAAAGTGCTGCATCACTTCATACAAATGTGGCAGATGAAACAACATAAAACGCTGCGTATTCAGACTTTGGCTTGCGTGTTGCAATATCTCCAAACACGCTAGCGATTTCACCACCAGTCGTGGTTGCAACCGTGCAGGCAAATGGGCTGCAACATAATCCAAGTTATGCTGAAAACGTGCCATATCCACAATCAGTTGCGGTGTTCCTGTACCCTGTTGCTGCAAACTGTGGGTGAGTTGCTGAAAATAATCACTTTGCATGTCACGCTCCCTAATTGAATGCTCTTATTTTGCGATTGCTTGAGTTGTTTATTGAACATCACGCTGCACTCAAACTTGGAATCGTGAAAATTTGTCTTAAATATGGATTAATCCATTTTTGCTGTGGATCAAGCTGCTCACGAAGTTGCATAAAATCATCCCATTTTGGATATAACTCACGTAATTGATCCGCTTGCATACTGTGCAATTTGCCCCAGTGTGGACGTCCCTGATATTTTTGTAAAATCGGTTCAACCCATTTAAAAATATGTTGGCAATCTTGTTTATAAAATTGGTGGATTGAAATAGACACCGAATCCCGTCCATAAAAAGGACTCAGCCAAATATCATCGCCTTTGACATAGCGAAACTCGATTGGGAAAAACATGGCGACACGCTGTTGTTTCAAAACCGCCAATAATTCTTCTAAACACGCCAAACCTTGCTCGGCAGGCAATTGGTATTCCATTTCGTTAAATTTGGTATTGCGTGGCGTTGGGAAAATTTGACTCGACCAATCGACATGAGTACTCGGTTTGATAAACACGCCCAACAAAGATTGTAAATACGGATTTAACTGTGGAAAAACACGGGTTATTTCCGAACAAAAATTTAATAAACGGTCTTCTGATAACCAATATTGCGGACGAGGATCCGTCAATCCTCGGCTCTCATCTAAGGTTTTTAAAATCACCTGATCACTGTGTAAAAATGCCCAAAACTCAATATGGCGATGTTGATGCTTCCAACGGTCTATATATTGATAAATATCACTCAAGGCACATAAACGTAGCTGCTCTTTGAGTTTATAGCGCGAACGGTTTTGTAAAGTGATTTTGGTCATCACCCCAAAACTGCCCAGCGCGACCCGACCTGCCTGAAAAATTTCAGCATTGTGTTCAGGTGAACATTGCAACACCTCACCCTCTGCTGTGAGCAGTTCAAAATCAGTCACCAAAGCCGATAGACAAGGTAAATCCACACCTGTGCCATGTGTTCCTGTTGCAACCACACCTGCCAAACTCTGATGATCAATATCGCCCTGATTTTGCAGCGCCTGATGAATCGGAGCTAGACATTCACCCAGTTTGTACAGCCGAGTCCCTGCATGTAAGGTGCATTGCTGCTTTTGTGCATTAAATTGATGCACCCCCTGAATATGATCTAAATTCACCATCACATCATCGGTTGTGGCTAAGGGGCTAAAGGAATGCCCTGCTCCGACCATTCTAATTTTGTCGTGCTTTCGCACAATTTTTTTCAGTTCATCTACATTTTTCGGCTGTAAAAAGTCTGGATAGGCTGTTTGCTTTCCAGACCAGTTACTCCAACGCTGTTTCATAATCCTTCCTTTTTCTGCGTGGCATTTATTTTTATTGCAGTTTGTTTTGCGTTACTTTTTAAAGTACCGCATTAAAAAAATAGAGACACATGGATGAGATAAATGACCTCTCTATCCATATTGATTTAGATTAACCTCCTGACTAGTACATGATTTAGAATATGTTTCACATGGAACAATGTATAAAAAAACTACAATTCATTTAGCGCATTAGCTTTCAAACTGTCACGATATGTTCTTTTTTCTAATTCATCCAAAGGTACAGCGGGCGGTAATAACGATGCTGTATCGCGTTGTGGAATAGGCAAATTCAATTGCTCTGCTAAATATTGAAATTTAGTTTGCAACGCTGCCAAAGTCCACTGTCCATATAAAGTGTGACCACCTTCATAGGCTTGTTATTGATATTCCTCGAAGGTGGTCACATAGCCCATATAATCATTGCAATATGAAGCCAACCATACTTTTGAGTCGATTCCAATTCTTGTTGTACGGTTACTTTGAGCCGCTTAGCTGCAACAGTAGTAATTTCCCCAGGACAGCACAGCAAGGTTAAGTCGCCAATTTTAATTAATTGTAATGGCACTACATTCGGTACCAACAAGCTATGATCAATTGCGCCTACACTGGCCTGCTTGTTCATTTCTGCAATCAGTTTGTCTAAAAATTTAGGATAATGATTCAGTGGCTTGCCAAAAATGGTTTTAGAACCACATTCCAGCACAATATCTTTGGGGCCTTGTGAGGCATATAGCTGTTGATAATAGCTATAATCTGCGGCTTGAGGATTACTCAACTTTTTCTTTTTCACTCGCTGCGCTAACCATTGCATACCTTTAAAAATCGGTTGTGCCACACCTGCACCATCTACAGGTGTTCCTGCAAAAAATGCTGCACCATGACAGGCTGCACTGGTTTTTGCATCTGTTTGCCCCATCGCAAATTCAACTGGAATTTCAATATTGCTTAAATCGACATAATGGCACACAGCATCTAAAGCTCCCATTAACGGCGTACCTCTATGTGCCAAAGCTTTCAGTGCCAATTCACTTTGATAGCGACCATTTTGCTGTGTATATTCGTATTCTTTTTCATCGCGCATTGCAGCACGTACCTGTGACTGCTCAGGGCCATGATAATGTGGAGAAACATCACCCGCTGCGGCTTGGGCAAAAATTGCCACAGGATTTTTGACCCCACGTTGTTGCAGTGCACGCTCGGTACAAAGTGCGGCATAACCTTTGTTATCACCATCATGAGCGCTTAAACGACTGCTTAAACAGGTAGCATGCACCCCAAATAAAGAAAAAACTGCCTGTAAATTACCTTCGCGATAAAAACCAAGCAATTGCATATCACGATCTAAGGCCAAATGTGCCTGTTCCAGCGTTCTACGAGATACATCAGGATTACGGTTATACGCTGTTAAAGAGCGATTCCATGCCACTGGCGTTTCTTCTGCAAAACGACCATTGCTCATATAAATATCGGTTTTTTCTGGGTCGCCAAAGCTTTGAGCACACTGCCCACAATCGCATCGACCACTGCATTTAAATGTTCAGGCACAAAACCAGGTGTGGGCATATTGTACAACGCTTCATGTGCACAACCGCCAGGTGCAGAATGAGTATGCGTTGCCATCAATACCAAACGCTGCGGCTGAAAACGCTCCCCCAGTTTACGCTGTAAACGCTGTATCGCTAAATGACGCATGGCATAGGTCACACACCCCATATCCAGACAGCAAAAAATTAATAAGTCATTGTCTAAGGTTTGAATACAAATACTGCGGGCAAATAAAGCTGTTCGTTGTTCATAGGCACGATGTTTCCAGTTGCCATAACCAAACATGGCAAGCCCTTTTGGCTGAATATGAATTTCCTGTTTATCCCAACCCACCAAATACATTGCAATCGTATTCCTTTTCATCTATACAATCAGTCATGACGCTGATCAACGCCATTAAACAAAATTGCATCACGGCAAATAAGGGTCAAAGCGACAATGGCATGGGGGGGATAATCGGACTTATGTCAGCAACTTCAAACTACTTGCTGCAGCACGTGCCGCCTGCCTTATTGTCAGGTCTGATTCATTACGCCAAAGAACAACAGATCCCCTATCAACCATGGTTTCAGGGAATTTCTCAAGATCTTGATCAAATCGTCCAAGGCAATGGTTTTGTTTCATTTCAAGATATTTGCAAAGTGGTGACACGCGCCCTGCAAGACACTCAATGTGCACATTTAGGCTTAGAAATTGGACGTGACAAGGGGCTGATTTCCATGGGCATGCTCGGTTTTGCCATGGTGTCCAGTCAAAATGTTGTAGAAGCCTTACAGACAGGACTGCAGTACCATCCCATTTCAGGCAGTGTGATGGATTTGGAGTACGATTTTTCCTCGACCTCTCCTACACTGGTGATGAAAGAGCGTTATCCCACGGGGAACTTACTGCGCTTTTTTTGCGATGAAGTCCTCTCCAGTATTGTTAGCTGCTTAGACGTCATGCTTGGCAATCATCAAGATTTGGTCGAAGTGCATTTTAGTTTTGCCCAACCCGACTATTTAGAGGCTTATCAGGTGCATTATCAATGTCCTCTGCACTTTTCATCATACATGAATGCTTTGGTGTTCCGACCAGAGATTTTAGGACGCCAAATTAAAACCTCTAGTGCCGCCAATTACAGCACCGCCCTGCGTGTCTGCCAACAAGCGTATCAGGATATGCAGGCGATTAATCAACAGCAATATGCACACGTGTTGAGTTATCTAATCGAACAGCATTTACCTCAGCACTTTGATATGCACCAAGCGGCACAACATTTTCAAATGAGCGAAAGACATTTACGCAGACAATTACTTGCCGAAGGCTGCAACTTCCAAAACCTGCGCCAACACGTTTTGGAAAATAAAGCCAAACAACTGCTACAACAGCCTTTGAGCATGACTGAAATTAGCCAACAACTTGGCTTTAGTGAATTACGCGAATTTCGACGTGCATTTAAGCGTTGGACAGGTCTCAGCCCATCACTCTATAAAAGCCAAATGACAGAATAAGTTAATATTTTCCAATAAGCTACTATTTTTATTGAATAAAAAATAGCTGCTAAATTTTACTTAAACTATTTTTTAAATGTACTTACAAGCGATTCAAAACAAAAACAACAGATTTTCGACTAAAGCATAACTGCAAAGCTGCCATAAAATCCCTATCTTTTTAAGTTGGATAAAATAACGACACATATTATGGAGAATAACAATGGTCAGCGCATACGATGAATTACCGCGTACCCCTGCGAACTTTGTCGCCTTGTCCCCGTTACGTTACTTAGAACGGGCAGCTTATATTTACCCGCACCAAAACGCGATTATTCACGGTTCACGTCAAATTACCTGGCGCGAAACTTATTTGCGCTGCTGCCAATTTGCACATCAACTTCAAAATTTAGGCATCAGCAAAAATGACACTGTTTCGGTGCTGCTTCCGAATGTTCCTGCCATGCTAGAAGCACACTTTGCTGTGCCAATGGCGGGTGCAGTGCTGAACACACTAAACACTCGTTTAGATGCCAAAACACTGGCGTTTATGCTCGATCATGCAGAATCCAAAGTGCTTTTGGTTGACCCTGAATTTGCGGCTTTGGCACAAGAAGCCTTAGCGATGGTCAATCATGAAATTTACGTGATTGATGTCAACGATGCAGAATATGAGCATGCTGCCAATGCCCTTAGCATCGGACAGATTGAATACGAAACTTGGCTGGCTGCAGGTGACCCAAATTTTGAATGGCATTTGCCACAAGATGAATGGGATGCAATTAGCCTGAACTATACGTCTGGCACGACAGGCAACCCGAAAGGCGTGGTCTATCATCATCGCGGTGCCTACATTAATGCAGCCAGTAATATTATTGCCTGCGGGATGACCCCACGTGCAACCTACCTATGGACACTGCCCCTATTCCACTGTAATGGCTGGTGCTTTGCATGGACGATGGCAGCCAACGGTGGCACAAATATCTGCTTACGTAAAGTCGACCCTGAACTGATTTTTAAATTAATTGCAGAGCACAAAGTCGATTATTTCTGCGGTGCGCCAATTGTCTTGTCGATGCTCATCAACACCCCTGAGGAGAAAAAGACCCAGTTTGATCACCGTGTTGAAGTGATGGTTGCGGGTGCTGCACCGCCAGCAGCAATTATTGAAGGTATGCGCAATATTGGCATTAACGTAACTCACGTTTATGGCTTAACTGAAACCTATGGCCCATCTGCGCTGTGTGCTTCTCAAGCAGGCTGGAGCGAGCTATCCATTCAAGAACAAGCACAATTACATTCGCGTCAAGGCGTGCCTTATCCGCTGCAAGATGGCATGAAAGTTTTAGACCCAGAAACCATGCAACCTGTACCAAAAGACGGCAAAACCATGGGCGAAATTATGTTCCGTGGCAATATCGTGATGAAAGGCTATTTGAAAAACTCAAAAGCTACCGCAGAAGCATTTGCAGGCGGTTGGTTTCATACAGGTGATTTAGCCGTCTGCCAACCCGATGGCTACGCCAAAATTACTGACCGTTCTAAAGATGTGATTATTTCAGGGGGTGAAAATATTTCGTCACTCGAAGTGGAGGAGGTGCTGTATCAACATCCTGCAGTTTTGACAGCCGCAGTGGTGGCAAAACCAGATCCACGTTGGCAGGAAGTCCCGTGTGCCTTTATTGAACTGAAAGAAGGCAAGCAGGTCAGCCCTGAAGAAATTATTGCCTATTGCAGTCAACATTTGGCGCGTTTTAAAGTACCAAAGGATGTGGTGATTACTGAAATTCCAAAAACATCGACAGGTAAATTACAAAAATTTGTACTGCGTGAATGGGCCAAAGAGCGTTCAGTCGGTGAGTTTGGCTAAAATTTGAAAATCTCTATATTAAGACCAAATAAAAACGACTCGTCATGAGTCGTTTTTTTGTGCAATCATCAGCTCACGCTATCTATCTTCTTAGATAAGGTACGCTAATCTAGCTTTCTGACAATAAAGCCACTTGCTGCACATAGTTAAACAACTTGAGCTTAGATGCTTCAAGTTCTTCCGCAGACACTTCCTGTTTCATATCACGGTGGATACGCAACACATGCTGACGCAGTGTATGACGTTCAGCCGCTTTATAGGTTTTACTAAAATCATTAATCACAGGGTCGCCGTCTTTAATAATTCGTTCCACCCAACGCTGTAACTGTGCGGTTTTTTTCGCACCTTGTTGCGGTGTCAAATAAGACAAAATTACGCTTTCATCTTCATTACGCAACAATTTACCAATACGCTGACACTGACGACGACGTGCTTCATGTGAAGTAATGCTTTGCAATTCCAGTAAAGCATCAATTAAACGCTCTTCTACTGGAAGTTTCTGAATTTGTTTGGCGCTTAACTGCGCCAATTGTTCGCCCAGTGCAGCCATACGTTGTACGGCTTTTTTCTGTTCGGTTTTACTTGCACGCCCTTCTAAAGATTCAAAGTCATCTTCGGTAAAACGTTGCGGTCGACGTGCCACGATTAATCTGCCTCGTAAAATTTTGCTGCAAACAGTGCTTGAATATCAGATAAAGCTTTTTCTTCATCTGCACCATCAATCACCAAGCGTAAAGTAGTTCCCTTGCCTGCACCTAACATGAGCAAGGACATAATATTTTTGGCATCAACCAATTTGTCGCCTTTACCAATTTGGATTGACGAACGAAATTTGGTGGTCACTTCAATCAGTTTCCCAGATGCCCGTGCATGTAAACCTAGTTTATTAATTACGTCAACAGTTGTGTCAATCATGACCAGTGCTTCATTTCTCGGTGTAAGACTTGAATAGACCATTTTGCCTCAAGTGCTTTTTTTAGTCTATCTACGATATAAACGGAACGGTGTTGCCCACCCGTACAGCCAATTGAAATGGTGATGTAGTGACGATGCCCTTCGGCAAAGGCTGGCAACCATTTTTCTAAAAACTGGTGGATGTCCTGAAACATTTCATGGGTTTGCGGACTTTGTTGCAAGAATTCCTGCACAGGTGCATCTAAGCCTGAATGTTTTCTTAGCTCCAAATCCCAATGGGGATTGGGCAAATGACGCACATCAAACACATAATCGGCATCTAAGGGAATTCCGTGCTTATAGCCAAAGGATTGTAAAATCACAATCAGGTTGTCGGTTTGCCCAAGTTTAGACAACAACACATGTTTTAAATCATGCACGCTTTTGTCCGTGGTATCAATATGCACCGTAGAGCGGAACTGAATCGGCATCAACAAGTTTTTTTCTTCTTGAATACATTCATTCAAGCTTTTAAAACGGCTAGAGAGTGGATGCGGACGGCGTGATGCGCTAAAACGGGCAATCAATTCCTGATCTTGCGTGGTCAGATAAATAATATCGACTGAACCATGCTTTTGCAGTTGCTCAAATACCAAATCAAACTCTTGCAAGTCGGCACGGGTACTGCGTACATCTACCCCCAATGCCAACTGTTCCAAGTTATTTTCCTGATCCAGTTTATCCACAATTTCGGGGAGCAATGCCAAAGGTAAATTATCAATACAGTAATAACCTAAATCTTCCAACACTTGTAATGCCGAAGATTTTCCTGAACCCGATTGACCTGTCACGATCAAAATACGTTTCATGGCATGCAACCCTTCTATTGCCAGCTATGCAGAATGTTTGACCTGCAAATTATCAATTAAACGTGTATTGCCCAATTTTGCCGCAACGAATAACACCAGATCTTCACTAAATGCTTCAATTTTCTGCAATTCTGTTGTACGCGCTTCTACATAGTCCACAACAAAGCCTGCCGCTGTCAATGTTGCTTTAATATTCGCTAACACTTGTGACAAAGTTTCACCTTGCTGTAATGCTTGTGCAGCAGCCTTTAAACTTTGATAGATTGTCGGTGCAATTTGACGCTGCTCTGCACTCAAATACCCATTACGTGAGCTAAGCGCCAAACCATCTGCCGCACGTACAATTGGCACGCCAATCACTTCTAGCGGAATATTTAAGTCGCGTACAAACTGACGAATGACTGCCAGTTGTTGATAGTCTTTTTCACCAAAGAAAGCATAGTTTGGCTGTACCATATTGAATAATTTGGTCACGACCACCGCAACACCATCAAAGTGTCCAAGACGCTGCAAGCCACACAAGTCTGCCGTAATCTCACTCACTGAAATATTGGTCAAACGTGGTTTGTTACCATACATTTGCTCAACTGAAGGCGCAAAAATAATGTCGCAACCGACCTCTGCCAACAATTGGCTGTCTTGGTCTAAAGTTCGCGGATAACTGTCAAAGTCTTCATTAGGGCCAAATTGAATTGGATTGACAAAAATACTGACCACCACCACATCACATATTTTTTTCGCTTCGCGCACCAAGGTCAAATGCCCTTCGTGCAAATTGCCCATAGTCGGAACAAAACCAATGGTTTTACGCGCAGCGCGTGCAGACTGTAATGAAGCCGCTAAGCCTTGAATTGTGGTTTCAGTTTTCATATTACAACTCGACTTGGAAAGTTTGTTCACGTGCAGGGAAAGAACCATCTTGAACTGCAGCATGATAGGCTTTAAATGCATCCAAAATGGCAGTTTCACCCGCTTGTTCTTTCATAAAGTTACGTACAAATTTTGCGACACGACCAAAAGTCAGCCCCAGCATGTCTTGCACCACTAGTACCTGACCGTCAGTGTCTGCACCTGCACCAATCCCAATCACTGGAATTTCAGGGAACAAGGCAGAAATTTCTTGACCTAGCTGTGCTGGCACACATTCTAGTAACAGAATCGCCGCGCCTGCTTCTACCACAGCTTTACAGTCAGCAATCAGTTTATCTGCAGCTTCGCGGGTACGTGCCTGTAATTTATAACCGCCAAATACATGCACCGATTGTGGCGTTAAACCTAAATGTACACAGACAGGAATACCATTACGGGTCAGTGTTGCAACGGTTTCGCTGAGCCATGCACCACCTTCCATTTTGACCATTTGTGCACCCGCTTGCATCACCTCTTTCGAGCTTTGCAATGCATCATTTAAGGTGGCATAACTCATAAATGGCAAGTCAGTCAAAATAAAAGCATGTTGATTACCACGACGCACCGCCGCAGTATGATAAGCCATATCCGCCACGCTGACAGGCAAGGTTGAGTCACGCCCCTGAATGGACATCCCCAAAGAATCGCCAATTAAAATCGTATCAATTTCAGCAATTTCCATTGCTTTCGCCATGCTTGCATCATAGCAAGTCAGGCAGGAGAATTTTCGACCTTCCGCTTTAAATTTTCTTAGGTCACTTAAACTAATCATGAAAATATTCCTCTATGGAAAAAGCATCACGCATGCTTAATTTAAAACTTTATAGCCCTGCCCAATTGCTGGCATCTACAACAGTTAAGCTCGGATGTTCAAGCAATGGCGAGTGTTTTAATAATTGTCCCTTAACGCTTAAGTTAGCATCCAAATCTAACAACGGGATGACGACAAAATCACGTTCTAACACCCCCACATGCGGTACAGTCAGACGTTCATTTTGAATGTTGGCATCAGCATAAATCAACAAGTCTAAATCTAGCGTACGCTCACCCCAATGACGTAAACGCACCCGACCCGACTCTTGTTCAAAACGCTGTAATTCATCTAACAATGCCAAGGCTTCAAGTTCGGTATCTAAACGTACCACAGCATTCAAATAATTAGGCTGATCTTGTGGCCCCATTGGTGGGCTTTGATACAGTTTAGAAGTCTGCACTTGCCCCAAAGTTGCCAGTTTTTGCACCGCTTCAGTCAAAATTTGACGCGAATCGCCCAAATTACTGCCTAAACCAATATAGGTGATGTTGCTCATTGTGTTGGCCCAAAAATCACTTGGCTTAAATCACGTTGCACACGTTTACGTTTTAAAATCGGATGATCTGCACCAATACCTGAACCGTTTGCTGTAGCAGTCAATTGCGCCCGATTTTCTTCATACTGTTTGGCTTTACGCGCACGTCGACTACGAGGCTCAGGCTCATTCACCAAGGGTTCAATCTGCATATCGGCAGCATGTGTTGCTGGTGCCACATCAACAGGTTCTTGCGCTGTTTTACGGCGGCTCTTGGCACGTAATCGGTTATATTGGGCAATCGCACGTTCTTTTTCATCGGTGCTCATAAGCTGGTAGGCATCCCACCACTGACCCATTCCTAAAGTCGAGCTATCGCCTGCTTTTTCACGCAGTAATAAAAAGTCAAAACCTGCACGGAAACGCGCATGCCCAGACAATGCTTCAATTTGCTGTGGTTTCGGTTGCAATAAACGGGTTTGCATTTCCCAAACTTCACGAATAAAAGTTTCAGCAAAACGAGGAATAATGGTACGTGTCGCCTGACGTTTCAGTACATCTAAACCTGCTTGGGCTCGCGCTTCGGCTGCCACCACACCTTTAGAAAGATAAAAGTCACAACGCTCTAAAAACGGTTGCCACAACAGCACCGCATAGAAAAATGCAGGGTTGATGGTTTTACCAATCGTAATCCGTTGATCGGTATTTTTTGCTGCACGTTCAATAAATGAGTTGATGTCTGGCTTGATGTCGGCAAATAACTGACGCCAAATACCAAACTCAATCAACATCGGCAGGACTTTATTTAAATGTCCCATCGTAAAGAGTTTTTGCGACTCATCATATAAACGGTGTGGCGATACATCACGCAATAACTGCGTCATTTCAGGCGTAAAAATTTTAAGAATTTTTGGATCAATATTGAAATTTAATTTGGCAGCAAAACGCAAAGTACGCAGCATACGCACTGGGTCTTCTTCAAAACGTAAAGTTGGATCGCCCAATAAACGCAAGTTTCTGTGCTTTATATCATCTACGGCATTGCAAAAATCTAACACGATGCCTTTGCGTGGCTGGTAATACAACGCATTGATTGAAAAGTCACGACGGGCAAAATCTTGCTCGATTGTGCCCCAGTTATTATCGCGCAGAATCATCCCCGCCGCAGAAGTCACAGCTTTTTTCGGTGGCGCACGGAAAGTGGCCACTTCAATTAGTTCACGCCCTGCATAGACATGCGCCAGCTCAAAACGTCGTCCAATAATTCGGCAACGTCGTCCGAAAACTTCTTTCACTTGTGAGGGTGTGGCATTGGTTACGGCATCAAAATCCTTCGGATTTAGCCCTAACATTAAGTCACGAACTCCACCACCGACGATATAAGCTTCATAGCCTGCTTTGGTTAAAGCATCTAGAACATCTAAAATGGAAGAAGGTAATTGAGCGGTAGATAAACCACATTTTGACGCGCGCAAAGTTTGCAAAAGACGCTGTCTCCTACGTCTGAACGTAAAACAGATAAGATGTCGCTAATCATATCTCTAACACAATCAAAGGGCAATTTGATTCACACGCTAATTTTGCAATGTGCAGTGCTAAAATTCTGCTTGCAGCTACAATGCCAACTTGTGTTTATTCTTGGCAAATAAGGCAGGGCCAATCCCTTTGACTTGCTGAAGTTCTTCAATACTTTGAAATTTTCCATTTTGTTTTCGGTATTCCACAATCGCTTGTGCTTTTTTCCTACCCACCCCAGACAATTGCTGCAATTGTTCTAACGAAGCACTATTTAAACGCACTTGATTTGTAGGCGCACTTTGCTGAGTGGGACGCGCTAAATAATGTTCTGCGCTTGATGATGCGGTTTGAGCCGCACTTAAACGCTGATCTTGCGCGGCTTGCTGTGCTTTCCATTTTAAATAGTTTTGATCATAGCTATGCCCATTCACCTGAGCAGGCTTAGATTGCACATTTTGTGCTGTAGTCCATACACTGATACTGCATAACAGCAATGCAAGCCAGTACTGCCATCCGAAAGAAAAAAAGCGAAAAGAAACTTTTAATTGCTGCGATATATTCATGTTGCCGCAAAACCTGTCATTTTAATTGTTGTTTTGCCTGCTCCCAAAGTTGATCCATTTCTTCTAAAGTCATATCTTCTATTGTTTTTTGTTGTAATTCGGCCTGATCTTCAATGTAAGCAAAGCGTGTTCTAAATTTATGAATTGTGCCCAATAATGCCAACTCACTGGACACGCCAAGTTTACGCCCAACATTGATTAAAGAAAACAAACAATCCCCTAACTCATCCTGTATTTCATCGGATTGTTGCTGTTGAATCGCCTGTTGTAATTCTTGCAATTCTTCTTCTAACTTGCCATACGCATCTTGCACGGTATGAAAGTCAAAGCCCAATTGTGCCGCATGCTGCTGAATTTGCTGTGCTTGCACCAAAGCGGGTGCATGTTTCACCTCATCTAAACGTGACTTTGCTTTACCCTGTTTTTCTTGTTGTTTGATGGTTTTCCATAAGGCAGCGACATCTTCTGCGCTAAGCTGCGCAAACTGTTCTGCCTGAAACACATGTGGATGCCGACGAATTAATTTATCGCAAATGGCTTGTACCACATCTTGAAAATCAAATGCACCTTGCTCGCTATACATTTGTGCCTGAAACACCACTTGCAACAACAAATCACCCAGCTCATCACGTACATCATCTACCTTGCCTGAACGCACTGCCGCTTCAACTTCATAAGCTTCTTCAATCGCGTATTTAGTCAAACTTTCTGGGGTTTGTTTTTGATCCCACGGGCATTGTTGACGTAACTGTTGCATGATTGAAAGCAATTGCTGCATGGGTTGTTCCTTATTTCAATTTATTGCACGAATGCACCATTTTTTTGTTATGCTCAGATGGCAAGGACGATATGCACAACAAAAATAACATCAGGGAGCAAGTTCAAATGCACAGTATCTTGATTAGTGGCGCTGCACAAGGCATTGGTGCCGCAATCGCACAATTGTTTTATCAACAAGGTTACCGTGTCGGTATTTATGATATTCATCTCGCACAAGCACAGCAATTAGCAGAACAATTGGGTGAGCGTGCGCATGCAGGTTTACTTGATGTGGCAGACTATGCCAGTTGGCAAGCTGCAATATCTGATTTTTGCCAATGGGCAGGTGAATTGAATATTTTGGTGAATAATGCAGGAATTCTCTACTCAGGCGCATTTGAAGACACACCCATAGAAGCGCATCATCGGACTATGGCAGTGAATGTGAATGGTGTATTAAACGGTTGTCATGCGGCTTTGCCTTATTTAAAACAAGCAAGTTTTGCACGGGTGATTAACCTGTCTTCGGCATCTGCGATTTATGGACAAGCCGATTTAATTTCTTATTCTGCTTCCAAATTTGCAGTGCGTGGCATTACGGAAGGTTTAGATATAGAGTGGCAAAAATATGGCATTCGCGTCTTAGATGTCATGCCGCTATTTGTACAAACCGCAATGGTTAAAGATATGGATGCAGCCACCATTCAAAACATGGGCGTGCATTTATCGACAGAAGATGTCGCCCAGGTGGTGTATCAACAAGCGACGGTTAAAGATTCGATCCTGACCAATACGCATCGTGCGGTCGGTTTAAAAGCCAAAACCCTAATGCAGCTTTCGAGTATTAGCCCACAATGGTTAAATCGTCTGTCAAATAGCTTGTTGGCGAAGCGTCATTAAATAAATATATAAAACTTCAACAGCAATACTTCTAGCGCCTTTTTCATCACAGGCGCTAGATTCATTAGAATGATTAAACAATCAATACTTGAAATTAAAAAATTATTTACAATCAAACAATTAATTTGATACAAAAGTATAACAAATCACCTTTTTTGCTTTTATTTTTATTAGAATCACAATCTTATATAAATGAGAGGGATAAATAATGACTTTAAAAAAATTGTTTCTTAGCTGCGGGATTCTTTGTTTACCTTTAGCAGCTCAAGCCAACTGGATTGAAGCAGCAACAGCAGTATTAGGTGCTAAAAATGCGGCTGCAGTCAATCAAGCCGAAGCTCAAATGAATCAAAGCCGTCTAGCTGCTGCGAATGCAGTTAAGCAAGCCGATAAAGCTTATTATGGCAACCTTCAGCAAAATCAGGTTTATAGCACCAGCTATTTAAAAACTTTAGACTGCACAGATTTAGCAGTTGAAGCCAAAGCAGCACAACGCACTTTGGCGCAAGCAGAGATCAGCAGCAGCCAAGCCAATGCTCAAGCCAACAACCCTGTAAGCAAATGGGCTGGCATTGCAGGTTCAGCCCTTTCTGCTTTCTCAGGTCAATCTGAAACAGTGTCTAAAGCAAGCCAAATTGCAAATGCTTTTTCGGGTCAAAATGCACAACAAGATTTAAGTGCAAGCCAACAGTCTTTGGAAATTGCACGTAATAATCTGGATAACATCCAAATTTATCAAAAAGCGAAAAAATGTGCATTTTAACAATATTAAGAATTGACCTAACAACTTCAGTAAAATATTCACAAAGCTGATCTCTAGGCAATTTTGCTCAAACTGTAATAAAAAAATCCCGAATTCACATTCGGGATTTTTTATTAAACACGTCAAAGTTTAAGCCTTAGCCTCGCTTGAACTTCTTCTCGGCTTTCTTAAACTTCTGCACATAACGACGACGACGTGCCGCTGTGCGTTCATCCACTTGTGACTTACGTCCTTCAAATGGGTTTTCAGAAGTTTTAAATTCAATTTTTACAGGCGTACCTTCTAGCTTATAAACTTTACGGAACACGTTTTCTAAATAACGACGGTAATCTGCAGGTGTTTTATCGACCTTATTACCATGAATCACGATGGTTGGCGGGTTCTGTCCACCCATGTGTGCATAACGCATTTTAATGGCGCGACCTTGCACTTTGGGTGGATGGTGTGCATCTGTTGCATCATTCAAGATTTGAGTCAGTTTCGCAGGTGACACTTTTAAGTGTGATGATTCATAAGCACGATGAATAGAAGGATATAAATCGCCCACGCCTGTACCATGCAAGGCAGAAATTAGGTGGATTTTTGCCCATGGAATAAAGTCAAAACGACGCTCAACATCTAACTTACATTGTTTGCGATCATATTCGGACATATTGTCCCATTTGTTAATCGCGATCACCATGGCACGCCCTGCTTCAAGCGCATAACCAATTAAGTGTAAATCTTGCTCGACAATACCATCACGTGCATCGACCACAATCACCACCACGTGTGCATCTTTCATGGCTTGCAAGGTTTTCACAATCGAGAATTTCTCGATCATTTCATCGACCTTACCTTTACGACGCACACCTGCAGTATCAATTAAGGTGTATTTACGTTCGTTGCGCTCAAACGGAATATAGACAGAGTCACGTGTCGTACCCGGCTGATCGTATGCCACCACACGTTCTTCGCCCAATAAACGGTTAACCAGTGTCGATTTACCCACGTTTGGACGTCCAATGATGGCTAAACGCAAACCTGTGTCTTGATCATGTGCATCTGGGTTTTCATCTTCAGGAACATCTGCCAAAACGTCTTCCAGCATTTGCTGAACGCCTCGACCATGGCTGGCAGCCACTTGCAAAGGCTCGCCCATACCCAGTTTAAAGAACTCAACCAAAGCGGCTTCGGCATGTACGCCATCTACTTTGTTCGCCACCAAGAATACTTTTTTGCCCAAAGTACGCAATTCACGCGCAATTTGCTCATCCGATGCCAACAAGCCTGCACGTGCATCGACCACAAAAATGATCATATCGGCTTCATGGATGGCTGTTTTAGATTGTTCAGCCATGTAAGAGTCGATGCCACCTTCACTTTCGCCAATACCGCCAGTATCGACCACAATGAAAGATTTATTTTGATAGGTTGCATCACCATATTTGCGGTCACGTGTCAGACCTGCAAAGTCAGCAACAAGTGCATCACGGCTCTTGGTAATCTGGTTAAACAGCGTTGATTTTCCGACGTTCGGACGACCAATGAGCGCAATTACGGGTTTCATAGATTAACCTTTATTCAAGATCAGTCAGTTTCAATGGTCTGTACATCCGAAACTGTGGAAGAAAGAACAGAGTATGGATGTTGGGTTCAGCGTTGCGACCACGCAAACGACAGAGAGAACATCGACCACTCTATTAAATAAAAACACGGGGCATTGATGATTCAATTACCCCGCGTAAAAATACGGACAACTATTTTAGCATAAAAGTCAGAACAAAATTAGCGGTTCTGCCAAACGCTTAATGCGCCCTTTTGCGTTGCGACATAGAGTTGATTGTCAATTACACGCAATGAACGGACTTCGCCATTGGTTTTTGAACGTCCAACCAGTTGCCCTGAGCTTGGATCAATGAGGTGTAAAACACCATCTAAATCACCGACCACTAAATATTGTCCAAACAATACAGGATTAGATAAACGACGGTTGAGCAAACTGTCATTTTCCCAAAGTGCTTGTCCTGATGTGATTTCGTAAGCTGCAATTTTGCCATCTGCAGTGCTGACAAATACACCATTCCCCGCAACTTCTGGGCGTTTGGTACTGCTTGCGTCTTCACTCCAAATCACTTGTTGTGAAGCTAAGTCCAATACGGTGACCTGACCTTGATAGCTTGTGGTCACTAAGAATTGACCTGCAACCACAGGGTCGCCATCAATATCATTTAAGCGTTGAATATCTGAACGGCCTTCACTAATAGCAACACGACGCTGCATACGTGGTACGCCTGTAACAATATCCAGTGCATAGACATAGGCATTTGCAGAAGCAATCAGTACAGTACGTGAATCGAGCGCCACAGGTGCAGCCATACCACGCAAACTAAATTGCACGTTTGGCAAGTTGTAAGTCCACACCAACTGACCTGTTTCGGCATTGTGTGCATATACCGTGCCGTCATTACTTACAGTCACCACACGACCCGCCTGAATTAACGATGGCGCAAGAATTGCACCTGTTAACTGTGCAACCCACTTTTGCTCACCTGTTTGCTGATCTAAAGCAAACAATTGTCCTTTACTGTTTCCTGCAACCACAATGCCATCAGCAGCATTGACACCTGCAGTTAAGCCTTGCTTAGACACTTGTTTTTGCCAAAGACGTTGCTTGCCTTGATAGGCTGCCATCTCACCTTTAGGATCAACAGTATAAATTACCCCGTTTTCGGCATCTAATTGCAGGCGTAGTGGATCGGCTGATGTAGTCGATGCAACGCTTTGTGAAAATACAGGAACTAGACTTTGTGCTTGCTCAAGTTTTGGCAGTGGATTTGGCTTAACTTCTGCAACTTTAATTTTATTGGTAGAACACCCCGCCAAAGCGAGGGTTAAAACGGTCAGTGCAAACGGTATTTTATACTTTCTATTCATTAGCTCTCATCCACTTGTGTGTCTAATACTGGGCGTTCAATTTCAGGATCATCCACCAAAACACCAACACTTTCGAGTTTTATTTGTAAAATTTGACGTTCTTGTTTACGTTCCACCAAAGTATCCCATGCACTTTGATAGGCTTTTTTGGCATTTTCACGGTCATTTTTCGCGACATAAACATCGCCACGCGCTTCATCTGCAGTCGCTTTAAATGCAGGATCAGTCACCGCGGCCAAACTTTGAATAGCTTCATCGTATTTCTTTTGCGCCAACTGTGCATAAGCCAAACGCAACTTAACCAATTGCACTAAGCCTTGATCTTTTACTTTAGAGTTTTCAACTTTCTTTAAGGCTTTTTCTGCGGCAGCAAAATCTTGCTGATCGTAAGCGAGTTTAGCCATTAAGAATTGAGTTTGAATAGCTTGCGCAGAATCAGGGGCTTCTTTCACAATTTTATCGGCAGTTGCAGACAATTGACTGAAGGCATCTGGATTGCCTTCTGCTGTACGTGCATCATCCATCAGTTGTTGCACTTTAGCAGTATTCATTTGCTGCTCTGCCAAGGTTTTTTTCTGCCAATATTGCCATCCGAAAAAGGCAATCAACGCAATTAAAATCCCGCTAATCATGGCTGAACCATATTTTTTCGCAAACGATTTTAAACTATCAAGTTGTTCGTCATCACTCAATGCGCTCATTGGATTACCCTTTTCCTTATGTTATTTGGCTTATTGTGAAGAAAATTTTTCAATGATGAAAGGCACAATTTTGGTCACTGCAACAGTCGTTTGCTCAGCAGTTGCCAAGGTTTTCACTGCCAATTGCTGTGCTTCCGCTTCGCGCTCACCAAAAATCAAGGCATAGATTGCACCTGATTGATCGGCTTTTTTCATTTGGCTTTTCATTGAGCCTTGTGAACCAACTTTTAAGCGAATCTGGCTGCCCGCTTGTTCGAATTGGTCACGAATTTGCTCAGCTAAAACCAACGCCTTGCCTTGAGTTGTTGGATCTGCCAACAAGAATACTTCACAATCACGTACAGGCGTATTGTCTTCGACTTGCTCAAGCAACAACAATAAACGCTCAATGCCCATGGCGAAGCCCACGGCAGGTACGGACTGATCTGCCTTACCCTTCAACTGCCCAACCAAACCATCATAGCGCCCGCCTGCACAAACTGTGCCTTGCGAACCTAAATGCGTGGTTGTCCATTCAAAAACGGTTTTATTGTAATAATCTAAACCACGTACCAGTTTTTGATTAATCACAAACTCAATGCCTGCATCGGTTAAATACTGCTGTAATTGGGCAAAGTGATTCAGCGTATCTTCACCCATAAAATCATGCAATTTTGGAGCATTTTCTAGGATGCTTTGCGTTTTAGCATCTTTCGAGTCCAAAATACGCAGTGGGTTAGTACTTAAACGACGCTGTGAATCTTCGTCTAAATCGGCTTTGTGCGCTTCCAAAAACTCAACCAAAGCGGCACGATACGCTACGCGCTCATCCGACTCACCCAGCGTATTCAACTCTAAGCGAACTTTATCGGCAACGCCCATACGTTTCCATAAACGCGCAGTCATTAAAATAAGTTCGGCATCCATATCTGGTGTTGCAACGCCAAAAGTTTCTACACCAAATTGGTGGAATTGACGATAACGACCTTTTTGCGGTTTTTCATAACGAAACATTGGGCCGATATACCACACGCGCGGTGTCGCACCACGTAGCAAATTGTGCTCTAACATGGCACGTACACAACCCGCAGTTCCTTCAGGACGCAAAGTCAAAGACTCAGGCGGATTACCCTTGTCTAAGAATGTGTACATTTCTTTTTCAACAATATCGGTCGCATCACCAATTGAACGCTTAAACAAATTGGTTTGCTCAACCATTGGCAAACGAATTTGTTGATAACCATAAGCATCCATTAAAGATGCTAAATGTTGCTCTAGACGTCTCCACGCAGGTGTTTGCGTTGGAAGAATGTCATTAAAACCTTTAATTGCAACAATTGAACTCATGACTTACTCAGAAAAATTTGTACGAATAATCTCTTTAGATTTAGCTTGTTCAAGCTCTGTAACACGCTGACGAACCATGCTTTCGATTTCATCAACGAGTTGATTGGTATCAATTAAATGGCTCTTTTCACCATTACGATAAACCAATGAACGCGGACTTGCGCCCACCACACCAATATCAGCTTCTTTAGCTTCGCCCGGGCCATTCACTTTACAACCAATGACCGATACATCCATTGGAGTACGAATATCTTCCAAACGCTCCTCCAATGCCTGCATTACAGAAATGACGTTAAATTCCTGACGTGAACAGCTTGGGCAGGCAATAAAGTTAATCCCGTTAGAGCGTAAACCTAAAGATTTTAGAATATCAAAACCGATTTTAACTTCATCTTCAGGTTCTGCCGCAAGTGAAATACGCATGGTATCGCCAATGCCTTCCATGAGCAGACCGCCCAAAGCAATTGCAGATTTTACGGTACCTGTACGGTAAATACCTGCTTCAGTTACGCCCAAATGTAATGGATTATCAATTTGTTGTGATAACAAACGATAAGCATCCATGGTTAAAAACACATTCGATGCTTTGACTGAAACTTTAAATTCCTGAAAATCTAGACGGTCTAAAATATCAATATGACGCATGGCAGATTCTAGCAATGCTGCGCCTGTCGGCTCGCCATATTTTTTCTGAATATCTTTTTCTAGCGATCCCGCATTCACACCAATCCGCATAGAAATATCATGATGTTTGGCAGCAGCTACGACTTCACGAATTTTAGCTTCCGAACCAATATTACCCGGGTTAATCCGCAAACAGTCTGCACCCGCATCAGCAACTGCCAACGCAATTTTATAGTCAAAGTGAATGTCTGCCACCAACGGCACAGATACTTGCTTTCGAATTTCACCAAATGCAGCTGCGGCTTCCATGGTCGGTACAGAAACACGCATGATGTCTACGCCCGCATCTACACAACGCTGAATTTGCGCCACGGTTGCAGCAACATCGCAGGTTTCCGTATTGGTCATACTTTGGATGCTAATGGGCGCATCACCACCCACATAGACAGAACCCACACGAATTTTACGGGTCGGACGGCGTTGAATTGGATTTACAATCATGATATCGCTCTACCTTGCTGCATTATCGAGATAAACGGAATTCTGCTTTTCCGTTCACAGTATATGGCGATAATGAAATCGACTCATTGTTCAAACTTAATGACACAGCAGTCGCATCATCTAAGCGAATTTGAAATGGGGCTTCGCCTTGTAAATTTAAAGTAGAGGCTTGACGTCCTGTCGCTAAAACATTGCCAGCAGAGTCAACAATATGCACTGAAGTTGGACGAGCAAATTGCAAATTCAGCTGATCGCCCGAAGCAAGTGCAGGCGTGCTGCCTGTCGCATTGTCAGAAATGATTTGCACATCGGATTGCAGTACTGCAATTTCAGGTTCTGCACCCTCTTGACCAGACGACATCCAGTTTTGAATTAGCGCGACCAATGCCCACAACAACAGCAATACCGCCACAATCACAGCGATACGTGTGAGCCACTTTTTATTGCGATCGCGGTTAGAGCCTGGCAGTTTTCCCATAATTTTGATGGGTGAATTGTTCAAGGCGTGATTTGGCAACAACCCTGTATCGTTGGCATAAATTTCATCAAAACGCTGAATAATGGCTGAAGCATCGACCTGTAAATATTTGGCATAGGTACGATAATAACCTTTAATAAAGGTCGCTTCAGGCAAAGCGGTATATTCGTCTTGCTCTAGCGCTATCAGCGTTTTTAATGGAATTTTCAAATCTTTTGAAACATCATCCAGTTCGCGTTTTTGATTGACGCGAATTTGACGAAGGTACTCACCTGGACGTTGAACATTTCCTAATGCATGGGGTACAGGCGTTGTCCCCTGTGTGGGTTGCGGTGAATTAGGATTTACTTCCATACGGCCTCAGTACTGTACTGTAATTGCAAATAACGTTGGTATTCTTGGCTATTGGGAAATAATGCACGCAGCTGGTTCACTAAAACCTGAGTTCCCAATTGATCGCCATTGGCACGTGCTAAACGAATCCCAATCCATAAGGCACGCGCACCCTGATTTTTTTGCCCCACAGCACGTACAAATTGTTCATACAATTGTCGCGCGGGTGCAAATTGTTGTCTTAAATATAAAATTTCCGACAACTCTAACATTGAAACATAAGAATCGCGATTGGCTTGCAAGGCTTGTTTGAATGACTTTTCGGCATTCTCTATATCGCCTAATTTCAAGTAAATACGACCTACATTTTCCAATGCTCTAAAGCGTTGATCATAACCCAGTGTTGCACCTGCAATACTGAGCTGCTCAATCGCATCATTATAGCGTTCTACTTGATATAAATACGTACCATAGTTGTTACGCGCTTGTGCATTTTTTGGGTCAGCGGCAATGGCACGCTTAAAATACGCATCGGCTTTTTCTAAATTCAGCTTGCTGCCTTCTTGTTGCAGCAACACGCCCATCATCATATTAGCGGTGGAATCACGTGAATCGCTTTCCAAAGCTTGATCAAGTGCGCGTTTGGCTGAGTCTAAATCGCCATTTTTTAAGTATTCTGCTGCCAACTGCGTACGTACTTGCACCGCTTTTTCAGGGTCTTTTTGCCCTAAGGTTGGAGCTGTGGTTTGACAAGCTGCAGCAAAAATTGCCGAAATACAAACAGTTGTAATTTGTGCGATTTTAAATACAGGCTTATTCAATGGACATCCCCTTTGCGTCTTCGTTCGATGCAAGTTAGTTATCTATACAAGTCATTATCCTTGCGAGCGTATGATTTCATTTTGCGCTGCAACTTTCTTTTTCCACTGTTCGGCACGGCGGGTGCGGTCTGCCACTTGTCCGACCAATTGCCCACACGCAGCATCAATATCATCACCACGTGTCTGACGAATCGTACACACAAAACCTGCATCAGACAAAGTTTTTTGGAAAGAAATAATTCGATTTCGGCTTGAACGTCCATACGGCGCGTGCGGAAATGGGTTAAATGGAATCAAATTAATCTTGCTTGGCAGGTTCTTGAGTAGCTTAATCATTTGCTGCGCATGTTCAGGATGGTCATTTACACCATCTAACATGACATATTCAATGGTCACGTGTTTACGCGCACTTTCGTTGCCATCTTTGCCAATATAACGCTGACAAGCTGCGATTAATTGTTCCAATGGATATTTTTTATTGATTGGAACAAGTTCATCACGCAGTTCGTTATTGGTGGCGTGCAAAGAAATTGCCAAAGCCACATCAATATCTTGTGCCAATTGGTCAATTTTAGGTACAACACCCGAAGTCGATAAAGTCACACGACGCTTAGACATGCCATAAGCAAAGTCATCTAGCATAATGCGCATGGCGTTCAAGACGGCATCGTAATTCAACAACGGTTCGCCCATACCCATCATCACCACGTTGGTCACAGAACGCTCACGTTCAATCACAGGCACATCTTCCATATAGGAATAGTTTGCCATCCACAACTGACCAATAATTTCGGCTTGGGTTAGGTCACGCTGAAAACCTTGTTTACCCGTAGAACAAAATGAACAGTCCAGTGCACAACCTACTTGCGATGAAATACACAGGGTTTTACGTGAGCCAGTTTTGTCTTCGGCAGGAATCAGAACGGTTTCGACCAATGAGCCTTCACCATCACCGACACGGAATACCCACTTACGAGTACCGTCTTTAGAATAATTTTTATGCACCACTTCAGGCGCTTTAATTTCACAAATCTTTTCCAGTTTTTCACGTAACTTGCCTGAAATATTGGTCATTTCAGCAAAATCTGTAACAAAAAACTGGTGAATCCATTTCATCACCTGCCCTGCACGGAATTTCTTCTCGCCTAAATCTTCAAAGAATTTTTCCATTTGTGGACGTGACATGCCAAGGAGATTCACTTTCTCTGCAGTCGCAGACTGTGCAGGAGCGGACGCAGATGCTTGCTGAACATCTGTTGCAGATGCAGCGAGGACTTCTGTACTCATGTGTGTATACCTAAACCATGTCTAAAGATGAAAGGAGAAGCTCAAGAGGTGAGCAAAGGTTTATTCAGAAAATAAAAATCGGAGAATAAAAAACCAGATAAGCATAATAACACTTATCTGGTTTGAATACTGCGTATTAACGAGTACGTGGGCAAACTTCAGTTTGAGCAAAGAAGTAGTTTACTTCACGCTCTGCAGATGCAACTGAGTCTGAACCGTGAGCAGCGTTTTCATCGATGCTTACAGCGAAATCTGCACGGATTGTACCAGGTGCAGCTTCTTTAGGGTTTGTTGCACCTAAAATTTCACGGTGAGCAAGAACTGCGTTTTCACCTTCAAGAACTGAAACAACGACTGGACCAGAAGTCATGAACGCAACTAGGTCACCAAAGAAACCACGTTCTTTGTGCTCAGCGTAGAAGCCTTCAGCTTCAGCTTGAGAAAGGTGTTTCATTTTAGTCGCAACGATTTTAAGACCAGCTTTTTCGAAACGAGCAAAGATGTCACCGATGTGGTTTTTAGCAACAGCATCTGGTTTTACGATAGATAAAGTACGTTCAATAGCCATGATTGGCTCCTTAAGTCAATGTTGACGCGAAAATTTTGCCGCATTATACCGAATAATGGGCTATTTTCTGCTTTTGATGTGTAAAAAAATTGCTTTTTTCGATATGAAGCGCATTGTGCAGGACCTTGATCGGCAAATCAATCTTGCTTCACACCGCTAGATTAACGTGCTTCGTCAATCCACGCCATTTGAATGGCTTCTAAGATGCCTTCAGTCGATTTTTCGGGATCATCTTGAAACTCTGGCAAAGCACAGACCCAAGCGTGCAAATCGGTAAAACGAATCCATTGCGGATCGACATCGGGATGCGCCTCATATAACTCAATGGCAATGTCGATGCTGTCCGTCCAACGTAAACCCATGTGTATTCCCTATTCTAGTCAAGACAGCGACTACTTTAACAAATTTCGCATGGGCTGCCTGCCATTACTGCACTGAATTTTCGATTTGGTTTTATCCAAGCTTATAAAACAATATTTACATAAGGTGCAGCCAAAATAATCGCACTCGCCACTGAACCGCCAATCATCGCCCCGACTGCCACATCACTCGGATAGTGCAAGCCTAAAATCATACGGGAAACGGCCACCAAAATCGTAAAGGGCAACATCAACATCAACAATACTGGCTGGATATAACCCAAAACCGTTGTGGTCATGACTGCATGCAAAGTGTGACCTGATGGGAAGCTAAAATGATCTAAGGGACGTTCACCCAAACGGATCACTTGGTGTACCTGATACGGACGTGGACGGACGGTTTTTTGTTTTAAATATTTATAAATACCTGTGCCGACAGATCCGCCTAACAACAGATAAATAATTTGTAAACTATAACCAATGCCCTGCATCATCCATGCACTTGCGAGCATGACATACCAGAACACACCATCGCCCAAACGGCTAATAACTTTAAAAAATTGTGCCACCCGCTGAGAGTGGGAAAAATGGTTAAGATACAAACAGCCTTTTAAGTCGAGATCCAGCATTCTTATTTTTGCATTTTTAAACTTCATCAGTTCTCTCCTCTTTGGCGTATAGCTAAGATGGCATGTGTAGCTCCTTCGCCACCAGATATAACGCCTGCTCAAATTGTTGGACTGGATACTGCCAGCCAATATTTAAAGTCGCTTTGCGGGCGTGTTCGCCCATCTGTCTAAGGGTTGTAAGATCGGGAAGTCGGTGGATATGACCGACCAAATCTTCTGGCTGACCAAGTGAACTCAACCAGCCTGTTTCATTCGGTTTTAGATGTAAACGTGCGCAAGCATAGTCATAAGCAATGACAGGCAAGCCACTGGCCATAGCTTCTAACACGACATTGCCAAAGGTTTCGACCTGACTGGCAAAAGCAAACACATCGGCACTGGCATAGGCTTGTGCAAGTGCTGTGCCACTTAAACTACCTGTAAAAATGATATCTCCCTGAGCGTTCATGGCTTCTAAACGTTCACGGTCTGGCCCATCTCCAACAATCACCAATTTCACAGGCTGTTCGGTATTTTTTGGCATACGCTGATAGGCATTAATAATAAGATTGACTTCTTTTTCAGGTGATAAACGCCCTACATACAACATCACCCGCGTATTTTCACTCGCACCCCAGCTTGCTCGCAGTTGGGTAGAACGAAAATCTGGTGAAAAATATTCAACATCGACACCACGCCCAACCACCACCAAAGGCCCTTGCACACCAAACTGACGCAATGATTTTTCAGTATGGCTACTTGGCACACACGTCAGCGAGGTATTGTTATGAAACCATTTTAGATAGTGCTGAATTGGCTTGAGTAAAAATGCCAAATCGAAAAAACGGCTAAAATCTTGAAATGCGGAGTGAAAACCACTTGATACTGGAATATTTTTTGATTTTGCAATATGTAAACTGGCAAGCCCTAAAGGGCCTTCAGTGACGATATGCACCACATCAGGTTGAAACTCATCTAAAGCCTGCGAAAGTTTAGACCACTGCGGCCAGCCAAATTGTAAATTATGATATTTAGGAATGGCTTGTGCTTTTACCAGACATTCTTGATACGGTTGGAATTGAGTGCAGGCTTGTTTTTGTTCAGGGCGAATCAATAAAATTTTGTGTCCAAGTTCCTGCAATCCTTTGCAAAGCTGCAACAGTGAACGTGCTACACCATTAATTTCAGGTGGCCAAGTTTCTGTTACTAGGGCAATTTTTAAACGTGGGCGGACGAGGTCTGAGAGTTCAGAGGTAGGCTGACTGCTTTTTTGTTTTTGATCTTGTTTGAAGTAAAATTTAAACGCATCGCTGTAACGCTCTAATTTACTGCTCTGCTTTGCCAATACATTGCTCATCGCCTTTTGCTCAATTCTTATTTTATGCTTGCTAGCATAGAGCAGCTGCATTGCAGTAATATGATGCTTTGGTGACACATTTGTCATTTTTTTAACAACTCGATGATCGCCTATACCTAGTTTTGCACACATAGTTTTATGTATAAATTTAATGTAAATCGTTTGCTGTCATTCACCCTAAATAGATAAAAAAAGCAGATATTGGATACCTGCCTGCTGAATATCTTGTTTGCTGAATACCTGATCTGCTGAGCCCATTATCTGAATCTGCTGCACATCCAAACCGTCTAAAAAAGCAAATTAATAAAATTTAGACATGTCACTTCTCCATAACTCTTATAAAAAACCATTTTTTAATCATTCACTCACTTGAGATATCGTTAGAATTATTGAAACTCAATCCTTAGCAAGTTTCTTCATTTTAGGTATTTCTCACAAAAATCCATCTATACGCCCCATTTCACACAATTTTTAATAAACTTTGAATTTCAGCAAATTACGAGATTAAAGTACTGTTTTAAATGACATCGCAAAAAACTAGGGAGCAGCTCACTCCCTAAAACTTGTGATACCAATTCTAGGGATAATGAAAAATATATATTTATTTACATTTAAACCAACACATTGTTTTTATTTAACTTTAACAACATTTTTATTTTAACTTTTGTTACATTTTAAGTAGGTTTATTTTTGAAAAAATGGTCAAAATTCAGTTTTTAGCCTAATTTTTACTACACTTTTCACGTATTTAATTCACTATCTTCTATCACATTCAACAGACTGAGCGTTTTTTAACATCAAATCTCACCAATTACAGGGATTGCCTCTCGCTATAAAAAAGCCATGTTTTGGGCGGCTGAATCTATCCAAAAGATCAAATTTGCACACCACCAACTCAACGAAGAAACAGTTGATCATTCATCTATATCTGTAACGTGAGAGATAAACCTCGCAAGATGTTTAGCTAACTCATAACGCAATAGCAGACAAAATAAAACCCCATTCAAACTATTGCCTGAATGGGGTCATCACACCTGAGTCAATCATGTTGACTCAGGTACACACGCGTGACTTATTTAACGTAAGTCAACCAATGTGCATATTTGTCATTCTTGCCTTGAACTGCGTCAAAGAAAGTTTTTTGAATTTCAGTGGTAATTGGGCCACGTGAACCACAGCCAATCACACGGTCATCGTATTCACGAATTGGAGTAACTTCTGCTGCTGTACCTGTAAAGAAGGCTTCATCGGCAATGTAGAATTCATCACGCGTAATACGGCGTTCAACTACTTCATACCCCAAGTCTTTAGCAATGGTGATCACCGTTTGACGCGTAATACCATCTAAAGCACCGCCTGCGATGTCTGGTGTATGTAAAACGCCATCTTTAATTAAGAATACGTTTTCGCCAGAACCTTGGCATACATAACCTTGTGGGTCCATCAACATCGCTTCATCATAGCCTGCTTGCGCTACTTCTTGGTGTGCAAGAATAGACAAAGTGTAGTTACCAGAAGCTTTGGCTTTACACATAGTCACGTTTGGATGATGATGCGTAAACGATGAAGTTTTAACGCGAATACCTTTAGCCATCGCTTCTTCACCCAAGTATGCACCCCAACCCCAAGCCGCAACAGCGGCATGAATGGTGTTATTGGTTGCAGCAATACCCAGTTTTTCAGAACCAATCCAAATTAATGGACGTAAATAGCACGATGAAAGTTTGTTTTCACGTACCACATCAATTTGCGCCTGTTCTAAAGCTGCTTGATCAAATGGTACTTTCATTTGATAGATTTTTGCAGAGTTTAACAAACGCTTAGTATGGTCCTGAAGACGGAAAATCGCAGTTCCGTTTGGCGTTTCATAAGCGCGGACACCCTCAAACACACCCATACTGTAGTGTAAGGTATGTGTTAAGACGTGAATTTTTGCATCACGCCAGTCAACCAATTGTCCATCTTGCCAAATAAAACCATCACGATCAGCCAAATTCATGGCACACACTCCAAATGTTTATACAATAGTCATTTTAATCCAACGCAGACATTGCAGTCGGATCAATTAATCTTTGCCATAACTTGCAAACGACCTCACGGGTATCGTACCAGTCCGCAGCATTGACTTGCATGGATTGATTTGCAAGGGCTAAGCGGTGGCTTTCGGCTCGTTCACGGAGATAAGCTTGAATCAATGCTGTCGCATCGTCGCTGGATAAGCAACCTGTTTTTGCGGCATCTTCAAGGATTCTTACGTTGTCGGAATAATGGGCGAGATCAGGATTCGACCCACTCCAGGCTAATACCGCATACTGTGCCATAAATTCGATATCAACGATACCACCTGCATCCTGTTTTAAATGAAAAATTCCATCTTTTTTTTGCTCTTTAGATGAACCCAAATGATCTTTCATTTTTTGACGCATTTTCAGCACTTCACTGCGGACATAAGCTTCATCTCGCGGCTGGGTTAAAATCTGACAACGCAACACTTCAAACTTGTCACGTAAACATTGCTCACCCGCAATACTGCGCGCACGCACTAAAGCCTGATGCTCCCACAGCCACGCACTTTTCAGTTGATATTGCTCAAAGGCCCGTAAACTGGTCACCAATAAACCCGCATCTCCCGAAGGACGTAAACGGGTATCGACATCATAAACTCGACCATCTAAAGTTTGCGTGGTCATTAAAGATACAAATTTACGTGCCACCCGCATAGCAAATTCAAAGCCACTGATCGGTTTAATGCCATCAGTATCGGCTTGTTCATCCATGTTGTGAATAAAAACCACGTCTAAATCTGAGCCGTAACCAAGTTCGATGCCACCTACTTTGCCATAACCAATAATGGCAAAAGCGTTATGCTCCAAACCACAGCGCTGCCCTTCACTGTCTAGCGGATAACCATGTTTTTTGACAATCATCTGATAGGCCAGTTGTAGGGCTGCATTTGCGGTCACTTCGGCAATATCGGTTAACGCATCTGACACTTTCATTAAGTGACTTTCTGCCAGTACATCGCTGGCCGCAACTGTTAATACGTTGGATTTTTTGAATAAACGTAGCACCCGCATGAGGTCTTCAACTTCATCCAGTTCAATGCGCAGCAATTGTTGGCGCAAAGAATCTTCCAAATCGCTGCGTTTTGGCAATTCAAAATCCATAGATAAAAATTCATCCAACAACACAGGATATTGCGTCAATTCTTCACAAATCCACGGGCTGACTGTGGCCATTTTTACCAAGCGTTGCAGTGCCCCCTTGCTTTCAATCAGCATGACCAAATACACGGTACGACGCAGAACAGATTCGACCAGTGGCATTAAACGCATCAATGCCATTTGTGGATTTTCTGACTGCAACACTGCTTCAATCAAGTGTGGCCAAAAGGTTTTTAAACGCTGTAAAGCTTTGGCGGTGAGTTTTTTAATGGCATGTCCATACCAGAACTCATGCACTAAATTTTTCGCTTGATCGTCTAGTACCGCATCGAGCTGTTTTTCTAGCTGACTGTAATTTTCCAGCAAAGAATCGGGTTCATTTTCTTTAATTAAATGCTCAAACTGATAAATGACTTTGACACGCTTTTCATTTAGGGTCTGCATAAAGCTGTCCCAATCGGCAAAGCCCAAAGTATCGCTAATGCGTGCGCGTAACTCAGGTTCAGTCGGTAAAGCTTGGCTTTGCTGATCATTCAAGGCTTGAATGGCATGTTCTACTCGACGCAGGAATAAATAGGCATCTTCCAAATCCAGTACGGCTTGTGGCTCTAGCAATTCAGCTTCGCCCAAATGGCGCAAACTCACCAAACACTGGCGGTCTTGTAATTCTAGTTTTGAACCACCGTAAATCAGCTGAAAAACCTGCACAATAAATTCAACTTCACGAATACCGCCCGCGCCCAATTTAATATTGTCTTCAATATTACGACGCTGCACTTCGCGCTCAATCATGGCTTTCATTTCGCGCATGGCTTCAAAGGCGGTGTAATCGACATATTTGCGGAATACGAAAGGTCGGGTCATTTCCAGCAGTTCATAACCTTCTTGCCCACCTGTGATAATACGTGCCTTAATCCAAGCATAGCGTTCCCATTCGCGTCCATGCTGGCTTAAATATTTTTCCAGTGCGACATGGCTAATCGCCAAAGCAGAACCATCGCCCCACGGGCGTAAACGCATATCGACGCGGAAAACAAAACCATCGGCGGTGATATGATCTAATAGATAGATCAGTTTTTGTCCCCATAAAATGCAGAATTGCTGCACTTCAATACACTTGCGTCCATTGGTTTCGCCTTGTTCATCAAAGGCAAAAATCAGGTCGATGTCGCTGGATAAATTCAGTTCCTGCGCGCCATGTTTACCCATGGCGACCACAATCAGGTCTTGGACTTTACCGTTATACCCCATCGGTTCGCCATGCTTGGCGACCAACGGAATCCGCGCAAAATCTTTGGCTACTTGCACACAAATATCAGCAAAGTCTGAAAGTTCCTGCGTCAACGTCACCACATCGGTGAGTTGGTTGGCATCTTGCCAAATCCAGCGGAACATTAAACGCGCGCGTAAAATTCGCAGGGTTTTCATCCACAAGGTTTCATCTTGAATGTCTTGTAAAGTCGAAATCACCAATTGATGAATATAGTCTGCGCTCAGCGGTTTTAGAAATTGGTCAATTGCATAATCCTGCTGTAACAGGCTTTCGTGATTTGCCAAGACTTGTTCTGCATATTGACTGGCATGTAACGTTTTTTGCAATTGTTCCGCATTCATTTTTAAGACCTAAAACCCAGTTTTATTTTGAAATATTGTCAACCCATCTATTTATAGCAGCAGATGCGTCAAAGAAGAAAATAAAATTACAGCAATCTGCAAAATACCTCTTACTTAAAATGCAGCGATAAAAAAACCGAAGCCTAAACTTCGGTTTTATCTGCTTGATGCAATGCTTATTCAGCATCTAGCATTAATTCTGCGCTCATACCAACCGTGTTAAAACCTGCATCGACATACAGAATTTCACCAGTAATACCATTCGCCCATGGTGAGCAAAGGAATAATGCCGCATTACCAACATCTTCAATGGTCACGTTACGTTTTAAAGGTGCAACTTTTTCATTCAGGTCTAACATTTTACGGAATGATTTAATGCCCGATGCGGCAAGCGTACGAATCGGACCTGCAGAAATTGCATTCACGCGAATACCGTCAGCACCCAAGCTTGAAGCCAAGTAGCGTACACCTGCTTCTAAAGATGCTTTCGCCATACCCATGACGTTGTAGTTTGGCATCACACGCTCAGAACCTTGATAAGTCAAAGTCAATAAGCAACCTTGGCGTGCTTGTAATAATGGTTTTGCAGCACGTGCCATCGCAATAAAGCTATAAGCACTAATGTCATGCGCAACTTTGAAACCATCACGATCTGTAACATCGGTAAAGTCACCATCTAAAGTATGCGCAGGCGCAAAACCAATCGAGTGAACCAAACCATCCAAACCATCCCAGTGCTTTGCCAAGTCAGCAAAAGCTTGCTCAATTTCTGCATCTACGCCTACATCGCAAGGCAATACAATGCTTGAGCCAAATTGTGCAGCGAAGTCATCAACACGTTTTTTGAGTTTTTCATTCGGATAAGTAAATGCTAATTCTGCACCTTCACGATGCAATGCTTCTGCAATACCAAATGCGATAGATAATTTACTTGCAATACCAGCAATTAAAAAACGCTTACCCGCCAAAAGACCTTGTGCCATGTGAAACTCACCTTGATATATTTCGCAGTATCATGCCAATTCTGAACGCATAGTGAAATTGCATAATGCGCCTTTTTTTGCCGTTTATGTAAAAACTCAATGGCGATTCAAGTGAGTGATAGATGACGTCACATGATGATCTGCAAATGGTGACGTACAATCTTGGTTAAAAACTTGCCCTACCACTTGGCATAATGCTGTTCAAGCAAGCCGTATTCGTTTAACAAAATAATTTCGGTATCGTCTTGTTGAATAGTACCACTAATTTTAGCTTGCCATTGGCTGAACTGACTGCCGACTAGACGCAAATTCAGGTTTTCATAACGGCGCCAACCTGTGCTGACAGTTAAATTCAAACGATGATCCAGTGAGCGAATGCTCCACGAGCCATCATCCTCAGGTTGGAACAACACATCTGTTAAGGGATACAGCACGCCATTAATCCACAAACAGTTTTCGTTGCCAAAACTTTCATTCACACCAGAAGCCAGATTCAAGCCTACACGACGGTCTTCGGTATCCCAAAAGTTGCACGACAACCAAAACCATGCTGTTTCAGGGCGTAAAAAACCGCAGGTATCATCTAAAGAAGCAAAGGTGCGTTCATGGAATTGAATGGTTTGTCCTGTTTTATTAACAAAATAGCCTTCACAGCCGAGTGTGGTCAGTTTTTGGGTGTAAGTCCAACCATTAATACCTGTTGGGCTACACATACTTAGCGGGTCTGTGCCTGCACAAAATATCCGCGCACTGAGTTTAATTTCACCATATTTGGTCACGCGGATATAACGCACACCATTGGCATGTTGAATTTCAATTTGAAATGGCGATTTTTCAAAAAAACTTTGATTAAATAACGGTTGCTCATCTAAAACCGTATTACGCGATAAAAAATTAATCGCATTCCATTCCTGCACTTCGCCCGTCATGTGATTATAAATATAGACAAAACCGTGCCCTGCCCAAGCAATATCGGCAATCGCAAGCCCAATGGTATAGTGTTCGTGCTGAATACTACAAAATTTAAACTTTTTATATTTTAAGCGTTTACGCCAACCCGACAATACTTCACCATACGGTGATTTATATTGATAAGCCTGATAATCAATTTTTTTGGGAAGTTCACTAAAACGTCCATAATGCGGTTGTCCATTCGCCTGAATTAAATCCATTGAAGACATTCCCTATTGTCTAAAAACAATTCATCTTTGGTCGTATTATGCCTACAAATGCATGTACAAAAAACCCGCAGCTTATGATTTTGTTCAAAAAACTATAAAAGCATAGATTGTTTTACTATTTTAAGGCTTGAGCGTTCACTAAATATACAAAATATAAATTAATAGATATCTTCCCCTCAATATTCTGAAGGTATTTAAGCATCAGCATTCAAAGTCAGATAGGTATTTTCCCAACGATTGCCTGAAAATGAGCCTTCAACCAACTGCACATAGCGACCATACACCTGATCTATGGCAATACAATCATCTACCTCTAAGACCCGATCGGTATGTTGTTTTTGCCAATGCTTAGCAAAATAGGTTTTACCACGCTGTTTTGCCACCATTGGATTTTGCGCCACCACCAAAACATAACGATGTAATTCGCCAAACTCACGCGGGTCATATCCACCCAAATTAATTAAATACAGTCGGTTTTCTGCCTGATTCGGCTGTGCATCGGTAAATTTTAAATAGTAGGATTTACCTTCAAACTCAACACCATTAATTTGCGCCCATGCGTCAATATGTAAACCTTTCGGCTCTGCAAACCAAGCCTGCTTGAGTTGCGGATAGGTCTGTTCTAAAGAATCGCCTACCGCAAGTACCACATCATGCACTTCAGTATTGGCTCGCACATGACGCCCGCCTAACATCACGATAAATAAACTGGGCATATCCGACTCCTACGCAAATTTCCTAAGCATGATGGCTTTTAAGGTTGATGCTTTTTAAGCATGATTGTTTAAAGTAGCGAGAATTTTTCAATCCTCCAAATAAAAAATCGTGCCGAATTGCTTCAGCACGATTGAATTGAAATGTAGCATGCTTTATTTCAAGCAGCTTGCGATTTACATATCGACCATTTCCACGCCATCAATGCGGGCAACAGTCATTAAGTCTTTATCACCACGACCTGAAACAGTCGCAATAATGATTTGGTCTTTATCCATCGTTGGTGCAAGCTTGCTTACATAAGCCATAGCATGCGAGCTTTCTAAAGCAGGAATAATCCCTTCAATGCGGGTTAAATCACGGAAACCTTGCAAGGCTTCTTGGTCATTGATTGGCACGTAATCGACACGGTGCATATCTTTCAGGAAGCTGTGCTCTGGCCCTACACCTGGATAATCCAGACCTGCAGAAATAGAGTGGGTTTCAATGATCTGACCTTGTGCATCCGACATTAAATAAGTACGGTTACCGTGTAATACGCCCACGTGTCCTGCATTCAATGGTGCAGAGTGTTTGCCTGTTTCAATGCCTAAACCTGCAGCTTCGACACCGTACATTTTCACTTCGGCATCGTTCAAGAATGGATAGAACAAGCCCATGGCATTAGAACCACCGCCTACACAAGCTACTAATGCATCAGGTAAACGACCTGCCTGCTCTTGAATTTGGCGACGCGCTTCACGACCAATAATCGACTGGAAATCACGTACCAATTGTGGATATGGGTGTGGGCCAGCGACCGTACCAATCACGTAATATGTAGAGTCAACATTGGTGACCCAGTCACGCATGGCTTCGTTCATGGCATCTTTTAAGGTTTTTGAGCCACTTTCTACAGGTACAACAGTTGCACCAAGTAAACGCATACGGTACACGTTCATGGCCTGACGCTTCACGTCTTCTGCACCCATGAACACCACACATTCCAAGCCTAAACGAGCGGCAATGGTCGCGGTTGCTACACCGTGCTGACCTGCACCTGTTTCGGCAATAATGCGTTTTTTACCAGACAGTTTTGCCAACAGTGCCTGACCAATGGTGTTGTTCACTTTATGTGAGCCAGTATGGTTCAAATCTTCACGTTTTAAGTAAATTTGTGCACCACCCAACTCTTTTGACCATCGCTCAGCATAATACAAAGGACTAGGACGACCTACATAGTAGGCGAGATCGCGGTCGAATTCTGCCAAAAACTGCGGATCATCTTTCATGCGGAAATACAATTTCTCTAAATCTTGTAAAGCCGCCATCAGCGTTTCTGACACAAAACGTCCGCCATGGATACCAAAATGCCCTTTTGCATCTGGGAATTGGGTATAGTCAATCACTGAGTTATTGTGATTTGTACTTTGCTGATCCACGTTGGACTCCTTGCATGAAGTTTTCTATGAGTTGTTGGTCTTTAATACCTTTTGCAGACTCAACTCCGCCACTGACATCAACGGCATAGGCTTGAGTCGTCTGAATTGCATCTTCAATATTTTCAGGGTTTAAACCACCCGCCAAAATTAAAGGAATATCGAGTTTGGGGAATTTTGACCAGTCAAAACTGTGTCCTGTTCCACCTTTGAGTTCAGGATGCCACGCGTCTAATAATACTGCGCTTGCACCTGCTTGTTGATAGCTTTTTATCGCATCTAACACATTTAAATCAGGTTTGACCTGAATGGCTTTGTACCATCGACGTCCAACTTGCTGTGCTATTTGCTGACATTGCAAGGGTGTTTCATCACCATGAAATTGCAGAATATCTAAAGGTACTTGTTTCAGTACAGCGGCTATTTCTTCTGCCGTTGCATTGACAAATAAACCAACCACTTGCACATAAGCGGGAATGTGTTGCAGCAAGCCTTGTGCTTGCTCAATGCTCACATTGCGTGGACTTGGAGGATAAAACACCAAGCCAATTGCATCTGCACCCGCATGCACAACACTGTTTATATCTTGAATTCGCGTGATTCCGCAAATTTTGGCACGGGTACGCATCGTTTTGGACTCTAATCCTGATTTTCAATCTTCATTTTGCTGATCTTGCTGTGCGTGACTTTAAAATTGTCTGTTCACACTCACAGAATCAGATATTGGGGCGAATCATTGTAATGCAATTTTCAGAGGTTGAGTGAAGTTCAGGCGGATTATTCTACATTTCCGTTGTTTAAATGCTGAACAGACTTTATACTTCGCGCAAATGCAACGAGTTCTAGCTTTGAGCTTTAGGGAAGTTGGTGAAAGTCCAACACTGCCCCCGCAACGGTAACCATGAAACGTATATCGATTTAAATCTTATGATTTACACCACTGTATGAACAATATGGGAAGGTGGATATATAGCGAAGCAATCATAAATTAGAAGATGCTTGGCACATTGAAGTCCGGAGACCTGCTTGTTGTGCCCTTAACTCAATCATTCACGTGGGGTGAATGTATGGAGCAAAGTCATGTCTACTCTTTTTCAGCCTACTGCTTTAGTGGGCGCAATTGCGCTTGCAATGGGTTTCTCTACGTCTGTATCTGCACAAGACAGTTCTAATGTTGTAAATGCATCTTTAGACACTTTAGTCATTACCGCGACTCGTTCTGAAGAAAAAATCAAAGATGTGCCTGCACGTATCTCCATTATTGAACCACAAATTGTCGATCAGTCTCCAATTGCTGAATTGCCTCATTTACTTATGAGTGATGCATCTATTGATATGATGCAATACGGTGGTTATGGTCAAACTGCATCTATCTTTACACGTGGAACAAATTCGACCCATACTCTTGTATTACGTGATGGTGTTCGACTAAACACTGGGTCTGCAGGATCTGCATCTTTGGCATTTATTGATACTACCGATATTAAACAAATTGAAGTATTGAAAGGTCCAGCATCTGTATTATACGGCACAGATGCAATTGGTGGTGTAGTTCAGTTAGTTTCTAAAACACCAGAAAAAACAGAGGCTTTTATAACTGGTGAAATCGGTGAGCACAATACCTATAAATCTGTCATTGGTGCGGATTTAGCTGAGAATGGTATTTATGCACAAATTCGTGGACAACGCTTAGAATCTGATGGTACACAAGTCACAAATTTGAAAGATCCTAGTATAAAAACAGGTAACTATGACCAAAAAGGCTTTAGTACAAAAATCAGTGTAGAAAAGAAACAATATGCAGCGTCTATAGATTACTCAGAGAATAATGGTCAATCTCAATATATCACTGACAATGATACATACACTGGTGTCAAAAATGTCACCCAAGATTTTAAAAATGAAATCATTAATATTAAAGGGCGTCTAAATATCAATGATGATATTTCGATGCATGCTCGTTTGTCACAATTCAAAGATGATCTTGAGCAAAATGAATCTCAAGATGCTATTTACAATACTACTAAAGAAGCTGAACTCTATAGCAAATGGAAATTTAGCCCAACTCAGAATATCTTAGCTGGAATCGCAACAAAAAATGTCAAATCTGACGTTCTTTCAGGTAGTGGTGTTTATGGTGTAGACTATGACAAAGAAGTTGATAGCACAGGTTATTTTGTTCAACACCAATACCAATCTGAAAAACTACACACCCAATTAGGTGTCCGTGTAGAAGATCATGAGACATTTGGTACTCATACCGTAGGGCAAGCTGCAGCACGTTATCAAATTTTACCAGCTACTAGTATTTACACCAATATTGGGACTGCTTTCCGTGCTCCGACAAATAATGACTTATACGCATTAAGCTGGGGTGGAAACCCACAGTTAAAACCAGAAGAAAGTGTTTCATATGAAATTGGGCTCGACCAACAACTTACAGATCACTTAAGAATGGGATTATCTGCATACCGAAATGAAGTTGATAACTTAATTACTTGGCAGAATGGTAAAAATTTCAATGTAAAGGAAGCAACTTTTACTGGTGGTGAATTCAACCTTAATTGGGCAAAAGAAGAACTATATACTAATCTTTCATATGCTTATGTACAGCCAAAAGACAAGAAAACTGATCAAGACCTGCCTCGTCGCTCACGTCAAAGTCTAACTTTGACATCAGGACTACAAAATGAAGTGTATGGCATTAGTGCATCACTTTCAGCTAAATCTAGACCTAAAAATAGCACCATTTCTGGATATGCTACTGTTGATGTAAATGCATTTTGGAATGTAAATCCTAACGTTAAACTATTTACGAATATTCAGAATATTGGCGATGTCGAATATAAAACAACTTCAGCATCTCAATGGGGTCAAGATATTTACTATATCAATGGCGGTCGTCTTGCCTCTGCTGGAGTCACTTTCCGTTATTAATTCTCAGCTTCAAAAAATATATAAAACAGCGCAGTTTATGGATAATGTTTTGACCGGCATTATCCTTTTTTTCATTTCTACCTAAGGAAAAGTTATGGGCCACCGTTTAAGCAAGATTTATACCCGCACAGGCGATTCAGGCACAACAGGACTGGGCGATGGCTCACGTGTCGCCAAAGACGACTTACGCATTCATGCACTGGGCGATGTCGATGAACTCAATGCCTGCATAGGCGTATTGCGCTCACAAATTACACATAGCAACATTCAAGACAAAAACACTTGGGACAAATCGCTTAGCCTGATTCAGCACTGGCTATTCGATTTAGGCGGTGAAGTCTGTATCCCCAATTACCATCTCGTACAACCGCTTGCAATTGAGTACCTAGAACAAGACATTGACCGTATGAATGAAAGCCTGCCAATGCTCAAAGAATTTATTTTACCTGCAGGTACATTGGCATGCAGTTATGCACATCAAGCTCGTGCTGTATGTCGTCGTGCAGAACGCAGTTTAATGACCGTACACAACCGTGATCAAAATATTCAGGCACCATCTTTGCAATTACTGAACCGACTGTCTGACTGGCTATTTGTGGCATCTCGCAGCTTGCAACGTGCCGAAAGAGGCAGCGAAGTGTTATGGCAAAAGAACATCAACGACAGTATTGGTAACTGACATCACACTCTAGAATCGGAAACTAAAATAAAGCCCTGATTTTGCATCTAAAAAATCACGTCGGATGCTGCTTGAAATTTCACACCATCCGACCAAAATAAGAAATGTCATCTCTTTGTCACGTCGTACTTGCAAAATGAAAGCAAACTTTCAATTCATGGGCACATTATGCGCATAATTGGTCATCGTGGTGCGCGTGGCGAAGCGCCTGAAAACACACTCGGTGGTTTTGAATATATTCAAAATATTGGCATTCGAGCGGTTGAGTTTGATGTGCGTCAACTCAAAGACAATGCCTTAGTGGTTATGCATGATGATCAATTCATTCGCACTACAGGACAAGACAAAGCACTGTATGAATGTAGTCTGGAAGATTTAAACCATTACAATCATGCTGTGATGTGGTCGGACTGGAATAAAGTCGAAACCACGCCCCTACTCAATCAAACCATGACCATTATTCAAAATTTTGATCATATTGAAGTAGAAGTCAAAGCGGTCAACTCGCATGCCGCTGCCGAAAAAATTACCCAAAGTTTAGAGCAACATTTGAAGGGTTTTGAACACAACGCCATCATCACCAGTTTTGATCCGAAAATTCACTGGGCTTTGCAACAACAAAAATCACGCTTTAAACGCGGTTTATTGGTTGAAGATGATCTGCAATATCAAGCCATTGATCAGGCTTTAGAATTAGGTTGTTGCCAAATTGGTTGGATGAACGAACTCGCAACCGGTGCGCTCATTCAAGCCACACAACAGGCCAAACTGAATATCAGCGTTTGGACAGTCAACCAGATTGAACGCGCCAAACAGCTTAAAGATTTAGGGATTCAGGGTTTAATTACCGATTATCCTAAACTGATGATGCAACACTTGTAAGCGGTAACCTTAAGCATATTGATGAATAAATAAATGATTTATCGTGCTTGTTTGGCTACCGTATATCATATTTCCGTAAAATCTCGCAGATACCATTATATTCTGTTACCACCCAGTACAATACAACTGTACAATAATGCTGTGATCGTGAATACGCTCATGCTAATATGCGAAAAAATTAATCCCTAAAAAATTTAATACTATGATTTCAATCTATAGATTGGTCATAGCGTTATAACGGATTAAGCGTCCATTTATACCTCCCAAGGTTCTAGGAGTGCTGTTGGAGATGAATGCTCCCTTACCCAAAGCCCCAATCAACTGGATTGCCATCTTTGCACTGGTTTTCTTACCTATTGTTGCAGTGATCGCGATTCCTTGGTATGCCTATCACCATGATTTTAGCTTAGCCGCTTGGATCAGCATGTTTGTATTACTTGGCGTAAGTAGCTTGGGTATTACAGCAGGTTATCACCGTTTATGGGCACACCGTGCTTATGAAGCTACCCTTCCCTTGAAAATCATTTTAATGATTATGGGAACATTTGCCGTTCAGAACAGTATTTTGTTCTGGGGTTCAGGTCACCGCACCCATCACCGCCATGTTGATGATGTCGAAAAAGACCCATATTCAATTAATAATGGTTTTTGGTTTGCGCACATGGGCTGGATGCTACGTGACTACCCTGCCGCAGAGCCAAACTTTAAAAATGCGCCAGATTTGTTAAATGACAAACTGGTGATGTTCCAACACAAATACTATATTCCGCTCGTAATTGCAGTTCACGTTGGCATTTTGGTGCCAATTGGTTGGGCTGTGGGCGATATGTGGGGCGTGTTGTTATTGGGCGGTTTAATGCGTCTGATTTTAAGCCACCATGTTACCTTCTTTATTAACTCGCTGTGCCACATGTGGGGTTCGCGTCCTTATACTGACGAAAATACCGCGCGTGATAATTTCTGGTTAGCAATTGCCACTTGGGGCGAGGGTTATCATAACTATCACCACATTTTCCAGTATGATTATCGTAATGGCGTAAAATGGTGGCAATATGACCCAACTAAATGGTTAATTTGGACATGCTCGAAGTTAGGCCTAGCGAAAAACTTGCGTCGTATTCCAAGCTTTAATATTAAAAAAGCAGAATTGGCGATGCGTTTTAAATATGCAGAACAAGACTTGGCGGTCTATGGTCACAATGTGAACGATGACATTGGTCAAGTTAAAAGCCGTATTGCGCAAGAATATGATGCCTTTACTCAAACTCTGAACGATTGGGCAAAGTTAAAAGAGCAAGAAATTCAGGCGAAAAAAGCGTCTGTAGCTGAAAAAATTCACCAAATGGATGACAAATTAAAAGTTGAATTCCAGTTGGTTGAACAGCGTCTTTCACATCATCGTGAAACCTTGAACTTGCTGATGCGCAACCTAAAAAAGAATCCTGTATCTGAATAAACCTCTGTTCTGATGCACTGCGAAAGCCCTGACCTGTTCAGGGCTTTCTGCATTGTTAGGCTACAGTTTTTAAAGTCTAAGTTTGCTATAGTGAAACTCACCTTGTGCCAAGCGCTTCATCATCATGCAATTTAATCCACGTTATCCGACCCTGCCCGCCCGTCTTTATCACATGCAGCAGCCTCTACCTTTAAAAGGTGCAAAAGCAGGACACTTTAATGCTGCATTGGCAAAAGAACTACAATGGACAGCCGAAGAACAACAGCAATGGGTTGAAATTTGCAGCGGACAAACCACGTTTAAAGAATTTCCTGCTTTGGCAATGGTCTATGCAGGACATCAATTTGGACAGTGGGCAGGTCAATTGGGAGATGGACGCGGTTTACTCATTGCGCAAGTTTTGGACACACAACAACGTACTATTGACCTGCATTTAAAAGGTGCGGGGGCAACGCCTTATTCACGTATGGGCGATGGACGTGCAGTATTACGTTCCGTGATTCGTGAATATTTAGCAGGTCATGCTTTAAATGCGCTGGGTGTGCCATCAAGCAATGCCGTTGGATTTACCTCATCCACTCAAGGTGTACAACGTGAAAAATTAGAACTTGGCGCAATGCTATTACGCACATCAGACTGTCATATTCGTTTGGGGCATTTTGAATGGATCAATCAGTATCAACCTGAATTACTGCCAGAGTTTGTGCAAAAGTGTATCGAATGGCACTATCCAGAATGCTTGGCAGCCAAACAGCCTGTACTCGCCTTTGCTACGCAAGTTATTCAACGTACCGCTGTCATGATTGCCAAATGGCAATTGGTCGGTTTTGCGCATGGGGTGATGAACACCGATAATTTAAATATTACAGGTTCAACACTCGATTTTGGCCCTTATGGCTTTATGGAGCGTTTTCGTCCCAACTGGATCAACAACCATTCGGACTATCAAGGACGTTATACCTACCAACAACAACCGAGTGTGGCACACTGGAATTTATGGGTCTGGTTAAATAATTTAATTCCGCTTGAGCAAAGCCCTGATCAAAAAGAACACTGGAAACAAGCACTGGCAGCACGCTTAGAACATTTTGAACCCACTTTTTTAGAGCATTACAAACTCGGTTTATGTGAAAAAATGGGACTGCCAAGCTTCCATAAAGACAGTTTTGACTGCGCAACCAACTTCTTACGTATTTTGCAAAGTGAGCAACTGGATTACACCCAGAGCTTTATCTGCCTACAAAATAAACAATATACTGAAATACTGGATGATTGTTTGGATCGTCGTCAGTGGGAAAGCTTTTTGGCACAGTATTTACAGATTCGTGAACATCAAGATACCGATGCTTTAGATGCTGCAATGCAACAGGTAAACCCTCACTATATTTTGCGCAATCACATGGCACAAAAGGCGATTGAGCAAGCAGAGCGTGATGATTTTTCAGAAGTTGAGCGTTTATTTAACTTGCTCAGCCAACCCTATATTCAGCAAACAGCATTGGAAAAACCTGAAGATTTAGCACCTTTACCAAGTGATGTGCCAGAAGTGATGGTGAGTTGTTCATCTTAATACCAACGCACTCGCCAAAGGACGTTTAAAATTCCAACAAAGTTATACACATTTTCTGTGGAAAAAGCTGTGGTTATCCACAGGATAAACTTTTTAGGGGAAAATAAGTGGCACAAACACCGTCATCACTGCATCAAATTGCAGCAAGTGTTGCAGCACAATTGCCTCAAGTTAGCCTGAGCGAACCTTTTGGTGATGGCTGTTTGGTGCATAAGGTGGTTGATAAAGTGTTTATGCTGAGTTTGTATTTAAATGGTCATGCCATCATCAATCTAAAAGTGCAGCCTGAACATGGTGTCATGCTACGCGATTTTTATCCGTATATCCGAACAGGTTGGCACATGAACAAACAGCACTGGATTTCAATTTTTGCAGATGAGGACTTAGATGCACAACTGGTGCAAGATTTGGTCTTAAATTCTTATGAGCTGGTAGTCGCAAAATTAAAGAAAGTAGAAAGACAACGGATTGAGCTTTTGCGTAGTGCAACTTGAGTCAATAAAAATTTTTTAAAGCTATTTGCTCTGCACTTTTTCAACATAATATCTAACTAAGAAAACAAAAGCGAATCTTCCAAGATTCGCTTTTTCTATACCTGAGACTTACTCTTCTGGATACTCAAAGCGATAGCCTACACCATACACTGCTTGAATCCATTCATGCCGATTACCTGTTTCGGCAGCGTCAGAAATTTTACGGCGTAAGTTTTTAATGTGGCTATCAATCACACGGTCAGCTACTTCAAAACTGTCAGGGTTAATATGATCTAGCAATTGCGCTCTTGAATACACCTGCCCCACATGCTCTAAAAACAATTCCAATAAACGAAATTCGGTCGGGGTCAAATTCAAGGTTTTTTGCTGATACCAAATACGCTGCTGCGCTTTATCCATGCGGAATAAATCATTGCTTTCAGGCTCAACTTTGCGTTCTAAGCGACGCAAAACCGCTTGCACGCGCGCGACCAATTCTTTTGGACTAAAAGGCTTACAAACATAATCGTCTGCCCCCATGTTTAAACCCAGCACCCGATCAATTTCTTCTGTTCGGGCGGTGACCATAATAATTGGCACATCGGACTGTTCACGTACTTTGCGGCAAATGGTCAGGCCGTCCATGCGTGGTACCATCAAATCCAAAATCATCAGGCTTGGTTTACGCTGCAAAAAGCTGTCATAAGCTTCTTGCCCATCATGAAACATACTGACTTCAAAACCAGCAGCTTCTAAATAATCTCGCACCAATTGGGCAAGTTCAATTTCATCTTCAACCAGCAAGATATGTTTCATGCACGATTCCTTAAAATCCTTCAAGATTTGATTGTTTTGGGAAAGCTTAATTTGCAACGTAAACCACCCAATGGTGAATGTGCAAAACTTAACTCTCCGCCCAATGCTTTAGCAATTTTGACCGATAAAGCCAGACCTAAACCTGTCCCGCCTGTGGCACGTGTACGTGAATCATCGGCGCGATAGAAACGCTCACCCAAACGTGCCAATTGTTCATCACTTAAACCAAACGGACTGTCATCTACATATACTGTCCATTCTGTTGCGCTTTGACTGGTGTGAATATGTACCTGCCCACCCGCTTCGGTATAGCGAATACTGTTACTCAATAAGTTGAGCATAATTTGCTTAAAACGGTCTATATCCAATTGTAATTGCGTGCCTTCACCCGACACGATCACGTCCAACTGCGCTTGTTCAAATTTCGGCTTAAAGCTTTCAATTTCCTGCTCAATCACTTGCCATGGATCAATAATCGAAAAATAGCATTTCAGCTGCATGGCTTCGGCTTGCGCCAAGTCCGACAAATCCTGTGTGAGTTTTTTCAGACTATTGACCTGATGCATCATCGCAGCCAAATGCTCTGGGGTGGCTTTGCGAATACCATCTTGCATAGCTTCAATTTGCGCCTGCAACACGGCCAACGGGGTTTTCAACTCATGCGAAGTATCTGCCACCCACTGACGACGCGAGGTTTCATGTTGATCTAAAATCACCGCCAAATGATTCAACTCGGTAGATAAATCACCCAATTCATCATTACGATTGACCGTGACCTGATGCTGATAATGCCCTTTGGTCAATTCGCGCGTCCCATTCAACAAACGCTGAATCGGCTTTTTAAAATAGGTCGCCAACAACAATGCAGCAATCAAGCTCGCCAAAATACTTAAAGCATAAACCAATAATAAATAACGAGTTTGTTTACTAAAAAAGTTAATACTTAAAGCATCTTCCTGATCTAACACAGGTTTTAAGCCCAAATAGCCCACGACTTTTTCATTGACCATAATTGGACGATAGGAAATTTGAGTTTCAGCAGGCTCTCCCACTACAAATTGCCGCTGTGCATCATATAAAGATAGACGAGAACTCAAACCCAAACGGTCAGGCATCGAAATAAATTGTTTTTTCCCTGAAGATTCTGTCGTGTTGTTTTGCCCTTCATTTTTACGATCTGAACGGAAAGCATTTTGATTGGCACTTAAAGGAAAGACCAAACCTTCAAATGGCTGAAACTGTGAAGGTAAATTCAGTTCTAACCAGCGAAGTTCTGCGGCATTGGCTTGTCGTTTAGCTAGATCAGGCTCGACCACACTTGGGTTTACATTGGCTAAGGTATGTTCCTGAAAATAACGCTGCTGCAAGGCAATGTCATATTGACGGCGCAACCACCACCGCGATAAACGGTCATAATCATCGGGCGCAGCCTCACCTTCAATTTGGAGAATTTGCGCCTGAATGGCATTGCCCCAATCGTGATATACCGCATAGACTTCTGCCAAGTTTTGAGTGAGCAAGTCCAGCTTTTGCATTTCGACATCGGCCACATATTTGCTGAAGTTTCGCTGCATATTGACATGCAATACCCCCAAGCTGACCGTGGTAATCAGCAAGGTCGTCAGCAGCACTGTTAAGAACAGGCGTAATGCGATGGGTATACGGCGAATTTTCAAAAGCGCAATCTCAGCTTTTTTTGTCGATTTTGAGCATTGTAACCAACAGTGCTAGAAAAAACTCTCCATTGTTTCTACATCTTTATTATTTAATCTTTAATCATCCAAAATCACATGCTCTTGTATGGGGGAATTTAGAATGAATAAGATGACAAAAATTGCTTTAGCCACTGCCAGCGTTTTATCTGTAGGTGCGTTGACTGCCTGTCAATCCACCCAAGCACCAAAAGATATGAAGCAGTCGCAATATATGCATGGTCATTATCAAAAAGACCGTCACATGACGCCTGAACAACGCAAACAATTTGAAAAAATGCGTACTGAACGTAAACAAGTCATGCAAGACATAAAAAAAGCCTGCGATGGCAAAGCGGTGGGTTCAGCAGTCCAAGTCAAAGCAGGTGAGCAAACACTAGAAGGCACATGTGCGATTACATTTAAACCGAACCGTGATGAAATGAAACGTGGTGAACATCACCCAATGCGTGCCGATAAAGCCGATCGTGGTCAATTCCGTGGCATGCATATGCATCGTGGCGAACCACTAACCGATGCGAAACGTGCTGAGTTAACCCAGCAATACGATCAACGTTTAGCTGAACGTCAAGCGTGTGAACAAGCTGCGACCAAAGCCTGCCAAGGTCAAACCCATGGTAAAGCCGTGCAGCTAAAAGTCGGCACACAAACAATAGATGGCAAATGTATCGTTCACTTCCAGCCTAACGCACCTGTTTCAGCACCGGATAAGGCTGCTTAAGCCACTCTAAAAAGCATAAATAGATAAAAAAGGCGCAAATTGCGCCTTTTTTATTGGACATATCTCTTTACGGTTTTGACTATTTGTATCATTTCAAATTCAGCAAAACTATTTACACTCAAACAACTTAGCCATTTCAAGGTAAAAATCTTTGACTTTACAGTCACCAAGAAATGCTATGCAGATGCTTGTACCGAATTAGAAGATGTTGCACGATTACAACCATTCCAACATGGCATGTCTGAGAAGGCATGTGCTGAAATCCATTTAAAATATAACGCTGGTCAAACCAGTATTGAGGAAACCGATATGCCACAATACAAAGCGCCTTTACGTGATATGCAATTCGTTTTGCATGAATTATTAAATGCCGAAGATCACTATGCAAAATTACCTGCATTCCAAGAAAACGTAAGCCGTGAATTGGTTGACCAATATTTGGAAGCTGCAGCAGATTTCTGTGAAAATGAACTTTCTCCAATCAACCAAAGCGGTGACCGTGAAGGTTGTACTTGGAATGATGGCGTGGTGACTACACCAACGGGCTTTAAAGAAGCGTATCAAAAATATATCGAACTTGGCTTCCCGTCTCTTTCTGCTGAAGAACAATACGGCGGTCAAGGTCTACCTGTTTCTCTAGGAAACGTGATTTCAGAAATGGTCGGTACAGCAAACTGGGCATGGGGCATGTACCCAGGTCTTTCTCATGGTGCTGTACGTACTTTAGAACACCACGGTTCAGATGAACAAAAAGCAACCTATCTGCCAAAGCTTGTTTCAGGTGAGTGGACAGGTACCATGTGTTTAACCGAATCTCATGCAGGTTCTGACTTGGGTATTATCCGTACTAAAGCTGAACCTCAGGCCGACGGAAGCTATGCAATCTCGGGCGAGAAAATCTTTATCTCTGCTGGTGAACATGACATGGCAGAGAATATCGTGCACATCGTATTGGCACGTTTACCTGGTGCACCTAAAGGAACTAAAGGTATTTCTCTGTTCATCGTTCCTAAGTTCAACCTGAATGCAGATGGTTCTTTAGGGGAGCGTAATGGTGTACGTTGTGGTTCAATCGAACACAAAATGGGTATTCATGGCAATGCAACTTGCGTCATCAACTTTGATAATGCGAAAGGTTTCTTGATTGGCCCTGAAAACCGTGGTCTAAACTGCATGTTCACGTTCATGAACACTGCACGTATCGGTACAGCGGTACAAGGTCTTGCAGCATCTGAAGGTTCTTTCCAAGGTGCGTTGACTTATGCCAAAGACCGTTTAGCAATGCGCTCACTTTCTGGTCCGAAAGCTCCTGAAAAAGAAGCAGATCCAATTATTGTGCATCCTGCTGTACGCAATATGCTATTGACTCAAAAAGCGTTTGCTGAAGGTGGTCGCGCACTAGTGTATCTGTTGTCTCTACACGCAGATATCGTTGAACAAGGTGCAACTGAAGAAGAACGTAAGTTCTCTGACAACATCTTGTCTTTATTGACGCCTATTGCAAAAGCATTCTTAACTGAAACAGGTTCTGAATCTGCAAAACATGGTGTGCAAGTCTTCGGCGGTCATGGCTTCATTTCTGAGCATGGCATGGAACAAATTGTGCGTGATACACGTATTTCATGCTTGTACGAAGGTACAACTGAAATTCAAGCAATCGATTTGTTAGGTCGTAAAGTTTTGGGTACACAAGGTGCAATGTTGAAAGACTTCACCAAAATCATCCATAAATTTGCAGAAGCCAACAAAGACAACGCAGCAATGCAAGAATTTGTTGAACCGCTCGCAGCGCTCAATAAAGAATGGGGCGATTTGACCATGCAAATTGGTATGCGTGCAATGCAAAACCCTGAGGAAGTAGGTGCTGCAGCAGTAGACTACATGTACTTCTCTGGTTATGTAACACTAGCTTACCTATGGGCACGTATGGCATTGGTCGCTCAAGAAGCACTTGCAGCAGGCACAACCGATGTAGACTTCTACAATGCTAAAGTGACGACTGCACGTTTCTACTTCAAGAAAATCTTGCCACGTGTTCGCTCACACGTAGACGTGATTGCAACAGGTGTAGAGCCATTATTTGCATTAGATGCTGAACACTTTGCTTTCTAAGCGAAAATTGAAACTCGCTAAATATTGAACATATTTAGCGGGATATTCAAAATGTTGTACTCTTGAGTACAGAAATTGAGAAAGGACGGTCATAGCATTGACAGTCCTTTTTCTTTATAAATAAAGCATTCTTTCGCTTTAGTGGTCTACAACATTCACAATTGTAGATTACACTGAACTCAACGAATCAAGATTCAAACAATAAACAGGTGAACTCACATGCCAATTTATAATGCCCCACTTGCCGATATGAAATTCATCTTAAATGATGTATTCAATGCAGAACAATTCTGGCAAAACAATGAAAACCTCGCTCACCTTGATGCTGCAACGGCTGAAGCAATTTTGGAAGAAATGGCAAAATTTGCCCAAAATGTGACGTTGCCTATTAACCGTAGCGGTGATGAAGAAGGCGCGACCTATAACAATGGCGAAGTCACCACACCTGCTGGATTTAAAGAAGCATTTAAACAATATGCCGAAGGCGGCTGGATTGGTTTAGGCGCAGATGAAGAATGGGGTGGTCAAGGCATGCCAAAAATGCTGACAGTATTGTCAGATGAAATGCTGTTTGCCACCAACCCATCCTTCATGTTGTATCCACTGCTATCTGTCGGTGCAGGCATGGCATTAAGCAGTTATGCATCACAAGAACAGAAAGAAACCTATTTACCTAAAATTTACTCAGGTGAGTGGTCAGGTACCATGTGTTTGACTGAACCACATGCAGGAACAGACCTCGGGATTATTAAAACCAAAGCAGAACCAAATGCAGACGGTACGTACAACATCACAGGGACTAAAATCTTTATTACAGGTGGTGATCACGACCTCGCAGAAAACATCATTCACTTAGTTTTAGCGAAAACACCAGACGCTCCTGCAGGTTCACGCGGTATTTCTTTATTCATCGTGCCAAAATTCTTGGTGAATGAAGATGGTTCGTTGGGTGAGCGCAACCCAGTAGGTCCAGGCTCAATCGAACACAAAATGGGCATTAAAGCCTCTGCAACTTGTGTGATGAACTTTGATGGTGCCAAAGGCTACTTAGTGGGTAAAGAAAATGAAGGCTTGGCAGCCATGTTCATCATGATGAACTACGAACGTCTGTCTATGGGAATTCAAGGTTTAGGTGCATCTGAATTTGCCTATCAAAATGCTGCGCAATATGCGACTGACCGTATTCAAGGCCGTAGTGCATCGGGCGTAAAATCACCAAACAAAGCAGCGGATAGCATTTTGGTGCATGGCGATGTGCGTCGTATGCTGCTCAATGCACGTGCCAATAACGAAGCTTCACGTGCATTTGCGGTATATGTGGGTCAACAATTGGATATCACTAAATTCTCTACCGATGCAGAAGTTGTGAAAAAAGCCAATGACCGTGTTGCATTGTTAACTCCAATTGCCAAAGCCTACTTAACCGATACTGCATTTAACGCTGTAATTGATTCACAAATGGTCTTCGGTGGTCATGGTTATATCCGTGAATGGGGTATGGAGCAATGTGTTCGTGATTTACGTATCGCCCAAATTTATGAAGGCACCAACGGCGTACAATCGCAAGACTTGATTGGTCGTAAAACCATTAAATGTAATGGCGAATTTATTGCAGAATACATTGCAGAAATCCGTGATTTCACCAATGGTTTAGATGCAGACCTCAACTTCATTAAAGATGCAACTTTAGATGCAGCGACTGAAGTTGAATCCGTGACTCAATACGTTTTAAATGCAGCCAAAGAAAATGTAGATTTCCCGAACGCAGCAGCGGTTGATTATTTACATGCGGTAGGTTTGCTCAGCTTCTCATATATGTTTGCGCGCATTGCCAATGCAGCCAAGCAAAAAGAGGGTGAGTTCTATCAAAACAAATTGTCATTGGCACTGTACTTTGTACAACGTATTTTGCCAGAACTGACTTTACGCATTACCAAAGTGAAAGCGGGTGCAGAAGTGGTGATGAACTTCAGCGAAGATTACTTCACTAACCAGTCTTAATTAATACATTATCGCAAAAACGCCTGAATCATCAGGCGTTTTTTTGTACTAAATTTTATATCCCTATTCTAATTTGTGCATGAAATTTGCATCACCTTTGTTGAAGTCTGAATATCCATACTCAAACAGGAGGTGAAAATGGCAGTACGTCGTTCAAAAATAGATAAAAATATTCAAGCAGTTGAAAGCCTATTAGACAAATATGGCAATTGGGCTGTAGAAAGTTTTCATTATCTTGCGCTCTTTATCATTGGCTGTATGGTCATTTGGTCTGCTGGACATACGGTAATTGATATTTTCACCATCAAACAATATGCCACTATTGATGACATCTTATTGCTTTTTATCTATTTAGAACTAGGTGCAATGGTGGGTATTTATTTTAAAACCAATCACATGCCTGTGCGTTTTTTAATTTATATTGCCATTACCGCACTAACCCGTTTGCTAATTTCAGATATTCAACACGACCATAAAGCTGATCTCGACTTAGTGATTATTACTGGTTCAATTTTAATTTTAGCCGCTGCAATTTTAGTGGTGCGTTTTGCATCTTGGCATTACCCTTCCGTTATTCGAGACAAGCACAGTGAAAAGCCTTTAGCACAAGGCAAAACCCCTCGCCCAGAAGATGATGAATTGGCGTAAAAATCTAAAATAGGTCAAAAAAATGCTTCTAGATACTCAATATCTAGAAGCATTGATGTCTATGATTTCACTTTTTTCTCAACGATTTGCCACCAACACATAACGCCCATGTTCAAAAATCCAGTACATACCTCGTGGCGGAGCGGGTAAACCCAAGTGCTGCCAGTCAGTCACCACACGATAGGTCGAACTTTCAATATGTGCACTACTCGGCTCACCATTTACCCAACTGTAGCTTTGGTGGTTATATTGCACGGTACTTGGCGCATTGTATTGAATATTGATGCCACTACGAATGGTTGGCTGCCCCCACTGCGGTACAGGTCGTTGATGGTATGGATAATGTGGTGGATAGGAATAAGGTTGCTGTGAATAATAAGGTCGATGCTGCGGATAAGCAGGACGATGCTGTGGCGAATAAGGACGATGCTGATCACGCTGTGTATTGACGCCTGTATAACCTGCCCAGCGATTGGTTTCTGCCAAGCTCTGCATCGACACACCTAAAAATAGCATGCCACTCAATGCAGTTAAAATCGCCACTTTCATATCTAGCACTCCTATTTTCATATTTTTATTCTAAGCTCAAATTAAGGATAAACAATGAATAAAAAATCAGCAATTTTAAACTTTCGTCTCCGCAGATTTCACCGACACGGCTCGCCATTTATGAAATATCTCCAACCCCTATGCTAAGATACATTTTTTTTGAAATTGGATGAAACCTCGTGCCTGAATTAAATTTTGACCGCCTTCATCAGTTTTTCTGCAAAGTTCCGAGTGTACAGCAAGCCCGTGTAGACGCTTATGGTTCAGACGGTCAGCATGCATGGTGGTTCAAATTTCAAATTGATGTAGAACATCCGTTAGCATGGCAAACTGTGCAGGAATTGGGACATGTGCTGAATTATATTTCCAGAGATGAGCGCTTGCCGACTCAATTCTTACCTGTTTCACCGCCACCGTATATGAATGGTGAAGCCAAAGATTTTTTATCGTGGGTGATTCAATGTAACCATCCAGAATTTAGCCCAGATGTGGTTTGTGACTGGCTAGAAGCGCGTTTACCGAATCCTGTAGATGATGAAGCGCAATGGAAAATCAAAACCGATATTGCCGAGTTAGATCAAATGAGTGATAAAGATTTGGATGAAATGGTGCCGCCAAATCCTGTAAAGTAATATTCGGCTCAAAAAAATCCCTCTTTCAATAAGAGGGATTTTTGAGTTCAAGGCATACAATTAAAAAATCAAAAGGTCGATAAACCACTCCATTCCATAAAGCGATACAGCGCATATTTCCACTTCGACTCATCGGCATAAACCGCATAATCCACACTCATATTTTTACCCTCAAGGTTTGACCATGCGGTATTAAAATAGTGTTGAGCATCCTGAAATACAGGGTCTTGCACCTGTCCGACCACACGCAAGTTGCTTTCTAAATTATAGTTTTTAAAATTACGTGCGGTGAAATTAGCAGAACCTAAAATCAACTCAGCCTGTGTGGCATTCGATTTCATCAGCATTTTATTGTGGCATTGCTCACCTTGGGTATTACACCAACGTACCTTCACCCCTGCAGCATGTAATTCTGCCGCCACCTGTCGGTTTGGAATACCATTTTTTTCACGACCAAAGGCATCTTTATTCGGATCTAACAACACCCGTACCTGTACACCACGTTGCTGTGCAGCAATCAGTGCCTTGATGATTTGTCGCTCCGATAAATAGAACATTGCCAAATCCAGATGTTCTTGCGCTTTTGTCTGCTGAATCAGTGTCAAACTGGCCTCTAAAATGGCTTGTTCAGTGATGACTTGCACTTGAGGATAAGACGAATCTGCCTCAAACTCCCCCACAATCACCCCAGACAGATTACCCTGCGACATACGCGCGACGGCTTGTTCTGTTTTCAACACATCTACTGCAGTATTGCCCGTCACCAATAACGCGCTGTTAGAATGACGTGAACTGCCATCATGTGGATTAAACGACGTGACCAATGCTTTCCAGCCTTCGGCGGTATCGACCACCATGGTTTTACGATGATTAGCTTTAAAATTAAGCAAGCTGAAATAACTACGTAAGGTAATTTTATCTTTACCGAAAGGACTGGGTAGCCAACCCTTTTCGGCATTATTTGGAATGCCCTGACAGCAGAGATACCAAAACCCCGACCACAAAGGATTCGATGCGCGCAGCGGGGTTAAATCTGTTTCAATCACATCAATACCTGCCTGACGCAATTGACGATAATGTTCAGGTGCAATGCCACCATATACCGAATTAATGGGATCAGTAATGACTTTGATTTCAATATTTGGCTGCAGCTGACGTTTATGAATTAAAGCATCGGTGAGTTGCTGTGTCAGTGGTTGATACTGCTGTTTAGATGTTCCCACTTCAGGATTAAACAAGAACATATCCAATACAATGGTGCTTTGTGCTGCATCAACCAGCTCTAAAATTTCATTAAAAATTTGATGCTGTTGTTGCTGAACACCTTGCGCGTCGATATAGGTCTGATCGGCAATAAATTTAATAGGCGCATGACGTAACTTTCCAGTGTAATTCAGCCCTTCGGGCAATGGTTTTAAGCTGTGGTAGGTCGCAGACGCCAAATAACCTAAAGCCAGAAAACTTATAATAAGTCCCACATACGCCCGAGGCGACCAATTCAATTTTTGATGAATTCGCTGAAAGATACGCATAACAAAAAACCTAGTCCGATGCGCTCAGACTAGGTTTAATTGTTTGGATTTTCAAGAGGATTTCTGTGTTTTCACGCAGACATCCTGCTCAAGGCAAATTGAATTTTAGAAGCCAAATTCCACGCCAACTGTAAAGTTACGACCCACCTGTGGAATATTCGACAAGAAAGAGCTGTGCGAATACACCTCATCATCTAGCAAGTTGTTGGCTTTAAAATATACACGGTAATCTTGTTTGTTGGCATAGTTGCCCGCATAAGCCACACCAACATTGACCATATTATAGCCTGCTGTTTCTTGCTCTAAATAAGCAACCTTGTCTTGTTTGAAGACACGGTAGTATTCCGCCATACCCGACCAACCATCGGCAAAGTTGGCATCTACTTTAGTCCCCAAACGCCCTGCAGGTACACGCGGTGCATTTTGATTGTCAATCTCACCACGGACATAATCACCAAATACACTGAGTTTATAATCTGGGCTGATCTGATAACCTAGCTTGGCTTCTGTGCCATAAAACTTGGCTTTGTCTTGTTGATAATCAATTAAACGGAAAGTTTCCTTATGGTCAGTAGTTGCACCATAAATATAATTATCAAACCAGTTGTGATAGACATGCAACGAATAATCCAGTTTGTCAGCTTCATAGTGCAAACCAAGTTCTAAATTATTCGACTTTTCCACATCTAAATTCGCATTTCCACGCTCATAAGTGTTTGTTGCAAAGTGGATGCCATTTGCATAAAGCTCTTGCGCCAACGGTAAACGCTGTTGGTGTGAGCCTGTAAGGGATAGTTTATAGTTCGGTGCAAACTGCCAGTTGGCTGCTGCAGAAGCAGATACGCCTGTATCTGAATAATCTTTTAGCTCTGCATCGACATCAATTTTTTGATGTTCAACCCGTGCACCGAGTTCAACATGCACATCGCCAAATTGTTTATGCTCTAAACCGAACAAACTATATTTTTGAGTTTTGGTATCAGGCATAGGCACGGTTTCGTGAGAATGATCGCCGTGTTGTTCTACTTGTCCAGTTAAATCAATTTTTTGCTGACTATACTGTGTACCAAACACACCCTCCCAACCTGCAACAGGTTGATGAACCAACTCTAAACGCGCATCGTAGCCTTTACTTCTAAAGTTACTGATAACTTTATTTTCTTCTAATTCATCATGTTCATAATCAGTAAAGCTGGCGTGCGCACGTAGTTTATCAAAACCTGCAAAAGGCTGATCAAGCTCGGTACGTAAATCATAACGATGTGATTCTAGATCAACCCATGGGCCACCATGTGCATGTTCTTCAACAGCATTTGGATCTGATTGTGATGCAGGGTCATGACTTCCGCAATGCAATTTATTTCCATGTGGATGGCAATCATGATACTCATGACTATGCCCAGGCAAACCATATTTGTCCTGACGGTTACTGTATGACACACCTACAAAACCACGATCATGAATCCATGATCCACCAATATTCACCGTTTGTCCTTCGGCAAATGTATTGTCTACACGACGTTCTTTTACCAACTCTTCATGTTCATGTGTATGGGTTGAGCCATCTGGTTCAACATGTACTTCTGTATGATGATGCTCTACCCAATAATTTGGAGTGATGTAATCATTGGCTTTACGTTTTGAACCTTCAATACGCAGCGCAAATTGATCACTGAGTGCTGCAGTTACCCCCGCACTCACTAGCTTTTCATCGCTACCTGTGTTGTAACGTAAACCTACCTGTCCTTCTAAACCATTATTTGGCATTTGAGTTGGAATTTTTTGATCGGTCACATTAACTAAGCCACCAACCGTTCCTGCACCATAAAGTAATGTTGATGGGCCACGAATAATTTCAACTTGTTTGGCTAAAATCGGATCTACAGTGATAGCATGGTCAGGTGAAAGTGTAGAAACATCGGCAGTTTCTGAAGCATGTTGCAACACTTTAACCCGTGGGCCATCTTGTCCACGAATCACAGGGCGGCTAGAACCTGAGCCATATTGATTGGAATATACACCTAGCTCATCTGCCATCGCATCACCAATGGTGGTACTGCGCTCTGCCAAAGTTTTCTGATCAATCACATGATCTGCCACTGCAAAATCTGCTGCAGTTTGCACCAAAGGATGTGCTTGTAGCTGAATAGTTTCCAGTTGTGTACTACTGCTTTCAGTATTGGCGAATGCTGCAGGTGTCAGCACTGAAAAAATGGAAAGTGTTATTAAATTTTTATGGAACGACATGACCCATGCTCAAATTAGCAAAAATAATTAATGTTATAATATAACATTTCATTAACATTGCAATAAAAAACATTGTTATTCTGTATTCTCAATTAAGCTGTTCATCACAATTTATTCTGATTTTTTATATTCTTTACTTTAAATTTGTATGCCCTTTACGCTCTCACATGCGGTACTTGCCCCACCACTCGCCAAGCTTTCAGGACAACGTCTGCCCATCGCTGCACTCGCTATAGGTACGATGTTGCCAGATTTACACCGTCTGTTTACTTTGCGTCATGATCCCACTCCACATTTATGGTCAGCATTGCTGTATCCAAATTTATTATTGGGTCTTGTCTTTTGTGCGCTGTGGTATTTACTCTATCGCCCTGCATTGTATCGCTTTGTGGGCGTGCATCACCCGTTAAATCTAAACACGATAAAATCTGTACTTGGGTTTGTATGTGGCTTGATTCTGGCCTTACTGATTGGCAATGCCACCCATTTAATTTGGGATGGTTTAACCCATCACGACTTTCGTAGTTTTGCCTTTCAGGATTTTTTAGCGCAATCGGTACAATTAGACACAGGTATTTATCCGATGCATCGCATACTGCAAATTGGTAGTTCTATTTTGGCGCTGCCTTTTTTGTTATGTATGAGCCTGCATTATTATCGCAAGCATCGACAGGTCAGTTCTGTAAGCACTAAAATTCGCGTTTATGCCATCGCTCTCATTCTCTTGTCGATTGTATGTGGTGGTTTTTCACTTTGGGATTATGCGCGTTATATCCCCGATGCGACCTGGCAAGCCGAACTATATTATTTTACGGGACGTGCCATCAATGAGTTTAGCCAAGGTACGTTACTTATGTTGAGTTTGGGCTGCCTGCTATTTCTGATTTTAGATTTTCAAGGGCGAATAGAATAAACGCCCTAGCGCCCTACTTTCGCTTTCATCTGCCTACATTCTTCAGTTTCAAGCAGATTCCCGCTAAAAACCCACTGTTTTTGCAGTAGGTTCTTGTCGCCACATGCCCAAAGAGGCATAATCCTACCTTTGCTAAAGGCGGTGCGCTGTTTACGTATTCGCTTCCTTAACCCATATAGTTGGATTTTTAACGCTATGATGCGAACTCATTATTGCGGTTCTTTAACCGAAGCTCAAATTGATCAAACCGTGACCCTGTGTGGCTGGGTACACCGTCGTCGTGACCACGGTGGTGTAATTTTCCTAGACATGCGTGACCGCGATGGTCTTGTGCAAGTCGTAATTGACCCAGACACTCCAGAAGCATTTGCAACTGCAGACAAAGCACGTTCAGAATTTGTATTAAAAATCACAGGTCGTGTACGTCGTCGCTATGCAGGCACAGAAAATGCTAATATGGTCAGTGGACAAATTGAAGTTTTAGGCAAGGAAATTGAAGTTCTTGCAGCATCTGAAACGCCTCCGTTCCCATTGAACGATGAAAATACCAACATTTCAGAAGAAATTCGTTTGAAATACCGTTTCTTGGACATCCGTCGTCCAGAAATGTTAGATCGCTTACGTTTCCGTTCTAAAGTCACCAACCTAATTCGTAACTATTTAGACGATCATGGTTTCTTGGATGTTGAAACACCAATTTTAACACGTGCAACGCCTGAAGGTGCGCGTGACTATTTAGTACCAAGCCGTGTATCTAACGGTAGCTTCTATGCCCTGCCACAATCTCCACAATTATTTAAACAATTGTTGATGGTGGGCGGTATTGACCGTTACTACCAAATCGCTAAATGTTTCCGTGATGAAGATTTACGTGCAGACCGTCAGCCAGAATTTACTCAAATCGACATTGAAACATCGTTCATGAGTGACGATGACATTATGGATTTGATGGAAGGCATGACCGTGAAGATGTTCGATGAACTTCTAGGCGTGAAATTCGACAAATTCCAACGTATGCCGTATTCAGAAGCAATGCGTGATTATGCATCTGACAAACCAGACTTGCGTATCTCACTGAAATTGGTAGACGTTGCAGACTTGATGCAAGACGTTGAGTTCAAAGTATTTGCTGGTCCAGCGAAAGATCCGAAAGGTCGTATTGTTGCACTTCGTGTGCCTGGTGCGGGTTCATTGCCACGTAGCGCGATTGATGAATACACCAAATTTGTAGGCATCTATGGTGCAAAAGGTTTGGCGTATATTAAAGTCAATGAACTTGAAAAAGGCATCGAAGGTTTACAATCTCCTATCGTGAAATTTATTGAGCCAATCGTGCTTGATTTATTAAAACGTGTAGGCGCTGAAAATGGCGACATCGTATTCTTTGGTGCAGATAAAGCCAAAGTGGTAAACGATGCAATGGGCGCACTCCGTGTCAAAATCGGTCACGATTTGAACCTTGCAACCTGCGAATGGGCACCGCTTTGGGTCGTTGATTTCCCAATGTTTGAAGAAACAGATGATGGTAAATGGACCTCTGTGCATCACCCATTCACATTACCAAAATCAAGCGTTGAAGATGTGAAGAGCAACCCAGGTGAAGCTTTATCTGTTGCGTATGACATGGTATTGAACGGTACCGAAATTGGTGGTGGTTCACTGCGTATTTATACTTTAGAAATGCAAAAAGCGATTTTTGAAGCTTTAGGTATTGAAGAAGAAGAAGCTGAAGAGAAATTCAGCTTCTTACTGAATGCGTTGAAATACGGTGCGCCTCCGCACGGTGGTTTGGCATTTGGTTTAGACCGTTTGGTGATGTTGATGACAGGCGCATCGTCTATTCGTGATGTAATTGCCTTCCCGAAAACTAAGACAGCTGAATGTCCATTGACTCAAGCACCAGCACCAGTTGAAGCGACTCAATTGCGTGATTTGGGTATTCGTTTACGTGAAAAACCAAAAGCAGAATCTCAAGAATAAGTTTTGAGAATGTGAGAAGAACCCTGCAAATTTGCAGGGTTTTTTTATGAATTGAGATATGGGCTAGCTAGTGGCATAATAGCGCTTCGTTTTGAATTTTAAGTTGAGCGTTACTATGGCTATGCGTCCTGCAGTTCGTAATCGTGGCATTATGCTTATTGTATTTGCTGTCGCTCAATGGTTATTCATGCGTTATATTCTGGCCAATAACCTGTTTGCCTTAGACACCAATGACCGTATTTTGTACTTTAGCTTAAGTTCTATTGGCGGTGCATTTGTGATTTTTGTGGGACTAATTTATATGGTGTTGGCGGGGAATGCGGATAAATAAAACTATTAATTTGTAAGCGTCTTGAGTATATTTAATTGAAAATCTCAAAAAAACCTCTGATCTCAATAATTATGCCCACATATAATTGCGAGAATTATATAGAAAAATCTATTCTTTCCGTTATTAACCAAACATACAAAAAATGGGAGTTAATCATTATTAATGATGGCTCAACAGATAACACATTAAAAATTTGTCAAAAATATTCAAAAAAAAACCCTAAAATAAAAGTTTATACACAAACTAATAGTGGGGTTTCATATTCAAGAAATAGAGGAATAAATATATGTAACGGGGACTATATATCTTTTTTAGATTCCGATGATACCTATCATCAAGATTTTTTACGCAAATTACTAAATTCAGTACAAACAAAAAATATTCTGTATGATGCTAGTTATTGTGGTTTTAATCGATACATTAATAATCATTTCTCTAATACAAGTCAAATTTTTCAAAAAAATGGAAATATAATTTATGATTACTTAAACTTCTTAAAGAAACAAAAACATATTTTATCAATTTGTTCAGTATTAATAAGCTCTTCATTTTTAAAACATAATAATATTAAGTTTAACAATGGAAAAACTAATGGTGAAGACACAGCTTTTTTAATAAAACTACTCGCTCTTGCCAATGTAAATGCTTGTCCAGAAAATTTATTTGAGTATCGTTTAGGTCGAGTTGACTCTGCAACAAATAACCCTTCTGAAAAGGCAGCCATTTCAATTCTTGAAAGCTATACAGAGGCTCGTGACTTTCTATCAAAAATTAAAGAAAATACGAATATTTTAACTTCAATTGATGACTTAACAAATAAAGAATTTCAATATTGGTTATACTACTCTATAAAAAAAAGAAATGTAAAATTATTCAATGAACTAAAAAAATACAATAAAAAATCTATAATCCTTCCATGGTTTTTTTATAAAATAATACGCCCATACATAAAGCTATATTTAAAATTTAAGTTATAATATTTTAAATTCTATAAAAGGTTTTAAATATGATTCCACGTATAATACATTACTGTTGGTTTGGTCCTAACAAAATACCTGATCAATTACTTCAATATATGCAGTCATGGAAGGTATTCTGTCCTGATTACGAAATCAAAATTTGGAATGAAAGTTCATTTGATGTAAATAGCCATCCTTTTACAAAGACAGCGTATGAAAAAAAGAAGTATGCTTATGTATCTGATTACGTAAGAGCTTATGCTCTTAAAAATTATGGTGGAATATATCTCGATACCGATGTTGAATTAAAAGAAAGTCTAGATGTATTTTTACATCATCAAGCATTCTCTGGATTTGAAAATAAAGGAGCACCTTTTACTGCTGTTTGGGGAGCAATAGCAAATCACAGCTTAACTGATACTGTATTAAGCTATTATGATAATCGAATATATACTGAAAAAGAAAATACAAACACCTATTCAATATCTGAGATTTTAAAAAATCAGTTTCTTATCGACCCATTAAAAAATATATTACAAATAGGGAGTGATACAAAAAATACTATTCATATATATCCATCAACACATTTTTGTTTAGACTTACCTAAAAATTTTGCAACACATCATTTTTATGGCTCATGGTTACCCAATAAAGTAAGAAGCTACAAAGAAAATACAGCAGAAAATTACTTTAATGAGCAAATTGAGTCATCAAATAACATTATTCACAATAAAGATTTTCTCAAAATTATAGCAAAAAAAGCTACACTTAGAGACATTCTAAATCTGATACGTTATTTTATAAAATATAAGTTTCAATAACTTATATTTTATATTTTTCGACTAAAATATTTTTTATTTTTAGACTAGCATTTCCATCACCATATGGATTATTAGCATTTGCCATTTTCCTATATAATTGCTTATTATCCAATAAACTCTGAACAGCAAGTTTAATAGAGCTTTCATCAGTTCCTACCAACTTGACAGTACCAGCATTTACAGCCTCTTGTCTTTCTGTTGTATTCCGCATAACTAGAACAGGTATACCAAGACTAGGGGCTTCCTCTTGAATTCCTCCCGAATCAGTCAAAATAATATAGCTATTTTTCATTAAATTAACGAACTCCAAGTAAGCTTGTGGAGGTAAAAGAATAATATTATTTATATTTTTCAAGATTTCAAAAACAATATTTTTAACATTAGGATTCAAGTGTACAGGATAAATAAACTCTATTTCAGGATTATTTAATGCTAAACTTTTTATAGCAGAACATATATTTATAAAACCTTGACCAAAATTTTCACGACGATGCCCTGTTATCAAAACTTTTTTAATGCTTGCATCCAAATTAAGTTTATTGCCATCAAAGCCTATTGGTTCAGGTAATTTTCTTATAGAAACATCAAGCAATATATCTATTACTGTATTTCCAGTTATAAAAACTTTCTCAGAACTAATTTTCTCTTTTATTAAATAGCTTGCAGCCAATTCAGTAGGAGCAAAATGTAAATTAGAAATTTTAGATATTAATTGTCTATTTCCTTCCTCAGGCCAAGGTGACTTTAAATTAAAAGTTCTTAAACCTGCTTCCACATGCCCAATATCAATCTGATTATAAAATGCAGATTGAGCAACAACAAAGGCTGATAAAGTATCACCATGTACCAATACAATATTAGGATGAAATTTTTTGTAAATATCATCCATTTTTTTTAAAATATTTGATGCAAGTAGACTAAGGCTTTGATTCTCTCTCATTAAGTCCAAATCAAAGTCAGGAATAATATTAAAAATTTCCAACACTTGATCTAACATTTCACGATGTTGTGCCGTCACCAATACCTTTACTTCAAATCTACTATCTTTTTTCAGACATTGAATTAAAGGAATCATTTTTATCGCTTCAGGACGAGTACCGAAGGAAACTAAGACTTTAATCATGAAAAAAATAACCTTTAAATTGTAAACTTTTTGAATTTAATTTTAGCAATACTCTTACGCAAATTCGTACCATATTTACTTTTGAGAAGGTCAGCAGTAGTATTTCTTTCACTTTCAATAATACTTAAACCCTGATCCCTCTCTCCTTTATCGATAACAGGATGATCAACAAGATAAGTCATTAAAATGTTAGAAGAAGTGTCAAAATCATATAGATAACTCCAATCATCTGCACGTCTAACTGGCTTATGATATTCCAATAAAGTTTTCGCCATTTTTCGATCTACGATATAAGATACTGTATAATTTACTCGATGATAAAAATCAGGAACCACCTTTAAAACTTTTTTATTTAATAGACTAAATTCGCAAAATTTCCCTCTAACTTTACGGCATTCTTTCATTTGAATACCACCAATACTTAATAGCAAATTTTTAGGCAAATCTATCTTGCTTAATCCGTCACTCAGCATTTGATATGAAAGATCATTTTTCAAAATAGCATCATCTTCTAAAATTAATGCAAACTCATCACTAGTTTCCAAGAACCTCTTTAATGCTGCCAAATGTGATAAGGTACAGCCTAACTCACCTGGTGTTAATGGCTTATCACGCCCTTTAACAGCTAATTCAAAATATTCTTTTGCGGAAAGTTCTCCCCCCTTCACCCCAACTTTTGTATATTCTAAATTTCCATTCTGAAAAAAAGACTGACATAAAAATGTATTTAGTCTTAGAGAGTTTTCTTCTTCGATACTAATAACAAAAACTTTCATACATATAAGCCAATGCTGTATTGCTGAACATAATATCTAATGTAGAATTAGATAGATAGTCTTATATATCCAATTTTTATGATGCGTACAATTTTAAAGAAATGGTATAAATTTCAACAAAACCAACAAGCAAAAAAATTTAATTCGCACTGGTATATGCGTTTTGGTTGGTTAGACGAATCCTTTAACAATCAAAAACAGCTAAAAGATCTTTTTGAAATTCATTCACCTCAAAAATTCACTTTTGCTGATTGTTTTTATGTACAAGAGAATAATCAACACTTTATATTTTTTGAAGAAGTAGATGATGTTCATCCCGTGGGCTTTTTATCAGTCCTAGAGGTTTTTAAAGATGGAAGCCACTCAAAGCCACAAACTATTTTAAAATTAGATTATCACCTATCTTATCCTTGTGTATTTAAGGTAGAAAATAACTGGTACATGATTCCTGAAACCAGTGCTAATAAAACTATTGAACTATGGAAATGTACTGATTTCCCTCTCAAATGGGAAAAACATTCAAACTTATTTGAAAATATTGATGCTGTAGATACCACTCCTCTTCATCATGACGGGATGTGGTATTTATTGACGTCCACACGTAGAAACTGCAAAAAATTTGGTGACCGTTTAGATATTTTCTTTACTGAAGATATTTTAAATCCTAACTGGCAAGAACACCCACAAAATCCAGTCTGCAAAGGTCATCAGCAATTCAGAATGGCTGGTAAGCCTTTTATTTATAAAGAAAAACTTATACGACCTAGTCAAGACTCATTAAAGCGTTATGGTGGAAATATTGAATTCAAAGAAATTCTTGAACTTAGCCCAACCTCATATAAAGAGCAACTTTTAGAAGTTGTTTTACCCACATGGAACAATAATGATGATGGTTGCCATACAATAAATGTTGAACATAATTTTGTAGTTTTAGATGCAATACGCTTATCAGTTAAAAAGTAAATAAGCCCAAAACAACTATTTTAGCAAATGCTCATAAATATTGAGCGTTTGCTGTGCCATAGCTGTAACAGTTAATTCTTGCTTTGCTTTCATAAATAAAGGGGAGAAATCTTCTTGTGCTTGTACAGTTAAAGCATTTTCTATTGCTTGTTGCAACTCTTTCGCTTGTCCAATATTTGCAAGATATGGCTCTGGCAACCATTCAATAACACCATTTACACGAGTAGATGCCATCGTTTTATTTGCTTGTAAAGCTTCAACCATCACTAATGGAAATCCTTCACGATCCGAGGACAATACAACAACATCAGCGATTTGGATTAAATCACGAGCATCTGTCCTAAAACCTAAAAAAGCAACACGATCTTGCATTTTTTGTGCTGCTGTTTGTTGTTCTAAATCTGATCGCAATGACCCATCACCAACAATAAAAAGATGTGCATCTATATTAGACATTGCGTGAAGTAGTAAACTTATATTTTTTACAGGCTCTAAACGTCCGATACACATTACTATTTTTTTAGAAGAATTTAATAAAGAATGTTGAATGTAGATTTCCGACTTTAGTTGTTGTTTTTGCTCGTCAGATAAATTTGGTTGTGTATATACCCCATTATAAACCACATACGCTTTTTCACTAGGAATTCCCTGCGTTAAAGCCTGACTAACTGCAATAACGGCATCTGCAAAAGTATAAATTGATTTGTTCTTTTTCGTACCATGGACTGTTGTTACAAATTTAACAGGTTTTAGCCATGTTCTTATTTTAGAGATCAATTCAGCAGCTTTTCCTGCTTGTGCATGTACAATATCTGGCTGAATTTTATTAATAATAGATTTTAGCTGGCAAAGTAAAAATATATTCCAACGACTACGAGAAAAATCTACAGCATGAAAACATACATGCGCATTAAATTTATCCGCGTAGCAAGGGTGTGCAATAATATGTACTTCATGTTGCTGAGATAATTCATTAACCAAGTTAAAAGTGTGTTGTTCTAAACCACCAACACCACCACTTGTTGCCAAAACTTGAACAATCTTCATAGATTATCCTGTTTATTTTTCATTTTTTGATGTTGCTCAAATAATTTAGCTTCCTTTAAAAATGCATAAAAAGCATTTACCATGCTGTTTACAAAGCCTCTCCACCCATTTAAGCAGCTACGTCTAATAAAATAAGACTTTATAAAAGTAAGAGGCATAACTAAAACCAACTTTAATAAACTCGGCACTTTACCTTTTTGGTATTTTTCTTGTGCTTTTAATTCAGAATATTGATTATTCTTTTCAACTTTAACAAAAATACTTGATTCACCATAATGGTAAATATCACCTTCTGCACGAACACTCTGACCATCTACAATCACATTTTCATGCACTTTATTTTCCAAGTCATATCGCCCTTTAGATTTACGAAAAAAACGTACCTTGGCATGCTTTTTTGTATATTTACTATTGGGAACACCTAAAAACACATCGTTAATTGGTGTAATTAAAGCATCCAATTGATTACTTTGTATCGTTTGCTCAATTTCAGCTTTTAATTCAGAAGATAAAACTTCATCACCATCTAAATTTAAAACCCAATCATTTTTACATTGCGCTAAAGCTAAGCTTTTTTGACCCGCATACCCCTGCCAATCTTGATGAGAAATTCGCGTATTGGGAAATGATTCTGCAATAGCATAAGTAAGATCTGTACTGCCTGAGTCTAAAATAATGACCTCTGAAAAGTCTTTTACACTTTCCAGTGTACTCTCAAGCCATTCAGCACAATTTAAGGTTACGATATAAACACTACACGGAATCATAATTTATAACGTCCTTTGGCTAAAGCAATACGCATTTGCAAAGCATTCATTGCGCCATGTGTACTGACACGTGGAATATTAAATTGGTTAGTTTCTGTATAAGCTTCTACTTTTTTACGTGTAGATACAGCATTTTTAAAACCAATTTTTTTTGCCATTTGTTGATGTTTGTCATTAAAACGCCCAAATGGATAAGCAAAGCTTGGACATTTCCCTACTAAAACTTCTACATCTTTTTTTGATGCCTGCATTTCTGCAAATGCTTCCTCATCAGATAATTTCAACAAATTTACATGATGCTGAGTATGTGCACCAAACTCAATTAAGCCCGAAGCTGACATTTCTTGAATTTGTGCTGTATCTAACTTCTCAATACCTTCAATTTGTGTTGCTAAATAAATTGTTGCTTTCGCATTATATTTTTTGAGTAAAGGAAATGCATATTGGTAGTTATCCTGAAAGCCATCATCAAATGACAGGGCAAAAACATTACTCTGCCCCTCATACTGGTCAAGTTCGGAAACGAAACAAAAAACAGCCTGTTTTTTTACCAAATACTGCAACAACTGTTCAAATTTAGCCGGTGGCATATTCATACCTGAAGCTTCTGCATGGGGAGTTACTTGATGCAACATCACAATACGTGGCAATTTCGCACTGCGTAATGGTAACCAAAAGGTATAATTACCTAATAAGTAAAGTATTGCAGCAAAAACAATTAAACCAAGTACCACATAAATAAACCACATTAGATATACACCTCATGTGCCCACTCATATGCTTCAGATAAAGGCTGATCAAAAGTAACTTCAAGCATAAATTGAGTAATACGTTTAGCATTAAAACTATGACGCGTTTTGCTCCAACCCAATTCTGCAATTTTTCTTGCCTCATCAGGATGATCTGCATAGTACTTAATTTTTTCAGCTAAATCATTTTGGTCGTTAAAATAGACAATTTCTTGTTCACTATACAGTTTTTCAAAATCAGGGATACGAGGGCTAAAAGTCAATAGGCCATTACCCGTTAACTGCACAATACGATCTGAACTGTATAAAGTTACATCGTTTTTACGTGAATAATTTAACCCCATACGCGCTTCTGAAAGCACTTTATAATAACCTTTTCCATACACGCCAGCTTGCTCAAAACAACCATAATATTGGTATTTCAATGAATGTGCTTGGAGAGTATTTGCCAAGTCTTTCAAAAATTTTTCACGTTCTGGCTCTTTATAAACAACACCACAGAATATAAATTCTTTATCAATATTTGTAGATTCAAATTGTTTTAGTATTTCAACATTTGAATGCCCGACGTTAGGAAAATAAGCTACTTTTAAATTTGGCTGTTTCAATTTTTGAAGATATTCTCCACCAGTCGTACAAAAAATAGCATCTAAATATGGAGAAAATTCACGAACAAAACCAAGTTTTTGCTCCAAATACAAAGGATCAACATACCAAAATGCAATTTTTGTCTTTGGGAATTGTTGCTTTATCTCTTTTAACACCGTTGGACTCATTAAATCGCTATGTCCAATCAAAACTAGATCTGGTTCTAAATTAGAAACTATTTTAAGAACTTCTTTATTTGCCCAATTTGCCCCTAATTTTTTTGTTTTAAAAATAGTTCCCATTCTAGCCATATCACGAAAACTAAAGTCATATACAAAATGACCATTTTCAATCAAACCCGCAGAAATCTTACGGTCAGTACAATAAAAATGAGAACCTTGTTTGTTAAACCCAAAATTTGCAATATGTAATATTTTCATAAATCACTCAAGAAACAAATGAATGTTCCATTTATAGATTGGTATATTTTAATCATTGTTAAAAAAGAATAATAGGATATAAACTAGTCCATCATAAAAATTTAAACAACTACATCTCATTTACCTAGCATCCTATTCGCCACACGCTCAGCTTCTTTAAAAGCAGTAGTAGAATATAATTCAGCAATTTGTCTAGCATTCGATACAAGTTTCTGATCAATCAAATGCTGTACCGAACGCGTGATACGATCCTCTTTCGCTCGATCTATCTGAATAAGCCCCACTTTACAGCCTGCGGTGAGTGCCTCGTATATCATAGATACACTATCTTCAGTCACCCATACAGCTTCCGCTTTTTGCATCTCTTCAAAAATCCAACCCTGCGGCGTTTCTTCAACTGGAAAAATTTGTAGTCGTGAAGCAAAACTTTGCTGAGCCAATGTCGCTAAAAAATCTGCAGGTGTACGCCTAGAACTCGTCAAAATAATCTCACACTGCATATTCTGCTGCACGATCTGCCCAATCGCAGACAACACCTTATCTGCATTCCATACATGCCGTTTAGATGAACCACCTAATGCGATCAAAATACGGTTTGCTATGTGTCGCTGCTCATTTTCAATTGGATTCAGCGCACCTTTTGTAACAATCACATTGCCCTGTTTAGCAACACCATCATGTTCAGGAATAACCACATGATCAAACCAAGATAATGGAAAATTGGGTTTCATTAAAATCACGGTTTTCGCTTGCGGAAAAACCTTGCCCATCAAAAAAACACGTAATTGCGTATGACTGCCTACCCCAACAATATAATCTGGTGGCTGCGATACTGCTGCAAGTTTTTGTTTCTTATATGCGGCCAACAAACTCAACAATGGTAAATGATCAATCGAAATTTCTTCAAAAGTGAACTCAATATGTGTTTGCTTTTGCATTGCCTTAAAAAGACCTAATGCCTGAGAGCGATGACCTGCCTTGCCATCACTCACATATACAATATGCATATTCACCCACCAGATCTAAAGCAAGAATCGCATTATTTTACTCTATCAAAGCATTTAAAGTAAGCAAAGCTACATCTCCTCAATGACTCGAAATATAAACTTCATTGAACTGTCACAAGGCTTGAATAAATTTTCACCACATTAAAAACATATAAATAATAAGAAATTTGATTGAATATGAAAATCGCAATTGCAGGTACAGGTTACGTCGGTTTATCTAATGCCATGATTTTTGCTCAACATCATCAGGTCGTGGCCTACGATCTTCAAGCAGAAAAAATTAAACTACTCAATCAACGCATCTCACCCATTCGCGACCAAGAAATTTCTGAATTTTTAACAAAATCAGAATTAAATTTTCAAGCCACTCATTGCAAAATCGATGCCTATCAACATGCCGATTTTGTGATTATTGCCACCCCTACCGATTATGACCCAGAAACCAATTACTTCAATACACAAAGTGTTGAAGCGGTCATTCAAGATGTATTGGCGATTAATCCTTTGGCAACCATGGTGATTAAATCCACTGTACCTGTAGGTTTTACCCAACACATCAAACAAAAATATCACACCGAAAATATTATTTTTTCACCTGAATTTTTGCGCGAAGGTAAAGCGCTACATGACAACCTTTATCCTTCGCGGATTATTGTGGGTGAAAAATCAGAACGTGCCAAACTTTTTGCGAATATGCTGTTAGAAGGCTCAATCATAAAAGACTGTCCAGTGCTGTTTACCGAAGCTACCGAAGCCGAAGCGATTAAGCTATTCGCCAATACTTTTCTGGCGATGCGTGTCGCTTATTTCAATGAGTTAGATACCTATGCTCAAATCTACAACCTAGACACACGTCAAATTATTGATGGTGTCTGTTTAGACTCACGTATTGGTCAGTTTTACAATAACCCATCCTTCGGTTATGGCGGATATTGCTTACCCAAAGACACCAAACAATTACTGGCAAACTATGCTCAAGTTCCAAGCAACTTGATTAAAGCCGTGGTAGATGCCAATCAAACCCGTCAAGAATTTATTGCAGAATCCATTCGCAAACAGCAACCCAAAGTGGTTGGGATTTATCGCCTGACCATGAAAAGTGGTTCAGATAATTTTCGTGCCTCTGCTATACAAGGCGTGATGCAATATCTGAAAGCCTATGGCATAAAAGTGATTATTTATGAACCCGAATTAGATCAGAAAAAGTTTTTAAATTCCAAAGTGATTCACGATTTAGCCGAGTTTAAACAACGTGCTGATTTAATTGTCTGTAACCGTAAATGTTCATTACTTCATGATGTGCAAAACAAGGTGTATACGCGCGACGTATTTGGGATGGATGATTAAATAAAAACCCACTCAAATTGAGTGGGTTTTCGCATTCAAATCGACTGATTCGAGAAATTAGTTTTTCTCTTTATCTACAATCTTGTTCGCTTGAATCCAAGGCATCATTGCACGTAATTTGTTACCCGTAACTTCGATACCATGCGCCGCATTTTGACGACGACGAGCTGTCATTGATGGGTAGTTCAACGCACCTTCTTGGATGAACATTTTCGCATATTCACCAGATTGAATACGTTTAAGTGCATTGCGCATTGCTTCACGAGACTGTTCGTTAATCACTTCAGTACCCGTTACATACTCGCCATATTCAGCGTTGTTAGATACTGAATAGTTCATGTCAGCGATACCGCCTTCGAACATCAAGTCAACGATCAATTTAAGCTCGTGTAAGCATTCGAAGTAAGCCATTTCTGGTGCATAACCAGCTTCAACAAGAGTTTCGAAGCCCATTTTAACCAATTCAACAGCACCACCACAAAGAACTGCTTGCTCACCAAATAAGTCAGTTTCAGTTTCTTCACGGAAAGAAGTTTCGATGATACCTGTACGACCACCACCTACACCTGAAGCGTAAGAAAGTGCAACGTTACGTGCATTACCAGAAGCATCTTGATGAATCGCGATAAGATCAGGAACACCTGAACCACGTTGGAATTCAGAACGTACAGTGTGACCAGGTGCTTTAGGTGCAACCATGATTACATCTAAGTCTGCACGTGGAACAACTTGGTTATAAAGTACAGAGAAGCCGTGAGCAAATGCTAAAGTTGCGCCTTGCTTGATATTTGGCTCGATTACGTCACGATAAAGTTGTGATTGGAACTCATCTGGAGTCAAAATCATAACTAAGTCAGCTTGAGCAACAGCAGCAGGAACTTCAGAAACTTTAAGACCCGAATTTTCAGCTTTTTTCCAAGAAGCAGAACCAGCACGTAAACCTACAGTTACGTCAACACCTGAATCTTTAAGGTTAAGCGCGTGCGCGTGACCTTGTGAACCGTAACCAATGATCGCTACTTTCTTAGATTGAATGATAGATAAGTCGCAGTCTTTATCGTAAAAAATTTGCATTGCTGTCTCCGCTAAAATGCTTAGGATTCCTATCTTACTCAAGTACTTGTCTATTCAGTACTTGAGCAAGCTCTCCATCCTTTGAGATGGAATGAATTCGATGAATAAAATTAACTAAATTCAGTTAAATGGTTAAAACTTTTTCGCCACGTGCAATACCAGATACACCTGAACGTACAACTTCTAAAATCGTATTTTCTGCAATCGCATCAATAAAACCGTCAAGTTTTTCAGTTGTACCCGCAAGCTGCACCGTATAAGTCGTTGGTGTGACATCCACAATTTGACCACGGAAGATGTCTGCAGTACGTTTAATTTCAGCACGTGCAGCACCCGATGCTTTGACTTTAATCAGCATCAATTCGCGTTCAATATGCGGGCCTTCTGACAGGTCGACCACTTTAACCACTTCAACCAATTTATTCAGTTGTTTGGTGATTTGCTCAATTTTATGATCATCACCATAAGTTGTAAGCGTTAAACGTGAAAGTGTTGGGTCTTCGGTTGGCGCAACGTTTAAAGTCTCAATGTTATAACCACGTTGAGAGAATAAACCCACTAAACGAGAAAGCGCACCTGATTCGTTTTCAACGAGAACGGAAATAATGTGTCTCATTCTGTGCGCTCCCCTTTACCTAACCACATATCTTTCATGGATTGACCCGCAATTTGCATCGGATAAACGTGCTCTGTACGGTCAACCATTACGTTAATGAATACGCATTTGTCATTAATCGCCATCGCTTCTGCAAGCTTAGACTCAAGCTCATCGGCATGGTTAATTTGAATACCAACGTGACCATAAGCTTCCATCAATTTAGGGAAGTCAGGCAATGAGTCAACATAAGAACTTGAGTGACGACCTTCATAATTCATATCTTGCCATTGTTTAACCATACCTAAAGCTTGGTTATTCAAGCATAAGATCTTAACGTTTAAACCATATTGCTTACAGGTAGAAAGCTCTTGGATACACATCTGAATCGATGCTTCACCCGTGATACATACAACCTGTTGATCTGGATAAGCCAGTTTAGCCGCCATAGCATACGGTAAACCTACACCCATAGTACCTAGACCACCAGAGTTCAACCATTGACGTGGACGCTTGTACTTATAGTAGTTCGCGCCAAACATTTGGTGCTGACCTACGTCAGAAGTAATGATCGCATCACCATTGGTCACTTTGTCTAAAGCTTCAACTACTTGTTGCGGCTTCATCGTGCCATCGGTTGGTTTGTCATATTTCAAACCATGAACTTTACGCCATTCATTGATCTGATTCCACCATGCAGCAATCGCTTCAGGGTTTGGCTTGGACACATTTAATTGCTTCAATTGAACCAACATTTCCTGAAGTACAGGTTCAACCGCACCTACAATTGGAATGTGTGCCATGATGGTTTTTGAAATTGTCGCAGGGTCAATGTCAATATGAATGACTTTAGCATTTGGACAGAATTTTGCAGGGTTATTGGTTACACGGTCATCAAAACGCGCACCAATACACAAAATCACATCGGCATTGTGCATGGTCATGTTGGCTTCATACGTACCATGCATGCCCAACATACCAATAAATTGTGGATCATTACCCGGGAACGCGCCCAAGCCCATTAATGTATTGGTTACAGGGAAGCCCAAGATGTGTGCAAGTTCAGTCAATTGCTCAGAAGCATTGCCTTGTACAACACCACCGCCTGAATAAATCACAGGACGTTTGGCATTTAATAGCTCATCAATTGCTTTGCGAATTTGACCTGAGTGACCACGATGCGGCGGTTGATACGAACGCATCTTCACTTTTTCTGGGTATTCGTAAGCAAATTTTTCTGCTGGGTTGGTTGCATCCTTAGGAATATCAACCACCACAGGACCAGGACGACCTGAAGATGCAATATAGAATGCCTTCTTAATCACTGAAGGAATTTCGCTTGCATGACGCACTTGGAAACTGTGTTTTACAATCGGACGTGAAATACCCACCATATCGGTTTCTTGGAAGGCATCTTCACCAATTAAGTGTGTTGCAACCTGACCAGACAAAATCACCATTGGGATTGAGTCCATATAAGCCGTTGCAATTGGAGTTACCGTGTTGGTTGCACCAGGACCTGAAGTCACCAGCACCACACCAGTTTTACCTGTTACGCGCGAGTAGGCATCTGCCATATGACCAGCAGCTTGCTCATGGCGCACAAGGTAATGATTAATTTTGTCTTGTTGAAAGAACGCATCGTAAATATGAAGTACTGCGCCGCCTGGGTATCCAAAAACATGCTCAACGCCTTCGTCCGCCAATGCGCGAACGAGCATTTCACCACCAGATAAAAGTTCCAACGTGATTCACCCTAGTCTTGTCACTGCAAAATGGGAGACACCTGCAGTGTTTTGTTCATTAATTCCTGCACTGTTATAGCACACATATTTCATAGTTTTCATGGCAATAGGAAAAATTTCTGATCTGATTACCGTATAAGCAATATGAGATCTAAAACGTGTTGGGGTAAACACATTTTATAAGCTTTGTTCAGCTTCTCGGCTAGAGAAGTTGCCCATTGCATGACATGACACTTATTCGAAGGGTGATCGATCTAAGGCACATAAAACTAAAGTGTGCATTTTTGTAGTTTACCCGACTAAAGTCAAGTTTAAAAATCGGCTTTTTCTGCTTTATTTATAAACTGGGTATTTTTTACGCTTTGTGTCATCCATCACAATTTAATCCCAAGTCCAATATTTCCATATAAAACAAATAATTTCAGAGATTTGCTGAGTTTTTTATAATTTTTTCATATCACATACATAAAAATAAAGAATGAATTAAAAAATATATAAATCGCTTGGTTATGATTCACCAACGCATTTCAGCTTATTTTAACTTGCAAATAGACAAGTCAATGCTCCAATTTTAAATAGGCGATATTGCAGATAAAAATCATCAAAAAATTGTCAATAAATCCTAGCTTCACGGGGAATTATTGCTAAAATTTAGCCAACATGATTTTTTGTAATTGGTTTTTCTGCCATTTACCTTTTTTGCTCAGGACTTCCAAACATGAAAACGCCAATGATCCGCTTGAGTTGTCTTTCTGCAAGCTTGATTCTAATTTTTGCCACTAGCTCAGTTTCTGCAAAACAATATTACAAGTGGGTCGATGCAAATGGATCAACCCATTACACCACGACACCACCACCAAAAACAGCCAAGAAAAAAGGTAAAGTCGATACCTACGGCTGGAAAAATTCAGCACCTACTGTTGCCACTCCTGCAAATCCTGCTGACAACCCTGCACCTACTGCTGCAAATACAACAAACCAACATGCGACACCTACCACAAATCATCCTGCAGGAAATCCAGCCATGGATCAGCAACAACGTGAAGCCAATGCAGCTTTAAATCAGGCACAACAAGAACGTGCCAACCCACAAGTTTTTTAAGTTTTAAGCCATAAAGTACGACTCGCTTAAATTTTCCTGCACAATCCAACGCGCAAAATTCAATTTAGCTGCATTTTGCGCTATGCTGTGTGACACACTTTTTTTAACCGTTTATTCCTGATTTAACCTTATGACTACTCACATTGACCCTGAATATCAAGCCAGTGCGATTGAACCCCAAGTCCAAAGCGACTGGGAATCTCGTAAAGCCTTTAAAGTTGCCGACACAGTCGAAGGTCCACATCGTTATATCCTCTCGATGTTCCCTTACCCAAGCGGCAAACTGCACATGGGTCACGTGCGTAACTACACCATTGGTGATGTAATTAGCCGTTTTCACCGTTTAAAAGGTGAAACAGTCTTACAACCTATGGGTTGGGATGCTTTTGGTTTACCTGCTGAAAACGCAGCGATTGCGCATCAGGTTGCCCCAGCTAAATGGACTTTTGAAAATATCGCCTACATGCGCGACCAATTAAAAAAACTAGGTTTGGCAGTAGATTGGGATCGTGAATTTGCCACTTGCACCCCAGAGTATTACCACTGGGAACAATGGTTATTCGTGCAACTGTATAAAAAAGGGTTAATTTATCGCAAACTCTCGACAGTCAACTGGGATCCTGTCGATCAAACAGTTTTGGCCAATGAACAGGTCGAAAATGGTCGTGGTTGGCGTTCAGGTGCATTGGTAGAAAAACGCGATATTCCAATGTACTACTTCCGCATTACCGATTATGCCCAAGAATTATTAGACGATTTAGAAACTTTAAAAGATGGTTGGCCACAGCAAGTCTTGACCATGCAGCGCAACTGGATTGGGCGTTCGCAAGGGATGGAAATCACATTCCCATCGGCAAATCCTGAAATTTATGCAGATGGTCTGACTGTATTTACAACGCGTGCTGACACGTTAATGGGTGCAACTTATGTGGCTGTTGCTGCAGAACATCCAATGGCGTTAAAAGCAGCAGAAAATAATGCACAATTAAAAGCCTTTATTGAAGAATGCCGCATGGGTTCTGTGGCAGAAGCTGACCTTGCCACTGCCGAAAAAAAAGGTATGGCGACTGGCTTGTTTGTGAAGCATCCAGTAACAGGTAAAGAATTACCTGTGTGGATTGCCAACTATGTGTTGATGTCTTACGGTTCTGGCGCGGTGATGGCTGTACCTTCACACGATGAGCGTGATTTTGAGTTTGCCAATAAATTCCAATTGCCAATTATTCAGGTGATTGATGCCAAAGGTGCAGACGATGCGGACTTTGACACAACCCAATGGCAAGAATGGTACGGTTCTAAAGAAGGTAAACTGGTCAATTCAGGCGAATTTGATGGTTTAGATTTCCAAGCGGCTTTTGATGCACTTTTAGCGAAATTAGAGCCACAAGGCTTAGCCAATGTAAAAGTACAATTCCGTTTACGTGACTGGGGTGTTTCACGCCAACGTTACTGGGGCTGCCCAATTCCGATGATCAACTGTGAAAAATGTGGACAAGTTCCAGTTCCAGAAGATCAGCTTCCTGTCATTTTACCTACCGATGTTGTGCCAGATGGCTCAGGCAACCCGTTAAATAAAATGCCTGAATTCTATCAAACTACTTGCCCATGCTGTGGTGGCGAAGCACGTCGTGAAACCGATACCTTAGATACTTTTGTAGAGTCATCTTGGTATTACGCACGTTACGCATCTCCAGACTTTACAGGTGGCATGGTCAAGCCTGAAGCTGCACAAACTTGGTTGCCAGTCAATCAATATATTGGTGGTGTAGAACACGCCATCTTGCACTTATTGTACGCGCGTTTCTTCCACAAACTTATGCGTGATGAAGGCGTGGTACAAGGCAATGAGCCATTTACCAACTTACTGACTCAAGGCATGGTCTTGGCTGACACCTTCTACCGCGAAGCAGAAAGCGGCAAGAAAACTTGGTTTAACCCTGCCGATATCGAGCTTGAAAAAGACGAAAAAGGTCGCGTTCTTTCGGCTAAATACATAGGCGATGGTCAAGCTGTGATTGTTGGTGGTCAGGAAAAAATGTCGAAATCGAAAAATAACGGTATCGACCCACAAGCCATTATTGACCAATACGGCGCAGATACTGCACGTGTATTTATGATGTTCGCTGCACCACCAGATCAGTCTTTAGAATGGTCAGATGCAGGCGTTGAAGGTGCGAACCGCTTCTTAAAACGTGTTTGGCGTTTGGCGGCAGGTTTCCTTGAAAAAGGCAGCAATGCAACTGCAATTGACAGCAGCAAACTTGCTACAGCAGCACAAGACTTACGTCGCAAAACCCATGAAACCATTCAAAAAGTGGGCGATGATATTGAGCGTCGTCATGCGTTCAACACTGCAATTGCAGCATTGATGGAACTCTTGAATGCTTGCAACAAGTTTGAAGCGCAGAACGAACAAGACCTTGCGGTTGAACGTGAAGCAATTGTGACTTTATTGACCTTGCTTGCACCATTTGCACCACACTTGAGCCAAACCTTGTTGGCTGAGTTCGGCATTGAATTAACCTCTACCCTATTCCCTGTGGTCGATGAGTCTGCATTAACCCGCAATACTCAAACGATTGTGGTGCAGGTAAATGGTAAATTACGCGGCAAGCTTGATGTAGCAGTAGATGCATCTAAAGAAGACATTCTTGCACTTGCCAAAGCCTTACCAGAAGTACAACCATTCTTGACTGGGCCAACCAAGAAAGAAATTGTGGTACCGAATAAGCTAGTGAATTTGGTGGTTTAAGTGCTTTTAAACCTCCCTTTTTTAAAGGGAGGTTTGGAGGGATTTTATAAAACAATCCCCCTAAACCCTCCTACAAAAAAGGAATTAAAACAATTTCCAAACAAAGCCCGTTGTCAGTCAATGGGCTTTGCACCTACAATCAAGATATTCTCAACTTCCGCTTTTAAACTTTCAAGAATATTACAGAGGACAGCACATGCACTTTAGCCAACGTCTAGCAGTCATTGTTTTAACTTGTGGACTCAGTGCTGGCTTAGTCGGCTGTGGTTTTCATCTTAAAGGCACCAATCCAAGCATTGCACCTGTGGCTTATTCAAAAATGAGTCTGGCTTTACCGAGCAATGCTGAAGAATTAGAAGAAAAACTTTCCATTCACATGGGTACAGCGGGCGTACAACTCAGCAATGACCCTAATGCCTATGTACTGCGTGTACTTGACTATACGCCACGTCGCTTGGAATTGAATGGCAAACTGGTAGAAACCTTATTACGTTTGAGTGTGACTTTCCGTATTGAAGATGCGCAAGGCAACCCGATCACCGAACCTCGTACCGTCATGGCAACGCGCAGTTATCAATACGATGTCGCAACTGTGAATACCGATGATCAGGAACAAAAATTCTTAAAAGAAGTCATTATTGATGATGTAGCACAGCAAATTGTGCGTCAAATTTCATCTAATCGTTTACCTTTGGTCAACCCACCTGTGTATTCAAACCCTAAATAAGTTTTCGAGTGCGAATTTTTTATGAAACTTGACTATCTACAAGCCCTCAAACGTGTCGATGAAGCACGTGGCGTATGGATTTTGCATGGTCAAGAACCCTTACTCGAACAAAACTTGCTGGATGCTTTTCGTGCCAGTTGGCAAAAACAGGATATTGAACGTCAGCGTTATGATTTAAATAGCGTTAGCGATTGGAAAAATGTATTCAATGCCTTAAACAGTCTGTCACTGTTTTCGAGTCAATTGGCGGTTGAAGTACACGGCAATATCAAGCCTGATGCCAGCACACTAAAACAACTGAAAAGTTATATTCAACACAATGAACAAAACTTGCTGTTGGTGGTAATGCCGAAACAAGACAACAATAGTCTGAAATCCAGTTTTTTTCAGTTGATTGATGCCAATGGGGTCAATGTTGCACTCACGGCGAATTATCCTAAAGATCGGCAGCAGATTTTAGGTTTGGAAGCAGAAAAGCTTGGCATCCAATTGGGACATGATGCGTGGCAATGGTTGGAACAACATCATGAACACAACCTTTTGGCTGCCAAAAATAGCTTAATGCGGGTCAGTGACACCTTTCCTGAAATTCAGCAGATTCAGATTGAACATTTACATGCCTGTTTACAAGATCAATCCCGTTATAGCACTTACGATTTAAATGATGCTTTACTGGCGGGAAATCTAGCGCAAGCCATGAAAATTTTTCAATACCTCATGGCTTCGGGTGAAGCCATGAGTTTAATTTTGTGGAGCATCAGCAAAGAAATGCGCCTGCTGATGCAATTATTTGAACAACCACAAAATGCTTTGCAACTGGGCATTTGGAAAAACAAAGTCAGTGTGTATCAGCAAGCTTTGCGACGTTTAAATCCAAATAGTTTCTTGCAATGGCCCGCCCTATTATTGCGTATTGATGCCTCCATTAAAGGGATGTCCAAGGAAAACCCTGAACATTTGGTGCTACAAGCCATTACAGAACTCTGTGGTAAAACACTGTTTGCTTCTCACTCGGCTTAATTAAGCAGACTTCATTAAATAAATTTTAAAGTCAGCCACTTATCGCAAGATTAGCTAAAGAAACGTGCAAACCAACTTTTACCTTTTTTCTGTTCCTGCGAACGCAAATAATGCAGCATATTGTCGCGTACCGCATCGACATAATCCTGATCATCATGCTGAATATGGTTAATCAACCATTTAGACAACAAACGATACAAATCATGTTCTACCGATTCGCCATTGGCAAAACGCTGACGGCAATCATTCAAACGCTTCACAAAGAGTTCGTGAATACCACGATGTGATGGTAAGTATTGATAATTGACCTGTGACAACAAGTTTTCTTCAAAGCTAAAATGCGATTGCGTATAGTCAATCAAGTCATCCAAGACTTCTTTGATTTGCTCCCGCGCACCTGTCGCCCGAATTTTTTCCAGCGCATTAATATAGTCCAGAATTTGTCGATGTTGATTGTCAATCACATCAATTCCGATATTAAATTTCTCACTCCACTCCATGATTTACCCCTCAGATTTTTTGCTTAAAGTCATGTTTTATTGCATCGTCCCGATGCCGTATTATCCTAATGATTAAATCCATAATTATTTTATGGAATTTGATACTAGCTGCTTTTAATTCTTAAATCCATATAGAAAATAAGGTTTTTTAAGCAACTTAGACCATAGTTGTATTTTTCAGCATTTATCATAAAAATTCATAAAATTATCATAGAGATGAAACAAACTATCCCACCTCGTTAACAGATGCTATTTTCACTTTTTTTATGGATGTAATACCGTACTCAGACTGTATTAAATCTAGCTCAAACCACTAATAAATAATTCTCATTTGCAGTTTCTTCAAAAAATTCACGATTTATCCTTATTTCACTTCTATAATCCTTTTAATTTCTTTTTCTGTTTTTTGACTCATGCCAAAAATAAAATCGACCAAACTTATTGCGGGAATTATCATTGCGCTAATGCTGGCACTTGCCGCTTGGTATTTTTTAAAACCCAAAGAACAACAACCGCAATACATTACTGCCGAAGTGAGCCGTGGAGATATTGAAAGTGCGGTGTTGGCAACAGGCGTACTTGAAGCCACCAAAATGGTCAGTGTTGGTGCGCAAGTTTCGGGTCAAGTCAAAAAAATGTATGTTCAGTTAGGCGATCAGGTCAAACAAGGACAGTTGATTGCCCAAATTGACTCTGTACGACAGGAAAACGAGTTTAAAACAGCACAAGCCAGCATTAAAAACCAACAGGCACAATTGGCGGTTCGACAAGCTAATCTTGCTAAAGTCGCAGCAGAATATCAGCGTCAACAAGCCATGTATGCGCAAGATGCGACCTCACGTGCCGAACTTGAAACTGCCTTAGCCAACTATAAAACTTCACAAGCAGAAATTGCTGCCATTAACGCTCAAATTGAACAGTCACGCCTAACTTTAGACACGTCTAAAGAAAATTTAGGTTATACCCGTATTCTTGCCCCAATGGATGGCACTGTCGTTGCAATTGTGACCGAAGAAGGTCAAACCGTGAACGCCAATCAAAGTGCACCCACGATTGTTAAATTAGCCAAACTTGACACCATGACTGTAAAAGCAGAAATTTCTGAAGCGGATGTAATGAAGGTCGAAGAGGGACAAACGGTCTATTTCACCACCTTGGGCAACAGTGAGAAAAAACATTACGCTACTTTACGTCAGGTAGAACCTGCACCCAAATCCATCAATACCGAAAGCAATAACAATACGTCATCATCTTCAAGTTCTGCCGTGTACTACAACGCTTTATTTGACGTACCAAATGAAGACGGCAAGCTACGCATCAATATGACCGCACAAGTGTCCATTGTATTGGCAGAGGCACGCAATGTGCTGACCATTCCTGCTGCTGCGGTACAAGGTGTAAACCGTTCACGCAGTCGTGGCAACAGCAATAATTCAGACAGCAACGTACGTGCTGAGCGCGACAATACCGATGCCAGTTCTAGCAAACGCCCTGCCCGCTTGGAATTGACTACCAATGAAAAAGCCTTGGTTGATCAAGGTAAAGCCTCTTTAGGCATGGTACGCGTGCTGCAAGCCGATGGTTCAGCTCGACCACAATCGGTATTGCTTGGCTTAAACAACCGCGCAACAGTACAAGTCATTCGTGGCCTAAAACTGGGCGATCAAGTCATTATTGCCGATGGTTCCGATACCTCAAACGATGCGGCGAAGCGTGGTGGTCGTGTTGGCCCATCAGTGAGAATGTAAGATGAGTCAGTCACAACCTCTGTTAGAGGTCACCAATCTGACCCGTGAATTCCCTGCGGGTGAATCTACAGTGCAGATTCTCAAAGGCATTGATCTGAAGATTTACCCAGGTGAATTGGTTGCGATTGTAGGTCAGTCGGGTTCGGGAAAATCCACCCTCATGAATATTTTGGGCTGTCTGGATCAACCCACCACTGGCAGCTATAAAGTCAAAGGACGTGAAACCCGACAACTTGAAGCCGATGAACTGGCACAGCTACGTCGTGAATATTTTGGTTTTATTTTCCAGCGCTATCACTTATTGGGTGATTTAAGCGCTGCGGGCAACGTCGAAGTGCCTGCAATTTATGCAGGTGCCGATGTTGAAGAACGACAAGCACGCGCGACTGCGCTGCTCAGTGACTTAGGTCTAGCCGATAAAACCCAAAACCGCCCAAGTCAGCTTTCAGGTGGGCAACAACAACGTGTATCCATTGCACGTGCCTTGATGAATGGTGGCGATGTGATTCTTGCCGATGAACCCACAGGTGCACTCGACAAGAATAGCGGTATTGAAGTGATGCGGATTTTGCGTGAGCTAAATACCAAAGGTCACACCATCATCTTGGTCACACATGACCATAATGTCGCTAAAAATGCCACACGGATTATTGAAATCAGTGATGGGCTTATTATTTCTGATCAGCCCAACACACCTGCCGATCAGGATGATATTGCCCAACAAACCTTGCAACATCCGCCACAAAAAAGAACTTCAGCTTGGCGTTCTATATTTGATCGTTTAGGTGAAGCCTTCCGCATGGCGCTACTGGCGATGAATGCGCATCGCATGCGCACCTTTTTAACCATGCTCGGGATTATTATCGGGATCGCTTCGGTTGTATCTGTTGTGGCACTTGGCAATGGTTCACAGAAACAAATTTTAGAGAACATCAGCAGTTTAGGTACCAACACCATTACCGTGTTTCAGGGACGTGGTTTTGGTGATACCTCGCGCTCATCTCAGCTTAAAACCCTAATTCCTGCCGATGCCGATGCTTTGGCAGAACAACCTTATGTGGATGGGGTCAGCCCATCGGTCAATAGCAACGTCACAGTACGTTTTAAAGACACCGAGGCTTCTGCCACAGTCAATGGTGTGAGCGAAGACTTTTTCTATGTGCGCGGCATGAACTTCCAGTCGGGTCAGTCTTTTGACAAACACAGCGTGCTGGAACAAGCGCAAGATGTGGTGATTGATCACAACACCAAAAATACATTTTTTAGTGATGGCAGCAACCCTGTCGGGCAAGTAATTTTATTGGGCAGCGTACCCAGCCGTATTATTGGCGTGGTCGAAGAACAAAAAAGCATGATGGGCAATGCCGACAGCTTAAATGTGTATTTGCCCTACTCTACGGTAATGAGCCGCATGCTTGGCCAAAGCCATGTGCGCAGCATTATTGTACGAGTCAAAGATGAATATCCAAGTGCTGCAGCAGAAAATGCCATCCTAAGTCTGTTGGTACAGCGTCATGGTGCGCAGGATGTATTTACTCAAAATGCCGACAGTATCCGTGAAACCATCCAACAAACTACCGCCACCATGACCTTACTGGTTTCTGCTATTGCAGTGATTTCACTGGTGGTCGGTGGAATTGGCGTAATGAACATCATGTTGGTCTCTGTCACAGAACGCACCCAAGAAATTGGGGTACGCATGGCAGTCGGCGCACGACAAAGCGATATTTTGCAGCAATTTTTAATTGAAGCCATTTTAGTGTGTATTTTAGGCGGTGTACTTGGCGTCTTGCTCGCACTCGGAATTGGGCAATTGATTAATCATGTGGCAGGTGGAACCTTTCAAATGGCGTACTCCACCACCTCGATTGTAGCCGCTTTTGTCTGTTCAAGCCTGATTGGAATTGTGTTCGGTTTTATTCCTGCACGTAATGCTGCCCAACTGAACCCTGTCGATGCGCTATCTAGAGAGTAAGGAATTAGAGTAAGGAATGATGATGCGATTTAACCAGAAGTCACGACAATTCAGCCAACTCGTCACTGCGCTTTTTCTTGGCAGCAGCTTAGTGGGTTGTGCAGCCGTAGTCAAAACACCTTATCAGGCACCTGCTGTAAATATTCCTCAACAGTTTGAGCAGCAGCAAAAAAGCCAGCAAGTCCTTGCACAACTAAATACAGACCGTTGGTGGACACTCTTTCACGATGCTGCTTTAAATCAATTGGTTGAACAAGTCTTGGCGCGTAACAGTGACCTCGCGGTTGCAGGACTGAATTTACAACAAGCCAGATTACAAGCCAAACAAAGCCAAAGTCAGCAAGGTGTCCGGATTGGCAATGCAGGTATTTCTACAGGGCATCAATTTAGTTTAGAGGGCAATGGTGATACAGCGCGTGGGATTTCGCTGAATTATCCCGGACTGAGCTATGAATTGGACTTATTCGGTAAACTTGCCAATCAGACTGAAGCTGCACGTTGGGAAGCCTTAGCCACCGAACAAGACTTACAAGCCACCGCACAAAGCCTGATTGCAACCACTGCCAATTTATATTGGCAATTGGGTTATTTAAATGAACGCTATGTTGTCGCACAACAAAACCTTGCCAGTACGCAAAAAACGTATCAATTGGTCAGTGCGCAATATCGCGCGGGTGCAGTTTCAGGATTGGATTTAAACCAAGCCGAACAAGCCCTGCAAAGTCAAAAATCAACCTTGAGCCAAATTGCACAGCAAAAAGTTGAAACACGCACCGCCTTGGCAGTTTTACTGCATCAACCTGTGCAAATGTTGAATATCAATGAACCACAGAGTTTAGCCGCTGTTCGTTTACCGAATATTACTGCTGGCTTACCTGCAGAACTGCTGTCACGTCGTCCCGACTTACGTGCAGCCGAATTACGTTTACGTAAAGCCTTGGCCAATAAAGATGCCAATCGAGCCAGTTATTACCCATCCATCAGTCTTACAGGCACACTCAGTACAGGTGTCGGTACAGGCGCGCATACCTCTTTAAGCGATGCCCTAAAAAACCCAATTGCCACTTTAGGTGCAGGTTTAACCCTGCCATTTTTGCAATGGAATGATATGCAGCGCGATCTAAAAGTGAATGCTTTGGAATATGAAAAAGCCATTGTGCAATATCGACAAACTTTATATAAAGCCTTTGCCGATGTCGAAAATGCACTGTCAGCACGAACCGCGCTGAATCAACAAGTCGCGCTGCAAAGCCGCAATTTAGCACTGGCAGAGAAAACTGAACGCTTAACTGAGGTGCGTTATCGGCATGGTGCGATTACCTTAAAAAACCTGCTAGATGCACAAGAAACCACCCGCAATGCACGTTTAAGTTTATTGCAGACCAAGCAAAACCAATACAACGCCTATGTGACTTTATTGCAAGCGTTGGGTGGTAGTCCGATTCAAAACATTCAATAATGCAAGAGTTGATCTAAATTGATCACGATAAAAAAAGCCTGTGGATGATTTTAAACATCCACAGGCTTTTGCTTGCTTTGTATATAAACTTTGAAATTAAGTTTTCTCAGATAATAACGCTTCTTTACTTAATACTTGATGGCTACTGGTCGCAATTGGCAAACTGACTTTAAAAGTCGTTCCCACACCTTCTTTCGATTCCACCACAATTTGCCCGTGGTTCAAATCGACAAAACGCTTACACAACACCAAACCTAAACCAATACCCTTTTCACCTGCAGTGCCTTTAAAACTAACAGTAAGTTTAGGCTCGAACAGCGTTTCGAGTTGTTGTGCAGTCATGCCCAAACCCGTATCTTGAATATAAATATCCACACTGGTTTCTGTTTGCTCTGCACGTAAAATGACTTTGCCTGTGCCATCGGTAAAGGTAAATTTCAGCGCATTCGACACCAAATTTTGAATCACCGAGGTAATCATATTGATGTCGGCATAAACTTTAATGCCTTCTTCAACTTGATCAATCAGTTCAATATTTTTCTTGATTGCCAAACTTTTCAACACATCGCAAACAATTTTGGTCGATTGCTTTAACTCAAAATTAATTGGGTGATACACAAAGCGTCCACCCTCTGCCATCGCCCAATTCAATAAACTTTCTAGCAAGTTATAGGTCGATTGTGCTGTGTCGAATAAATAGTCGGCAATATTTTGAATACTAGAATCATCCAAAGTTTCGCGCTCTTGCGCTAAAACTTCCGAAAACCCCAATAAGCCATGAAATGGCGCGCGCAAATCATGCGCAATAATTTGGAAAAATTTGGTTTTACTAAAATTCAATGCAGACTGCTGTTCATACAGTTCTTTTAAGCTTGCATAATCAACTTTTAATTCAATATAACGCACCAAACCTGCAGCAAACTCCGCCACTGTCGGCAAAGCACCTAAACTAAACGCTTCTTCACGATGATCAAATAACAACAACTGCCCAATCGACTCGCCATCGGTTTTGAGTAAATCCAGTGCGATTAGGCGCGCGGCTTCTATCCCCAAACTTGCGATGTGCTGCACAAAATTTGCATATTGAGGATGTTGAGGTTCAATCAGTTGCTGACCTTGAAAGAAAGCGTCTAACCGTGCGTTTGGGTTGGCACGAAAGGCTTTAAAAACTTGATTGGTGGAATACCAGATGTACGGCTCATTTTTAAAAGTCAAAATGGCATGATCTACTTGCAGCATTTGACGGGCAAACTTCAAAAAACCATCAATTTGGTTACTTGGCGTATGTACACCCAATAATAACGAGAGTGTGCAAGCACTGAGTTGCTCCGTTTCAGGACCAATTTCCAGCAACTGTATTTTCATTTTTGCCTCGTTAATTAAAGTGTGCCGCGCCTATGAATTATTTTGTCTACAAAACTCATCCACTGAATTCAGAGTTAACCTACAAACTTTAACACAAAACACAAGCTTTCAAACTAATTTAAAAAACTGCGTAACAACTCGGCATTTCTTCTTTACTACTTGATTTTTTCATCTATGGATTAACAAGGGTTTAGCTCACGCTTGATTATGATTTTTGATGGATCAAACGGTGCTACAAACCCGCTAAAAAATACGCTTATTTTTGTAAAATTTGGACCATAAAAATAGATCTAAACTTTTAAAATATAAATCAGGCTTTTTATCTGTAGATTTCCCTCCGTTTTTGAAGAAAATCTCAACTTCTATACAAGAGTTTACATTGCATCACACTGTAAAAAATAGAAGCAACATATTGATAAACATATAAAATAAATAGAATAAATATATCCACCTATCATTTTCATCGGTTATTTATCAAACATTCGACTTAAGTCGAACCCTCAACTGGTTAATTTATAATAAAATATACATATATTTTTGATGTCATATCTTCATCATACGATTTGATTAGTATTTCAACAGTAAATACTCAAGGCGATTTTTAAGTTTAAATAGGCTCATTTTTACATTAAGCCGTGTCTTGACTCGCACAAATGCGACACATCATTTCGTAGCGAAATGGCGTCATCACTGTAATTACGTTGACTGAAATGCATAGAGAGTCGATACTCTCAAGGTTAAATTAGGCAAATCGGTTCGCAGGGGCTGAGTCATCATCTCGCTCCTAAAAAACTCAATCAAAGCAAGGGGCTATATATGGCTGGTGGAAAGTCAAAAATCATTTACACACTGACCGATGAGGCGCCATTGTTGGCGACCTACTCTCTACTGCCGATCATTGAGACCTTTACTAAGCCTGCTGGCATCGAGATTGTCAAGAGTGATATCTCTGTAGCAGCACGCGTACTCTCTGAATTCTCGGAATACCTAAGCGAAGAACAGAAGGTAGCCGACAACCTCGCAGAGCTTGGACGTCTCACGCAAGATCCAGATACCAATATCATCAAACTTCCAAACATCAGTGCTTCAGTTGCTCAGTTAGTTGCATGTATCAAGGAATTACAAGCAAAAGGCTATGCAATTCCTGACTATCCTGAAAATGAAAATACTGCAGAAGATAAAGCTTTACGCGCTCGTTTTGGCAAATGCTTAGGCTCAGCAGTAAACCCTGTATTACGTGAAGGTAACTCTGACCGTCGTGCACCTGCTGCAGTGAAAAACTATGCGAAAAAACACCCGCACTCTATGGGTGAATGGAAGCAATGGTCACAAACTCACGTTTCACACATGGATGAAGGCGACTTCTACCATGGCGAAAAATCGATGACGCTTGACCGCGCACGTAACGTAAAAATGGAACTCATCACTCAATCTGGTGAAACCATTGTACTGAAAGAAAAAGTAGCGTTACTTGACGGCGAAATCATCGATTCTATGTTCATGAGCAAGAAAGCGCTTTGCGACTTCTATGAAAAAGAATTGGATGATTGTAAAGAAGCAGGCATTTTGTTCTCTTTACACGTAAAAGCGACCATGATGAAAGTTTCACACCCGATTGTATTCGGTCACTGTGTGAAAATTTACTATAAAGAAGCGTTTGAAAAACACGGTAAATTGTTTGAAGAACTTGGCATTAACGTCAACAACGGTATGGCAGGTCTTTATGAAAAGATCGAAACCTTACCAACTTCTTTACGTGAAGAAATCATCGAAGATTTACACGCATGCCAAGAACACCGCCCTGCACTTGCAATGGTGGATTCTGCAAAAGGCATCACCAACTTCCACTCTCCAAACGACGTAATTGTAGATGCTTCTATGCCTGCAATGATTCGTGGTGGCGGTAAAATGTGGGGTGCTGACGGTAAACCTTACGACTGTAAAGCAGTAATGCCTGAATCTACTTTCGCGCGTATTTACCAAGAAATGATCAATTTCTGTAAGTGGAATGGTAACTTCGACCCACGTACGATGGGTACTGTGCCAAACGTAGGTTTGATGGCGCAAAAAGCTGAAGAATACGGCTCACACGACAAGACTTTTGAAGTTCCTGCTGCAGGTGTTGCAAACATCACTGATATTGACACTGGTGAAGTGTTGATGACTCAAAACGTAGAAGAAGGCGACATCTGGCGTATGTGTCAGGTGAAAGATGCACCTATTCGCGACTGGGTTAAACTTGCAGTAACACGTGCACGTAACTCTGGTATGCCAGCAATTTTCTGGTTAGACCCGTACCGTCCACACGAAAACGAAGTGATCAAGAAAGTTCAAAAATACTTAAAAGATCACGACACGACTGGTTTAGATATTCAAATCATGTCACAAGTTCGTGCGATGCGTTATACACTTGAGCGTGTTGCGCGTGGTTTAGACACCATTTCTGTAACAGGTAACATCTTACGTGACTACCTCACTGACTTGTTCCCAATTATGGAGCTTGGTACTTCTGCGAAAATGTTATCTATCGTTCCGTTAATGGCGGGTGGTGGTATGTACGAAACTGGTGCGGGTGGTTCTGCGCCTAAACACGTACAACAACTTGTTGAAGAAAACCACTTACGTTGGGATTCATTAGGTGAGTTCCTTGCGCTTGCTGCTTCTTTAGAAGAAATGGGTATTAAAGAAGATAATACTCGTGCGAAATTACTTGCATCAACTCTTGATCAAGCGACCAGCAAATTACTTGATAACGACAAGTCTCCATCACGTCGTACTGGCGAACTGGACAACCGTGGCAGCCACTTCTACTTGGCAAAATTCTGGGCAGAAGCACTTGCTGCTCAAGATGAAGATGCTGAGTTGAAAGCGAAGTTTGCACCACTTGCACAAGCTTTAGCTGCAAACGAAGACAAAATTGTTGCTGAACTTGCGGAAGTACAAGGTAAATCGGTTGATATCGGTGGTTACTACGCAGTAGATCAAGCTAAAGTGAATGCAGTAATGCGTCCAAGCGCAACATTCAATGCTGCACTTGAAACTATTTAATGCGATGATATCGCACTGATACGATTCAGTGCCTGTTCTACAAAAAACCAGTGTGAAAGCACTGGTTTTTTGTTGGCAGTAAATTGATAAAGACTGAATAGGTGAGCTATATCTTCACATATATCTTTATTTCTTATTCTGTATACCCATTCTTATCTATGAGTCCCAAAAGTTAAATTGAAGCAAACGACAATCTTCATATAAAAACTTAAGGATATTCAAATCATTGGATAAAGTTCAGACAATAAAAAAAGCCCCCAAGTCTTAATATGCTTGAGGGCTTTTCCTTTATATGGTCCCGAGGGTCGGACTCGAACCGACACGTCATCTCTGACAGCGGATTTTGAGTCCGCCGCGTCTACCAATTTCACCACCTCGGGTAGGTGTTGATGGGTATAATAAACTTTTTTGACAGCTTGTCAACGCAAGTTTTTTGCAATTGTTTAAAATTAAATCAGCTGTCATTTTTTTGATTTATAATCGACCAATTTCATCCATAAAACCTAAAAAAGCATATACTAGGCGCAGTTTTCCCAGTGTTCTAACTTGTTTTTATCATGCAGCTTTCTGACTTTAATTTTAATCTCCCCGATGAACTCATTGCTCGTTACCCACTAGCAAGTCGTAGCGCCTCTCGTCTGCTGCATCTTGATGCTCAAGGTCAGTATCATGACCATCAATTTACCGACTTACTGAATTTACTCGAAGCGGGCGATTTACTGGTACTTAACGATACCAAAGTCATGAAAGCGCGTCTTAAAGGTAAACGTGCCACAGGCGGTGCAGTAGAAGTTTTAGTTGAACGTCTGCAAGATCAATTTATTGCTCATTGTCATATTAGAGCCAGCAACTCACCAAAAGCTGGTGCAGAACTGTTTATTGGGCCTGATGCCGTAAAAGTGACCGTACAAGGTCGCCATGAAAACTTATTTATTGTCGAGTTTTCGCAGCCTATTTTAGACGTATTGGATGCCTACGGTCAGTTACCGATTCCACCCTACTTTAACCGTGAAGCAGAAGCGATTGATACCGAGCGTTATCAAACCGTATTTAACGACCCGACAAAACTCGCCAGTGTTGCCGCACCCACTGCCAGCTTACACTTTGATGAAGCCTTGCTGCAACAGCTAGCAGATAAAGGCATTCAAAAAACCTTTGTGACCTTGCACGTGGGCGCAGGTACATTCCTGCCTGTACGTACCGATGATATTGCCAATCACATCATGCACAGTGAATGGTGTGAAGTTTCTGAAGCTGCCGTAGCGCTGATTCGTGAAACCAAAGCACGAGGCAACAAAGTTATTTCAGTGGGCACAACTGCCACCCGTGCCGTGGAAAGTGCTGCCCAAGCCCATGCAGGCAAACTTGCAGCGTGGTCGGGTGATACGCAAATTTTTATTTACCCAGGTTATCAGTTTAAAGTGGTGGATCGTCTAATCACCAATTTCCACTTGCCTGAATCCACCTTATTAATGTTGGTATCTGCGCTTTCAAGCCGTGAAAATGTCATGCAGGCGTATCAACATGCTGTGGCGGAACGCTATCGTTTCTTTAGCTATGGCGATGCCATGCTGATTGATCAAGCTCAGACTTAATTTTCAAACTGTAAAAGAAACCACCATGCCGCTCGATACCGTGCAACACTCCATTCATATTCGACGCAAGAAGAATCAGCGGGTATTTCGTAATATCGCGCGGTTATGGGATATTGGAAAAAAAGCACAAAGCCATCAAGATATTTTAGATGGCTTACACCCTTGGCAAGATGACATCACCCTCAAGTTTGAAAATGTTTTGCCTGTCCTGCTTGGCATTATAGGTGTGTTGTTCTGTTTATTGCTCTTGATTCAACCGAGTAATATTTGGCTGCAATTCTGCTTGCTGATTGGGTTAGGCTGTATCTTCTGGGCATTTATTACCTATGAACAAGACGACCCCATTGAAGAAGTCATCACTTTTTTAGAACAAGAAAGCATTGCACAGCGCTATCAACTGGCATGGCAGCAACCACCGCAACATCTTGCCCGAACCTTACAACCCGTTTATTTGATTGCCCATTTAAAAAGTCTGTTCCCTTTATTTAATTTGGGGAATCTGTCCAATGAAATTCGCCGCTACGCTAGTACAGTTTGGCAAGATCAACAAGGCAAGCAGCATCAGGTTTTGGTATTTGAATATCGCTATGTCAGTGAAACCCGCATTAAAGATCAAAATGGCAATGACTACAAAGTACGTGAAGTGGTGCGACATTTATCGGGCGTATTTGTCTTTGATGTGCAGCTACAAGGTTTAGCCGTTACCTCAAACAATAAAACCTTTGGTGCGCCTTATCATGTGCCGTGGCATACCAGTGATATTTGTCTGAATCAAAAACTCAACTTTTTTGGCAGTGATGCAATTCAACTGGCGCGTACGCTCAGCCCTGCAATGGTGTTAAAACTGGATGATTTTTTTCAGCATCAGCAAGGTGATTTGTTATTTCACCCTGAGCGGAACACGCTCTGTTTTTTAGGTAATCGCAACTTGTTTGAAATTTCCAGTAAAGCAAAAAATATTCAAGATATTTCCGCATTGCGTGGACACTTACGCACTTTTAAATTACCTTATTTAGAACAATTACAGACAGATTTGATTGATTTTCTGGACTAAGAAAATCGTCTTGGGGCAAAACATGGGTATCGCAATTTTTCTTTTGGTTGTCATCGTCTTGGTGATGCTGGGCATCATGATTCGTAACAACATCGTACGCCACCACAACGCCACCATCCGCGCTTGGGCAGATGTGACCAGTTTTGAACGACAGAAATTAAAAACGCTCGAAGAACTTGCACCAGTGGTCGAACAATATGCAGGCATGGAAAAAGGCACTTTAGAAAAAGTGACTGAACTACGCCAAAATATTATGAACCTGAACATCAACAATGCCGATGTGAGTCAGTTACAACGTGTTGAAGCCTTGAGCAAAGAATTGATGCGCAGCTTGAATGTGGTGGTCGAAAATTATCCTGAACTCAAAGCCGACCAATTGTATTTAAAAATGATGCATGAAATTGATGAGCAGAACGAAAATGTCGGTGCTGCGATTACTATTTATAACCGCAATGTCGAGTTGTTTAATAACTATATTCAGGTCTTTCCCAACAACATGATTAACACTGCAACCACAGCGAAAAAACCTGTGCGCGCCTTTCGGGACAACAGTGCAGCACAAAGTTTTGATTATCGTCCAAACTTTTAAGCCATTGAATGCTAAGCCACTCATTTAAAATTATTTTTCAATACATAAATAAAAACAGCAAGCACGAAGCTTGCTGTTTTTTTCAGATTTCAACTAAACACATGACTGTGTCAGATACTGCACCTGATTACGTCCCTTATTTTTTGCCAGATACAACAATTCATCTGCTGAATGCAGAAAATCGACCACATTGTGATATTGCTGATTTTGATCATAGCTATTTACACCAATACTCACAGTGACTTGGGTCGTTTCCCCAGTCTTGGTATGTGGAATTTCTAGCGCATACACCGCCTGCCTAAAGTTTTCAGCAAGTTGTACAGCATCTGCCAATGGTGTTTCGGGCAACAGCACCACAAATTCTTCGCCACCAAAGCGAGCCACAAAGTCAGATGCACGCGCAAAATATTGTTTAAGCAACTGCGCCACACTAATCAAACAATGATCACCCTGTAAATGTCCATAATTGTCGTTATAAGGCTTGAAATGATCGATGTCGATAAACAAGAGAGACAATGCATGTTGATGACGCACAGCACGTTTAAATTCGTTCTCTATACGCTCACTGAGCGCCTTTCGATTGGCAACCAAAGTCAGCGGGTCTTGTAAACTCAAAGCCAGATTTTTGCGACTCAACGCTTCAAGTTCCAACTCCATCTGTTTACGCGCAGAAATATCAAACATAAACCCAATAATCGCCACAGTTTCGTTATTTTCACGAATCACATGCACCACATCACGAATCCAGACATAATCTCCTGTAGCGGTTAAGGCACGATAATCCGCTTCGTGGTCTGTGCCTTGATCGGACAGACTCACACACATATTCACGGTCTTGTCCCGATCTTCAGGATGCATCCGATCAATCCAATCTTGTGCAGTTTTCCAGCTGTCTTGCGTCCAACCCAGTAAAGACTCAATTTGTGGGCCAATATAGCTAAAAGCTTTGGTTTTCCAGTTAATCTGCCACGGAATTGCATTCGTGGTTTCCAAAAGTGTTTTATAGAATTGGGCTTCTTTTAGTGCACTGTTTAATTCACTCATAGCCCACCTCTATGAATTGATTTTAATTACAATTTAACAACTTAAGTGAGCTTTGACTACAATTTGTTTTGTCTTATTGACATTTTTCTCAGCTTTGACACAATCATGAGGTTGAGCAAAATATAAACAACAATTACTCAAAACATAAATCCCAAAATAAAAAGTAAGCCGATAAAATGTTAGAACATATTCAGAACCTGAAAAACACCCTCATTCAAGAGTTTTTCCAACTCTATGAGCAATATGAACAAGACCAAATTTATGCCTGTGTACTGGTCTTTAATGAATATCTTGGGGTCGATTATTTAGCTGTTTCAAGCCAACGCAGCCTGTTTAATGAACAGGAAGATGAAGCACAATATTTATCTGAAGTAAATAAATGGAATATAGAAAAATGGCGTTATCGCACTCAAGCCAACAATTCTAGCGGTCTGCATCAATTTAAAAATATTTTTGCAGATTATTTTAAACAGCGACATATCTATGGCAATCCTCTGCTGAATTCCAATGACACGCTGCAATACAACCATCTTGAACTTTTACTGGATATATTCCAGCAGGCTAAACAATCTTTATCGGGCGCTTATGGCTTAGATTTAAGCCAAATTCTGTTTTTTATTCATGTGCCCAAACAGGTCGATGTAGAAATCCACTCAGCGCAATTTCTAAACACTCCAAGTGCTTTGCTCGATGAATTCCTGCACAACAAAGCGCCTCAAACCACGATGGAACAATCCACCGCACAACCCAAGCTCAAACTACAACAAGTGGATAAAGACTTGCTGATTGATCTGGCACAACTTTTAGAAGTGGAACCGTATGATTATTTGAGCATTGCACATGAAGCCTATTTGCTCACATTAGAACCGAGTTTTATTGACAGTAATTTATATATTCAGCGTTTAATTCAGCACGTTGCTGCAATGGACAACCATGAACAAGGGGAGTTTGCCTTACATAAAGAAGAAATTACCCAACGTATTCAGCAATTTTACGCCATGTAAACGCAGTGGATTTAAACAAAATATTTACTCGCAATTTTTACCAAGGAAAACGTATCTCAACTGGCAATTCCGTGCAGAATCTAGGAAAATAGTGCACTTTTAGCATGAACAATCAGCGAACTGTTTTTTCGCCTTGATTTGGAACATATATGAAGTTTGAGAAATTAGGTCAGTCGGGGCGCGCCCGTCGTGGTCGTTTAACACTTGCTCATGGTGTGGTAGAAACCCCTGTGTTTATGCCTGTGGGGACGTATGGCACAGTCAAAGGCATGCTGCCACGCGATATTGAAGAAATTCAGGCACAGGTTATTTTAGGCAATACCTTTCATTTATATTTGCGTCCAGGGCTAGAAGTGATTCAGCAACACGGCGGTCTACATGAATTCATCAAATGGGATAAGCCTATTTTGACTGACTCTGGTGGCTTTCAGGTGTTTAGCTTAGGCGCAATGCGTAAAATTAAAGAAGAAGGTGTGACCTTCCGTTCGCCTATTGATGGCTCAAAGGTTTTTCTTTCGCCTGAAATCTCGATGGAAATTCAAAAAACTTTGAACTCTGACATCGTGATGATTTTTGACGAATGTACGCCTTATCCTGCAACGCATGAAGAAGCACAAAAATCTTTGCAATTGTCTTTACGCTGGGCAAAACGCTGTAAAACCCATCACCATGATGAACTACAAAACAGCAACGCGCTGTTTGGAATTATTCAAGGCGGTATGTATGAAGATTTACGTGATGAATCTTTAAACGGCTTACTTGAAATTGGTTTTGATGGTTATGCCATTGGCGGTCTTTCGGTGGGTGAACCGAAAGAAGAAATGATCAAAGTACTGGATTATTTGCCAGCTAAAATGCCAGAAGATAAACCACGTTATTTGATGGGCGTCGGCAAGCCAGAAGATATTGTGGAAGCAATTCGTCGTGGCGTCGATATGTTCGACTGCGTGATGCCAACCCGTAATGCGCGCAATGGTCATTACTTTGTAACCGATGGCTTGGTGCGTATTCGTAACAGTAAGTATCGTCATGACCAAAGCCCGCTCGATCCGCATTGTGATTGCTATACTTGCAAGAACTTTACCCGCGCTTATTTGTTTCATTTAGAAAAATGTGGCGAAATGTTGGGGTCAATGTTGGGCACTATTCATAACTTACGTTATTACCAACGCTTTACCCAAGATATTCGCAATGCCTTAGATAACGGCACTTTCGATGAATTTGTACAGGACTTTTATGCCCGTCGTGGCTTAGAAGTACCGCCTTGTCCTGAAGATTAGTCTTTTCAGTATTTGCGCTGAGTAAAAAGACAAGGTAAATTGCAGAACAAACCCAATTTATTATCAGATCACTGATCGCCAGTTTTTAGTTTAGGAAAATGAAATGAGCCTTTTTATTTCAACCGCTCACGCAGCAGGTGAAGCTGCACAACAACCAAGCCTTGTGGCTAACCTTTTAATGATTGCAGTCTTCATTGCAATTTTCTACTTCCTGATTTGGCGTCCACAATCAAAGCGTGCCAAAGAGCATCGCACACTGATTGAAAGCTTGGGCGTGGGCAGTGAAGTGGTATTCGCAGGTGGTCTTATGGGTAAAATCACGAAAATTGAAGGTGATTTTGCAGTGGTAGAGCTGAACCGTGGTGTAGAAGTAAAAGTACAACGCGCGAGTGTCATTTCAGTTCTTCCTGAAGGCACATTAAACAACCTTTAATCAAAAAGAGTCGTGCTCACGCACGACTTTTTCATTTTAAGAAGAAAATAAATGCGTTACCCAGCATGGAAATATCTGCTCATCCTCGTTGTTCTTGTGGTGAGTACATTATATGCCCTGCCTAGCTTGTATCCAGATGAACCTGCTGTTCAAATTTCAGGTGCCAAAGCTGGTACCCAAATTGATCAAAGCATCATACAAAAAGCAGAGCAAATTTTACAATCAGAAAATATTGCCAGTCATGACAACAGCTTTACCAACAATGCCGCATTGTTGCGTTTAGACACCTCAGAAGCCCAACTCAAAGCCAAAGAAGCTTTACGTCGCGGTTTAGGTGATGACTATGTCGTGGCGCTGAACCTTGCGCCAACCACACCAGAATGGCTACAAAAAATTGGTGCAAAACCAATGAAACTCGGTCTGGACTTACGTGGTGGTGTGCACTTCTTATTAGAAGTGGATATGGACAAGGCCATCAGCCAGCGTATGGAAACTTCAGCCACCGATTTACGCCGTCAATTGCGTGACAACAAGCTGAAATTTAATAGCCTTTCGCTGAATAACAACACCATCACCCTACAGTTTGCCAATAATGCAGACCGTGATGCAGTGATGGATTTCTTGCGTCGTAACGGCAATGAATACACACAGCAAGCTGTAGCCACCACAGAAGGCTCTAGCTTACGTCTGAACTATACCGATGTCCGTAAACAGGAAATTCAGTCGTATGCGGTCAATCAGAACTTAACTACTTTACGTAACCGTATTAACGAGTTAGGTGTGGCTGAAGCTTTGGTACAAACTCAAGGTAGCAACCGTATTGTAGTGGAATTGCCAGGCGTACAAGATACTGCTGAAGCGAAGCGTGTACTCGGTCGTACTGCGAACCTCGAATTCCGTTTGGTGTCTGACTTAAATGATCAATATATTGATCCGTACACAGGTCAGACTACAGGTACAGTACCACCTGGCACAGAAGCGTTTGCCTTTGAATCTTTGGACAGTGGTCGCCAATTATTATTGAACCGCAGCCGTATTTTAACGGGTGAGCGTGTTCAAAATGCGTCGAGTGGTTTTAGCCAAGATACAGGCGGTGCAGAAGTTAACATTACCCTTGATGCTGCGGGCGGTAAACTCATGGCAGATGCGACACGTAACGCTGTGGGTAAACGTATGGCGGTATTGTTTATTGAAAACAAACAACGTATTAGCTATGTGACCGATGAAACTGGCACACAAACTGAAGTACGCACCCCATATACCGAATCTGTCGTCATTAATGCTGCAACCATTCAGGCGGTATTGGGTTCGCAGTTCCGTATTACAGGTCTAGATTCCCCACAAGAAGCCTCTGAATTGGCCTTAATGCTTCGTGCAGGTGCCTTGGCAGCGCCAATGTACTTTGTTGAAGAACGTGTGATTGGTCCAAGCTTGGGTCAAGAAAACATTGATAAAGGCGTATTGTCGACTCAGATTGGCTTCATTTTGGTTGCAATCTGGATGGTGGTGTTCTTCCGTCTGTTTGGTCTGATTGCCAACTTCGCTTTAGTGTTTAACTTAGCCATGATTTTAACCGTCATGTCTTGGATTGGTGCATCACTCACCTTGCCAGGTATTGCGGGTATCGTCATCACCATTGGTATGGCGGTGGATGCCAACGTCTTGATTTGTGAGCGAATACGAGAGGAAATTAAGTGGGGCGCCTCGCCAAAACAAGCCATTGTGGCAGGTTATGACCGAGCGTATAACACTATTTTCGACTCGAACTTAACCACATTTTTGGTGGCATTCATTCTGTTTGCGATTGGTACAGGTCCAATCAAAGGCTTTGCTGTGACGCTCATGATTGGTATTGTCTGCTCGATGTTTACTGCAATTACAGTGACCCGTGCAATTGTACAAATCATCTACGGCAAAAAACGTAACTTGAAAAAGTTGAGCATTTAAGGAGATCACTGATGACTGAGAATACTCAACTGCCTTCAAAAAAATATGGCCGCCCTGATGATGAGCGCGTGATTCCGTTTATGAAGATTGCTTTGCCTGCGGCATTGCTTTCTATTCTATTAACGGTTGCCAGTATCTTCTTCATTGCCACCAAAGGTTTAAACTTAGGTTTGGACTTTACTGGGGGTATTGCTGCAGAACTCAACTATAGCAATCCAGTAAAAGCCACCGATGTTTCTAACGCATTGGTCAAAGCAGGCTTTAACGACCCTGTGGTACAAACGCTTGGTTCAGACCGCGACCTAATGGTACGTATGCCTGTGCAAGAAGATGTTGAAGCAGAAGACTTAACCAAAGCAATTACTGCTGCGGTACAACTACCAAATAACACGGCAACTGTGCCAAAGGTAGATGTGGTTGGTGGTCAAGTCGGTAATGAGCTGTACGTACGTTCTGCGGGCGCTGTAGCTTTAGCACTGTTATTGATGTTGGTTTATGTCACCATTCGCTTTGAATTCAAACTGGCAATGGGTGCGGTACTGTCATTGTTCCACGATATTATTGTGACACTGGGTATTTTTGCCATGATGCAATGGCCATTTGACCTGACTGTATTGGCAGCGTTATTGGCGATTATTGGCTTCTCACTCAACGATAACATTGTTGTATCTGACCGTATTCGTGAAAACTTCCGTAAAATCCGTGGTGCAACACCGCTTGAAGTGGTGAACATTGCGCTGACAGAAACCTTACGTCGTACCATTCACACCTCTATGACCCTATTATTGGTTGTAGTCGCGATGATGATCATGGGTGGTGATGGTCTGAAATGGTTCTCGATTGCGATGTTTGTGGGTGTATTTGTCGGAACATATTCATCTATTTATATTGGTACAGCCTTTGCCGTATGGCGCGGTCTGAACCGTCAGGACTTTATTGTTCAAGTCAAACCTGAATTTGAAGGTGAAGAGCAAGAAATTCCTTAATGCATTTCTGCTGACACCAACATTCAAGCCTATCTTCGGATAGGCTTTTTTGTGCCTTAGCATTGCGATATTTACGCTGACGTTGCGATGTTAATGCTGAATAATATGAATCTGTGGAAACTGAAAGCCTACGCAAGATGGCGCTGCTCGCCATGCTACGGTCAACATACAATCTGATAAACGAAAGTTTTGATAGGCAAAATGCCCAATCTGTGGATGATGACAAATGCCGCCCTGTGCATTGGGATGCATACGAGTATCCAACTCATTCAGGCTTAAACGAATCCCTAAACCTGATGCTTTCAGCACTGCTTCTTTAGTTGTCCAGACACGAAACCAATAATCAGCGTCTTGTTCCAAATCTTGCCAGTATTGGAGTTCATTGGGATGAAACGCATGTTGTGCCAAGGCATCGAAACGCACCTTACGGTCTAAGTCCTCGACATCTACGCCAACATCGAGCAATTCAAAACTGCTTACCAAAGCATAATGCTGACGGCTATGACTATGGTTAAACTGCAATTGAGGGAATGCTGTCAAAAATGGCTTGCCATGTGGGTTACGCTCAATATCGCTGTTTTGAATATCGTGTTCTAAGTATCCAGAAAGCAATTGATTCCGATGCCGATAAATAGCCTGTTTTTGCTGTTGAATCTGTTCATTGCGTGCAGTGCTTGGATCGGGGCTAAAAATCTGCTGAATGCGGCTAACATTCACACAAATTTTTTTAGGTGTTTTATTCATCCGCCCTTCTCCATTTTGGCTGAAATACGATAGAAAAAAACCAGCAAACATGCTGGTTTTTTAAAGCGTGCTCGCTTAGCTGCCTTGCACCAAACGACGTGCGCTGATAATCCCTGGTTGCTGCTCTAAACGTGCCAACAAACGAGAAAGTTGCGCCAAGCCTTTAACCTCAATTAACAATTTCATATTGGCGATACCATCACTTTCAGAAATAGTATTCACCTGACGAATGTTAATTTGATCGGCAAAAATCACTTGGGTTAAGTCTTTGAGCAAACCACGGCGGTCATAGGCTTCCACCACAATTTGCACGCTTTGACCACGGGTTGGCTGCATTTCCCAATCGGCTTCTACCGCACGTTCAGGTTCGTTGCCAATCATACGCACATAGTCCGAACACGCCACTTTGTGAATACTCACACCACGGTTCAGGGTAATATACCCCGCAATCGCTTCACCATGCACAGGCTGACAGCATTGTGCGATATGCAGTTCAACGTTATCCAAACCATCAATCAAAATGCCATGTGCCGATAAGGTATGGCTGGCACGTGGGTTCAAGGTTGGCTTCAACACCAGTTCAGGTTCATCCTGATCTAAGTGCATGTGACGATTGACCTGATTAATTAAGGCATGCAGGCTAATATCACCATTCACCAAACCAATCAGAATGTCTTCACCTGTTTTGACGTTAAAGTGATTGCAATAATCATTTAAATCAATACTTTTTGGATGAATCGCCAAACGTGACAATTCTTTATTGAGCACTTCACGCCCAACTTCCAGATTTTTACTGCGGTCTTGCTGTCTAAACCAATGACGCAGCTTATCGCGCGCACGTGCTGTCTTAATATAACCTAAAGAATTCACCAACCAATCACGGTTTGGCTCACGGTCTTTTTTGGTCAGAATTTCGACCTGCTCACCTGTTTTTAGGGTATAGGTCAGCGGCACATAACGCTGGTTCACCCGTGCGGCATAACATTTGTTACCCACTTCGGTATGCACATGGTAAGCAAAATCCAGTACGGTCGAGCCACGTGGTAACTCTTTAATGTCACCATCACGGCTGAACACATAAATTTTTTCAAAATCTTCAAACTCTTGGATTTGCTCAAAGTTTTCAGAATCATCATCATCTTTATGTGCGCTGGCATCATTACGTTCCTGATAATGTTCCAACACTGAACGTAAAGAATGTAGACGATGATTAAACGAATGGTCCGTCGCCTTAGAGCCTTCTTTATAGTTGAAGTGTGAACACACCCCCAACTCGGCTTCTTCGTGCATATCCATGGTACGAATTTGCACTTCCAGTGATTTGTTTTCTGCAATCACTGCGGTATGTAAAGAGCGATAACCATTGGCTTTCGGATTGGTAATGTAGTCATCAAACTGATGCGGAATATGTCGCCACAATTGATGCACAATACCCAATGAGTGATAGCACTCAGGAATGGTTTTGACCAAGACCCGTACAGCACGAATGTCATAGAGCTGATCAAAGCTCAGGTTTTTACTTTTCATTTTTCGATAAATCGAATAAATGTGTTTCACCCGACCACTAATTTCAGCATGAATACCGTTGTTGCCCAATTCTGTGCGCAATTGTGAAATCACACTTTGGATATAATTTTCACGCTCTAAACGCTTTTCATTCAGCAGTGTGGCAATTTCTTTATAACGGTCTGGTGCTAAATAACGGAAAGCTAAATCTTCAAGTTCCCATTTCAGTTGAGCAATACCTAAACGGTGTGCCAATGGCGAATAGATGGTTAGAATTTCACGTGCAACACGTTCCTGACGTTCTTTTGAAGCTGTGGCTAACTCACGTAAAGAATAGGTACGTTCTGCCAGTTTAATCAGCACAACACGCACATCTTCCGTCATGGAAATCAGCATTTTATAAATGCCAGTTAAATGTTCACGCTGATTGTTATTAAAGTGATCTTCTAGACGTTTGTTTTTTTCGATCAGTTCAGACAACTTACCCATCGACAAGGTGCCTTTGATCAAGCCATAAACTGCTTCACCAAATTCTTCACGCACTTCATCTAACTGCATGACATTTTCACGCACGCTACGATAGAGCATGGCTGCAGACAAAGTGTCTTCATCGACATGCAAGTGCGCTAAAATATTCGCCATCTCAATACCTGTATATAAGGTATGCGATGGATGACTGACGTCTGTTTCCAGCTCTTTTTTCAGGGTGTAATTGGCAACGCGTTCTAATTGTTCAAGTGCCGCCCCATCGTAAATCCCGCGTACTCGGTCTAGCCATTCTGCTAAATCCTGTCGGGCTTGCTCGGCATGTTCTACAGTCGTTTCCTCAGACAGTTCATTTAAACGTCCAGGAAGTTGTTCACGTACTGTGACCATACCCTTCTCCTACCTCTATGTACTTCATATTATAAATCGTTTATTTGCTTTTCTTTCTCAAACAAGGCAATGGATTCGACATGCCCCGTATGCGGAAACATATCCATCACGCCTGCTTTTTTCAATTGATAGCCCTGCTTGACCAATACACCTGCATCCCTTGCGAGTGTGGCTGGATTACAAGACACATAAACGATTCTATCTGCGCCAAATTTGGGCACATAATACATCACTTCCTCTGCGCCTGAACGCGGAGGGTCAATTAATAATGCCTCAAATCCTTGATTTGCCCAAGAATGATGCGAAAAATCTTTTGTTAAATCTTGTGAATAAAACTTAACATTGTCTAAATCATTACGTTGTGCATTCTCTGCACCACGCTGCACCATTTGCTCTGAACCCTCTACAGCAACCACCTTTCCTGTTGCACCTACACAACGTGCAAGCGGCAATGAAAAGTTGCCTAATCCACAAAACAGATCAAGCACCCGATCACCTGATTTTAAGTTAAGCAAATCACATGCCAGCTTAACCATTTGTGGATTAATTGTAGAATTGACTTGGGTAAAGTCTTGGGGATGAAAGCCAAAATTCACATCAAAATCATCTAAACGATAATGCAAACGCATTGCTGCGTGCGGATCATCAACCCGATGCAAACTGTCTGGGCCTTCAGGCTGCAAATACAATTGCCAGTGTTTCTGTAACGCAAACTGCTGTAACTGGTTGATATCGGCTGCAGATAGTTGTTCTGTATGCCTTACCACCAAAGCAATCTCTTGATCTCCCATTGCCAATTCTATATGACCAATATGGGCTTTGCCTGTTAGACTTTGGAGTAGCTGCTTGATTCGTGTTAACGAACCAAATGCCTGATCCAACACCATACAGCGGTCAATTGAGGTCAATTTATTGCTATTACGCTCACGAAAACCGACCACCAATTTGTCTTGACTGGCAATATAACGCACCCCAACACGGGCTTTACGGCGATAATCTTCACGCTGTGAACGCAAAGGCGCTAACCATTCTTCAGGCTGAATTTGCGCAAAATGTTGCAGATGCGACTGCAACACCTGTTGTTTGAGATGAATCTGCTCATCCAACTGAATATGCTGCATGCTACAACCACCGCAACGCTGATAATGCGGACACGGCGGCGTAACCCGTAATGCCGAAGGCTCACCCAGTACTTCTAGACACTCAGCTTCTTCTAAGCGCTTGTTACTATGCGTAATTTTTGCGCGTACTGTTTCACCCGGCAATGCGCCCTCAATAAAAACTGTTTTCCCCTGCTTCTCGGCTGGATGACCCGACTGAGCTGTGTAGTGTGCAATCCCGCGCCCTTCATGTGACAACGATTCCACCTGAAAGCAATATTCAGCCTGCTGCGTGGTACGGTTTTTACTGCGATGTTTCATATCAGTCTAAATATCGGAAGATGGGAGTGATTGAAAAGGCATCACGGAGTCATTTGAAGGCGTGCTGACACTTTTTTCAGGAAAATCTGTACGGGTAAATTCAGTTTGCTGCGAACTCTGCTGCCACACGCTTAAAAAGTCTGCATGCTGCGGCTGAGTATGCAAATATTGAATGGTGTGCTGTACCCATAAAGTATGCTCTTCAAGCAGTAACTGTCCTTTGAGCAGCAACCAACGCAAATAAATCAGCCAAGTATTTAAGACATCACCTTCACAATAACGTGTCAGCCTTGACCATTCACCGCTTTGCATAAATGCAGGAACATGATAGCCCGCATCTACACGCTTACCCGGAAAACCTAGCAAATACGCAATGTCATCCAACTTTTGGAAATGACGACCATTAAACATTGCCATCACATCCATTAAGTCGACATGACGCTGATGGTAACGGTTTTGATAATTGTTATAGCGTTTTTGCTGATCAATCTCGCCCTGATCAAATAAACTTGGTGCAGAGAGCCCGTGATACATGGCGCGGAATAAAATCACTGGCAAGTCAAACTGCGAACCGTTCCAACTGACCAAAGTCGGATGACGCTTATCAAAAATAGACAAAAACTTTTTCAGCATTGTCGCTTCGCTGTCGTGTTCACGGCTAAAGGAAAACAGCTTCATGCCGTGTTCATCAATCCACAAGCCTGAAATACACACAATTTCATGCAAAGGCAAACGCTGAAAATCGGTGCCCGCCTCTTGGCGACGCAACTTCATTAATGCTTGTTCAAGCTCTGCTTCGGGTAAATCGAGTTGATATAAATGCGCGCCTGACTTCAAATCGGTAACGGTTTCTATATCGAAAATCAGCACAGGTAAACGCATAAAATCTTACTCAATGGGTGATAGAAAAATGAATATCACGATTCAGCATCTTGAACAGAGAATAAACCTGTCGACAAATAACGATCACCACGGTCACAGATAATACAAACGACGACTGCTTCTGGGTTTTCTTCGGCAATTTTTAAAGCTGCCCATACCGCGCCGCCCGATGATGTGCCTGCGCTGATGCCTTCTTTTTGCGCCAATTTGCGCATGGTTTTTTCTGCTTCAATTTGCGGAATATCAATAATGCGGTCAACACGGCTGCGGTCAAAAATGGTTGGTAAATATGCTTCAGGCCAACGGCGAATCCCCGCAATGCTTGAACCATCTGATGGTTGTAAACCAATAATTTGAATCTCTGGGTTTTGTTCTTTTAAGTATTTAGACACACCCATAATGGTGCCTGTTGTGCCCATAGAGCTGACAAAGTGGGTAATTTTACCGCCCGTTTGCTGCCAAATTTCAGGCCCTGTGGTCAGGTAATGTGCTTCAACATTATCTGGGTTACCAAATTGGTTCAGCACCAAGCCTTTGCCTTCGCGTTGCATTTGCAAAGCCAAATCGCGCGCGCCTTCCATGCCTTGTGCTTTAGTCACTTCAATCAATTCTGCACCATAGGCACGCATGGCATCTTTACGTTCTTGGCTCATATTGTCAGGCATGATCAGCTGCATTTTATAGCCACGCATAGCTGCAACCATCGCCAAAGCAATGCCGGTATTGCCACTGGTTGCCTCAATTAAAGTATCGCCTGGTTGAATTTCACCGCGTTTTTCTGCCTGCATAATCATGTTGTAGGCAGGACGATCTTTAACAGAACCCGCAGGGTTATTGCCTTCCAGTTTTGCCAAAACCGTTGCCTGCGTATGACTTGCCAAACGCTGCAAACGCACCAATGGGGTTTTGCCCACATAATGATCTAACAAAAATTCATCACTTTGGAAATCTGATTGGGTATCAAGCATGCTCTGCACCAATATCAAGGTGGGCTTATTGTATGAAAATTTGCACCTTCCTGCACGTTTTTCACAGGCTTTTTATCAAAACAGCAATACTCTGCCGACAATTTATGCATCACTCACTGCCTACACAATTCTAGGCAAGATGAACACAATTTCAGATTGTCTTTTGCGGGATGGATGCAAAAAAATGCACACCGATTGATTGCGAGATGCAGCTGAACCACTCGCACCAAACAGATGAAAACACAGTCAGCAGAAATAAAGCATGCTAAACTGCCAAACATAGGGATTAAACTGCGTTAACCATGTCAAATATCAATAAAAAGTTATTTAAGCGCTTACATTTAAATCATGCTTATGGACAGCTGATTGCACTTATTTTTGTGCCAATTATGGTTTTGGCATGCGTCGGCACGATGCTAGTTTTATCTGAAACCTCGAATGCCGCAAAAGCACAGCAGCGACAAATGGCAATTGCGATTTTGACCCGTTTTGAGTTGCCATCTGAAGCAGCTTTGCATCAACTGGCTAGCTTTCCGTGGAAGTACGAAGAAGCACGTACTTTTATGCAAAACATGATGAACGAAAAACACTTGGTTCGTACTGCACTGATTGATGCTTCAGGTACACGCCGTTTAAGCATGGGCTTTCAAGATCAAGACGAATGGCCCCAATTCCCTAAAAATGCCGATTTTTTTGGCCCAATTCAATATAAAAACAATCATGTGTATGGCATGCAAATTCAGCAGGAAATCAACCGTCCTGCATGGTTGCTGATTGAACTAGACAATCAACCGCTACAAATAGCCCGTTATCGGGTCATGATTGTATTAATTGCCACAGGCTTACTGACTTTATTGCTGTTATTGCTGTGTCTGAACTTCTATTCACGTCGCTGGATTGCGCCAATGTATGAAATTCGCATGCAGCTACAACGCCTGAATGCCGATACGCTCGATCAACACATGGTCATTAACAGTACTGGCGAATTACGCTTACTGCAGCGGGATATTGCCAATGTGGTAAAACGCCTGCATTTCAGCTTTTTAGAACTCAAAGAACATACCGAACAAACCGAAGATGACTTGCGCCGCACCCTCGATACTTTGGAAGTGCAAAACATCACTTATCGTCAGGCACGTGACCAAGCGATTTCTGCCAACCAGTCTAAATCGGTATTTTTAGCTAACATCAGCCACGAACTCAGAACACCGTTAAACAGTATTGATGGCTTTATTCACCTGTTATTGCGTCAGGAAAATCTTAGCAATGAACAGAATTTATATTTACAGACCATTCGTAAATCATCGGCGCATCTTTTAGCACTCATTAATGACGTATTGGATTTTTCTAAAATTGATGCAGGCAAACTGGAACTGGATACCGCACCCTTTGATTTAGAAGAAGCCATTTTTGATGTGATGGATATGCTCTCGCCTTTGGCTGCGCAAAAACACATCAACATGGCCTTTTATTTTGCCGATAACGTGCCGCAATATGTGCTGGGCGATGCTTTACGTTTCAAGCAAATTTTAACCAATTTAATTTCCAATGCGATTAAATTCACCCCCGATGGTGAAATTATTGTACGGGCGCGGGTAGAACATGACGATATTGGACAATGCTTAATTCACTTTAGCGTCCAAGACAGTGGCATTGGCTTAAGCGGTACAGACCGTAAAAAATTGTTTGAGTCTTTCTCTCAAGGTGATACTTCGGTCACGCGTCAATTTGGTGGTACAGGTTTAGGTTTGGCCATTTCCAAGCAGTTGGTGCATTTGATGCAAGGTCAAATTGGCTTTGAAGACAATCAGGAACGCGCCCCAACCGAAAAAGGCTCGACCTTCTGGTTTACTGCCATGTTTGCGGTAGATGAAGCGCATTCACAGCAGCATCCAAACTTTAAAGAGATTCAAGTGGTTTCATATTTGGCGCACCCTGCCACAGCGAATGTCTTGCGTCATTATCTTGAAAATTATGCGGTGCGACATATTGAAGCCGCTTCAATTTTAGATTTATTTAGCCGCTTAAAAGATGTATCCGACCTGCAAGACAATACTTGGTTGATTGTTGATCATAGTGGCGACACCGAAGCTTTATTAAAAGAAATTCGTACCCGTTATCAAGGTAACTTGGCAGTGTATGGCTATCAAATGGCGCTAGACCCAAGTCTGTTAAATGAATATCGTGCGCGCGCTTTGTATCAACCGCTCAGTCGTTCAGCCTTAATTGACTTACTCAACAATGAAAACAGTTTTGATGAACAGGAGTCTGCATCATTTGATGGTAAAGGCCTGCACGTTTTAGCGGTGGATGACCATCTACCAAACCTGATTGTACTCGAAGCCTTGTTGGGCGAACTGAATGTGACCACCACCAAAGCGCAAAGTGGTCAGGAAGCTTTGGGGTTTTTGCAGCAACGCATTGAGCAGGGACAGCAACCATTTGACCTGATCTTTATGGATATTCAAATGCCTGTGATGTCGGGGGTAGATACCACCCGTGCGATTCGTTCTTTAGAATCGACTTTGGAAAATCACAAACGCTTACCTATTATTGCCCTCACCGCGCATGCTCTTGCCGATGAAAAGCAAAAATTACTCAAAGTCGGTATGGATGACTATGTCACCAAACCGATTCAGATTGAACAAATCATCCAAATTTTAACCCATTGGACCACGCAAAGTTTTAATAAGCCACCTGCAGTCGATAAAGCCATTGTGATTGAAGCGCTAGATCCACAGGTGTTGGATTGGCAACAAAGCCTAATGCTGGCAGCCAACAAAGAAGACCTTGCAGTGGATTTACTGAAAATGCTAGTGGATAGCTTTGCCACAGAATTACATGAAATTGAACAGCTGATTGAACTGGAAGATTTCCCACAACTCGAGCATGTGTTGCATCGTCTGTATGGTGCGACCCGCTATGTTGGCACACCGAACCTGCAAGAAGTAACAGGCTCATTTGAACAGTTTGTTTCGACCTTACGTAAAGAACGTCGTAAAGCCGATGATCTGTTTGTGCAAGAGGTCTTAAACCGTTATCAGGAATTACAAACCTGTATACAGCAAGTTGAACATGCAGCAGAACACATTTTTACCAAACATAATGCGGTGAGTTAGCCAACATCAAAGTGACATTCACCGCGAACGCCTCAACGAGAAGATACAGTTTGTAAGCACGACTCACCCAGCACTATTCACAAAAAAAAGTCACGTAATCAAAGGCAAGGTCGCAAGGCTTTGCCGTGACTCTGCTGTCATTTATCGCACTGCTGCCCATGTTATGCTTTGCCCAGTAAAAACAAGAGCTCACATCATGACCTTACTTCGTATCGAAAAAAATAACGGCATCGCCACAGTTTCCCTGAACCGCCCAGACAAACGCAATGCCATGAGTTTTGCCCTACTTAAAGAATTGGTGCGGACTGCCGAAAAACTTAAAAAAGACCGCAGCTTACGTTGTGTAATTTTAACAGGCGAAGCAAAGGTATTTAGTGCAGGCATTGACTTGGCCGACCTCAACAATCCACAAAACCGTGCATTTGCGGCTTGGGAGTTAATTAAGCCGGGGCAAAGCCTGTTTCAAAAAGCATTTCTCGTTTGGCAACAATTGCCTGTACCTGTAATTGCTGCAATTGAAGGGTATTGTTTTGGCGCAGGGATGCAATTGGCTTTGGCTGCAGATATTCGTATCGCGCATCCTGACACGCAAATGTCGATTATGGAAAGCCGTTGGGGCTTAGTGCCTGATATGGGGCTAAGCCGTTCATTAAAAGGTTTAATTGGTTTAGACCTTGCCAAAGAACTGACCTTAACTGCACGTATTTTTGATGCCAACTATGCCAAAGAAATTGGCTTGGTCACGCATTTAGATGCAACACCTTTACAAAAAGCACAAGCTCTTGCCGAAGAAATTGCACAGCGCTCTCCTGATGCATTGGCTGCAGCCAAACAAGTGCTGGATGCTATGGAACATGCGCCAAATAAATCTTTACGTTTAGAAAAAATTTGGCAATTAAAATTATTGCTGGGTAAAAATAGCCAACTGGCACGTAAAAAGGACAAGAACCCTGAAGTGACCTTTGCACCGCGTCAGTTTTGATTCAGTTCAAACACAACAGACTTTGACCAAAGGCTAAATTGACATTTCAAGCCAGACTTGTACTGTAGGCAAAAACGGAGAATCAGCGCTATGCATTTTGATCGTGACACAAAAATCGCTTTTTTAGGTATGGGACTCATGGGTACGCGCATGGCAACCCGCTTAGTTCAGGCAGGTTTTGAGGTCGCGGTGTGGAATCGTAGCCCTGCGGCTTGCGAATCTGTGCTCAGTCTGGGGGCAAAGTCGCTGCAATTGAGCGAGATCGGACAATATCCAGTGATCTTGAGTTGCCTTGCCGATGATCATGCCGTCCAAGCTGTATTAGATCAATTTGAGCCATTTTTGACTACTCAACAAGTCATTGTCGATTTTTCCAGTTTGTCTGTAGATCAAACCCAAAAGCTAGCGCAGCAAGCCAGCCTCAAACAGGTCACATGGATTGACTCACCTGTATCGGGAGGCACTGCGGGAGCCGAACAAGGTAGTTTAGTGATTTTTGCAGGGGGTGATGCAAACACCATCGAAAAATTAAGCCCGATTTATCATGTGCTGTCACAACGTGTAACCCGTATGGGTGAAACAGGCACAGGACAAGCCACTAAAATCTGCAACCAACTGATTGTTGCTGCCAACAGCACCCTAATTGCCGAAGCTGTTGCCTTAGCAGGACAGGCAGGCGTAGACACCCGTTTACTTGCACCTGCTTTGGCGGGTGGTTTTGCCGACTCGAAACCGTTTCAGATTTTAACTCCACGTATGGCAACTCACAGTTTTGAGCCTGTGCAATGGAAAGTCCAAACCCTGTCTAAAGATTTAAACAATGCCTTACAACTGGCAGCGCAATTTCAGTTACAGATTCCTGTGGCAGAAAAAGCCCTTTCACAACTGCAAGCCCATCAAGCCAAGGGTTTTGCAGAAGCAGATTTAGCCACCATTATTCATCAGGTCGAAGCTTAATCGGCTTGATTCCTGATCCAACCTTTGCCTGCAAGGAGCACCTGCATGTCTAAACTGGCGGTTAATCTGTCGATGATTTTTACCGAAGTGCCTTTAATTGAACGCTTTGCCCTTGCACGCGAACATGGTTTTCAGCATGTTGAAATTCAATTTCCCTATGAGCTGAGTATTGAGCAGATTCAAACCCAACTCACACTCCACCAACTCAGCCTGTGTTTAATCAATGTCCCTGCGGATGACCTCATGCAAGGCGGCAATGGTTTGGCGGGCGTACCCGGAAAAGAGATTGAATTTCATCATGCCTTAGAGTTAGCCATCCGCTATGCCACGGCATTAAATGTCCCTAGCGTCAATATTTTGGCAGGCAAACAACCTGTCGATGCCGATTTACTGCCTTGCTTAAACACACTGGCAGAAAACCTAAAACTGGCCTGCTCGATGCTCACTCAACATCATATTCAGCCTGTCTTTGAAATGATTAATGGCACCGACATGCCACGCTTTTTAGTACAAAATATTGCGCAAGCTCAAGAGATGCTAGAAGCAGTCAAACATCCTGCTCTTAAAATGCAATACGACTGTTATCACATGGCGATGATGGGTGAAGATGTGCTGAGCGCATTGCAAGAAAACATTCAGGATATTGGTCATATCCAGTTTGCCGACAATCCAGGACGCCATGAACCCGATTCAGGCGAGCTAGACTATACTACTATTTTCAAATGGTTACAGCACAGTGCTTATTCAGGCTATATCGCTGCAGAATACCGCCCAAGTCTGGCGTCAAATCAATCATTTGCATGGAAAGACAAATACTTTCCCTCAAATCAAAGTGGTTAAAATTAAACCGATTTGAAATTTCAGGCTAAAACAGCTATATTAGACGATGAATAATTTTAGGAAATTATACACCCCATGAATTTAGAACCATCGCCCGGCGCTTCTAATTCTCACGATCTTGCAATGAATACCCAAAAGCATGACGTACAAACTTGTCTTAAAGTTGTACATGAAGCTCTCCTTGATGTAAAAGCCAAAGAAATTGTTGAACTTGATGTCAGCAGCATCAGCAATGTTTCAGATGCCATTGTGATTGCTAGCGGTACATCAACTCGCCACGTAAAATCTCTTGCCGACAATGTTGCCGAAGAAGCGCGCAAAGCAGGCTTCCGCCCAATTGGTATTGAAGGTGAACGTGATGCAGAATGGATCTTGGTCGATCTTGGTATGGTAGTGGTTCACATCATGCTACCAACAGCGCGTAAATTCTACGACCTAGAAAGCTTATGGCGCACTACGCCTGAGTCTGTTGCTTAATACAACAGCTCACTTGAGCAGCCTTAAAGATACACAATAAGCGACTTTCAAATAAGTCGCTTTTTTAATGCAGATCTTTTGAAGCTCATATCCCTAATCATTTTTATATCGCATTAATCTACCCACCAAATATTGGTTTATATCATCCCCTACCCAATACATTGCTTCAAACCAATCCTATAAAACTCGCCCGAACTCAATCTGCCTGATCTCAATTAACCACTTTACATCAGCCATAAAAAAAACCGCCCGAAGGCGGTTTCATATCTGGAAACAGTGTCTTAGTGACCTGTACCGTTGATTGATTTAGTCATATCTTCCACAACTTTCTTGGCATCACCAAAGATCATCATGGTCTTGTCGTTATAGAACAAGTCGTTGTCTAGACCCGCATAACCTGTTGCCATTGAGCGCTTGATGACCATAATGGTACGTGCTTTATGCGCTTCAAGAATTGGCATGCCGTAAATTGGCGAGTTTGGATCGTCTTTTGCCGCAGGGTTAACTACGTCATTTGCACCAATCACCAACACCACATCTGTTGCAGGGAAATCTGAGTTGATTTCGTCCATTTCTAAGATGTCTTCATACGGTACGTCTGCTTCTGCAAGTAATACGTTCATGTGACCCGGCATACGACCTGCCACTGGGTGAATCGCAAAACGAACAGTTACACCTTGCTCTTTTAACAAGTTGGCCAATTCTTTGACTGCATTCTGTGCACGACCTTGCGCCATACCATAGCCCGGTACAATCACCACGCTGTCTGCATTTGACATCAAGAAGCCAGCATCATCTGCAGAACCTGAACGGTAGTTACGTTGTACTTGTGCACCCGCTGCTGCCGTTGGTGCTGCTGCACCGCCCATCGCACCACCAAACAATACGTTGATGATTGAACGGTTCATGGCTTTACACATGATGTAAGACAGAATCGCACCTGAAGAACCGACCAATGAGCCTGCAACAATCAGCATGTTGTTTTCAAGTGTGAAACCAATACCTGCTGCCGCCCAACCTGAGAACGAGTTCAACAATGACACCACAACTGGCATGTCACCACCACCCACTGGTGCAATCCATACCCAACCGAATGCCAATGCTAAACCTGTCATTGCCCAGAATGAAGTCATGTTGCCGCTCAGGAAGAAGTGAATCCCAAAACCGAGCATAGCAAGGAAAATTAACGCCTGAACAGGTTTTACCCATGCACCCGAAATAGTTTTTGCCCATTTCTTCGCCGCCAATTTACCGTATGCAAAAACAGATGCAGTAAAGGTAATCGCCCCCACGAAACAGCCCACAAACAATTCAAATAAATGAACTTTGCTCATTTCATGGAAAGTAATGCCATTTGCAGCCAACAAGTCTGGACCAAGTTCGATTAACTTGTTGTTATGAATAATCGCAGCAATCGCAATTAAAACTGCAGCCAAACCGACTAAAGAGTGCATTAACGCTACAGTTTCAGGCATTTGAGTCATTGGCACCGTACGTGCGCGGGCAATACCCACCACCGCACCTGCTGCCATAGCTGCCAGAATCATCCACACAACTGGATTGTCTGCCACAAAGAATGTAGTCAAGACTGCAATCGCCATTGCGATCATGCCGTAACGGTTGCCCGCAATCGCAGTTTTAGGCCCAGACAAACCACGTAAAGTTAAGATAAAGAGCACAGCCCCGATTAAATAGAACCAGTCTGCATATTCACGAATAAATTCCATGCATTAGCCCTCTTTTTTCTTTGCTTTTGGTTTGAACATTTCCAGCATACGTGCAGTCACTGCAAAACCACCGAAAATATTGATGCTTGCCAAGAACACAGCAATCGCACCCAGTACACTCACCACATTAATGGTTTGGAAATCGACACTGCCTTCTACACCCATGATTGGTAGACCAACAGTTTGAATCATCGCACCTACAATAATGATTGAAGAAAGTGCATTGGTTACTGCCATTAATGGCGTATGTAACGCAGGTGTTACCCCCCACACCACGTAGTAACCTACGAAGATGGCAAGGACAAAAATCGTAATTGTTTCAACCATGAGAATTCTCCTTAACCACGCTTTAACAGCACTTGACCGTTATGAGTGACCAGCAACGCTTTCTGAATTTCTTCTTCAGGATTCAATGCGAAGTTCTTGTCGTTATCAAATAATGTTTCAACAAAATTCAACACATTACGCGCATATAGTGCAGATGCTTCTGTCGATACAGTCGATGGAATGTTTGGAATACCCAAAATTTTCACACCATTGGCAGTCACTACAGTTTCACCGCATTGTGAACCTTCGACGTTACCGCCCGTTTCGACTGCCATATCTAAAATCACAGAACCCGGCTTCATTTTTGCCACAGTTTCCGCTTTGATTAAACGCGGTGCATCACGACCCGGCAATAACGCAGTGGTAATCACGATATCCGCATTAGAAACGGCTTTATCGACAATCACTGCTTGGTCTTTAATGTATTGTTCACCAGGCATCCAGCCATAACCATTTTTGGCAGCATCGGCAGCTTTTTGTTGTTCTTCTTCAGACATTGGTACGTCTAACCACTTACCACCCAAAGATTCCACCTGATCTTTTGCCGTTGGACGCAAGTCAGTTGCTTCGACTACAGCACCTAAACGCTTCGCTGTTGCAATGGCTTGCAAACCAGCAACACCCACACCCATGATCACAACACGCGCAGGTTTTACAGTACCCGCTGCCGTCATTAACATTGGGAACATGCGTTGATATTCTGCTGCAGCCAACAACACAGATTTATAACCTGCCAAGTTGGCTTGTGATGACAACACGTCCATATTTTGCGCACGCGACAAGGTACGTGGCAAAAGCTCTAAAGCAAATGCAGACACCTGAGCCGCAGCAAATTGGTCTAATTCAGTATTGCGGTAAGGATCAAACATCGCCACCACAGTGCTGTTCGGTGCAAGTTTTTGAATTTCTTCACCCTTTGGGGCACGAACTTTCAAAATCATTTGGCTACCGCGATAAGCATCATCTGTCATGGTCGCGCCTACTTGTTCATAAGCGCTGTCGATATAAGCGGCTTTTACGCCTGCACCACGTTCAATGACTACGCTATGACCCGCGCTAATCAACTTCTTTACTGTTTCTGGCGTCGCAGCGACACGATTTTCACCGACAACAGTTTCGGTTGGAATTCCGATCTGCATGAGCGTTCCTCAAGCTAGTTTTTCTTAAGTCAACATCGTGGATAACGATGCTTTCCCCTCAGGATAAGTTTTGTTGAATTTTTGGATTCTAATGCAACATTTTTAAATTACCACCCAATATTTATTTAATAAATACCCATATTTTGAACTGATGATTCATAAAAATATTGTTGCGAGATATAATTGATAAGTTTTGCTTCTTGAATATAAGTCTAATTATTCAGCAAAACTTCGATTTGAAGTGTCTAAAAGAAAAAAAGCGATGCTTTGAGCTTGCAGTTGACCACATTTAAATGAATTAAGCATTGATCATTCTGACACGCATTTCACTTAATTGGGAAAATCCGACTTAGCGCTAAAAGATTGCATATCTATACATTTAAGCGCTAAAAGCAAAAACTTAAACACCAAATTGACTTTTTTGACAATTTTTACACCGCACAACAAGGTTCAATTTAGAAGTGTTTTGCGCATCTGAAAACCTTAGAAAAACCTACCTTTGCCTTATGAGTAAAATCGAATATTTGAAACAGTAAAACTTTTAAAAGAAGCTTGAATTTATTCAACTCAGGTCTAAGTTAAGTGCTGCTATTTTTTTCATTTTTTTTGTGCGTCATTTAGTCTGATGATGGATTTTCTCTGTTTTGCAATATTTTCAACTAATTTGCACCATTATCGTGCAAAGCTCATTTACTCTACTTTTCACAAAATTTATGCCATCTCAAGCAGACCATCTGCATAAAATCGGCTATGCTTGCTCAAATACAGCACACAGCTTTATCCATGCAGTCGCATCTGCCTTTATCTATCATGCAACTTGCATTTGTGTGCGCGGCATGTGTCACTTTTCTTGCATCCACCTTGCTCGACAGCATTTTTCATGATCAGACTTAACGCCACACAATGGGGCTCCATCTTTGCCTTATTTGCAGCCTTTTTGTTTAGTACCAAAGCCATTTTTATTAAACAGGCTTATGCACTTTCACCGTTGGTCGATGCAACCGTACTCATGGCTTTGCGCATGGCAAGTGCCCTGCCTTTCTTCTTGCTGATTTGTTGGCTCAATCGCCATCACAGTCGCAACATCTCTACACGCAATTGGCTGCTAATAATATTTGCAGGTCTGATGGGCTATTATTTTTCTAGCTGGCTGGATTTTTTAGGGCTGATGTTCATTAGCGCTTCATTAGAACGCATTATTCTGTTTTTATATCCAACGCTCACCGTTCTGGCTTCGAGCGTAATGTATCGGCAGAAACTGAGCTGGCTGAGTCTGTTTGCAATTGCTCTGAGTTATGGCGGAACAGTGATTGTGATGTTACAGGAACAGAGCAATACCCCACATGACACGTATTTTTGGTTAGGCAGTAGTTTGGTGTTCGCCAGTGCAGTGTGTTTTGCAGGCTATTTATTGCTGACCAAAAGCCTGATTCAGCATTTTGGTTCATGGAATTTTACAGGTCTGGCTTTAAGTACTGCCTGCATCGGTACGCTTACGCATTACAGTTTGGTCACACCGAATCCACTGGGACTGGTGCAACAACTGCCTGTAGAAGTGCTGGGCTATGGCATAGCTTTAGGGATATTTGTCACAGTCTTGCCCACCTTACTCATGGCGCACAGTATCGCCCGTTTAGGTGCGGCACAATCGGCCATGATTGCTTCAATTGGCCCAATCTTGACAATTTTATTGGCCACAGCATTTTTAGGTGAACACCTAAATGGCATACAATGGTTCGGCTGCATGCTCAATATTGTAGGCGTGATGATGATCACCTTGTCCAAAAACAAGTTCTCTCATTAAGTTAAAGACGACATCCTGCCACTAATGAAGTTGAATATTGGATTCAATCTTTGAGCTACTGCAATTCCGTTTTTGCCATTGATCTTAGGATAATTATGAACACTGCACCAGACATCGGCCAAGATAAAACCCTGCTCTGGTTGATGGCGATTGCCTGTGGTCTATGCGCGGGGGCGAATTATTATTGCCAACCGCTGATTTACTCGATTCATCAATCTTTCCAAATTCCGCAATCCCAAGTGGCATTGACAGTGACTTTTGCACAAGTGTCTTATGCACTGGGTTTATTATTCATTGTGCCCATGGGCGATATTGTCAATAAAACCAAATTCATTCCCTTATTGATGTTTTTGGCCTCGATTGGCTTATTTTTATGTGCCTTTTCCAGCAATTTAAGCATGCTATGGATTGGCACGATTATCACAGGGCTGTTTTCAGTTGCAGCACAAGTCTTAATTCCCTTTGCCACCATGACCGTAAAACCTGAAAAAATGGGTGAAGTGGTCGGTTTATTGATGAGTGGTTTATTGGTCGGTATTTTACTTTCGACCAGTTTGGCAGGTTTGCTGTCCAATTTATTCCATTGGAAAGTGATTTACCTGATTAGCGGTGTGCTGATGCTTTGCATTGCCGCAGTCCTCAAAGCACGCTTACCCTTTATCTCAACCAGCAAACTCAGCTATTTGGCCGTGTTTCAGTCTATGGGCAAACTCATTTTAGAAGAACGTCGTTTGGTCTATCGTGCCTTGCTCGGTGCGTTTGCTTTTGCAGCGATGAGTGTGTTGTTTTCTACCATTGCAGTATTACTCAAATCCAGTTTTGGCTTAGCCGACTTTATGGTGGGCATTGTGGCAATGGTGGGAGTATTCGGTGCTCTTTCGACTAAACATGTGGGAAAAATTGCAGATCGCGGCTATGTTACAGCACTGACTTGGGGGGGGTTGGCGTTATTGGCAATTAGCTGGGTCTTTCTATACAACGGACAATTCAGCTTATGGAGTTATATTCTTGGTTTTGGCTTAATTAACCTTGGGCTTGCCACCGTACACAGCAGCAACCAAAACGTGATTTTCCGTTTACACCCCGATGCCAAATCGCGGATTAACTCAATTTATATGACCAGTTATTTTACTGGCGGTGCTTGTGGTTCTGCCTTGGGAATCTATGCATGGCAACACGGTGGATGGTTATGGAGTTGCCTAGTTGGTTTGTGTTTTGTTACCGCCGCAATGAGCTTTGCCCTACTCGACTGGCAGCATCAACGTCAACACACCGCCATGCCTTAAACGCTGCGATTACAATCAAGCAAGTCGCTTAAGACATTTGCATCACAGGGTAAAACGGCTGACTCAATTCCACATTTTCTAAATTTTCCAATAAAATTTGGATAAAACACGGCATCAACGCACACAGTAAAGTATTGGCATGGCTGAGTTGTTTGCGGTTGATTGCACTGTTATAAGTTGCACCACCTTGTAAAAGTTGCTGCTGTAACGTCAATAAGCGCTTAAACAAACATGCCAAAATTGTAGCTGAATCATGGATGTGCAATGCCTGCATAATCTGCTGTTTCTCTGCTTCATAATCTGCACGCCATTCAGCTTCAGTCATTTTTTGATTACGCCAATCCCAAAAACTTTGATACAAATAAGGGTTGGTCAGCAACACCTCTAAACTTTGTGGATATTTTTCCCAAATAATTCTCGCCATGCGCTGATCGACATCTTTTTGATACATACGCTGCACAAATTGCTGCAAGGTCTGTTGTGTATGCTCTGCCGTCTGACCTTGCGCATACAAGGCACTCAACGCCACCCATGCTGTCATAAATTGCATATCGACATCATCATGAAACTCAATGGCTTTTTTCCACCAACTTAAACTGCGCTGCATGCGTAAATTAAATGCCGTTGAAAATTCATTTTTCTTAGTTCGATAAATTTCTTCTAATACCAACATTTTATTTTCCCTCTTATGCTGCGTTATCGTTATCTTTTCAACATACTAAAAAACGGCTACGCATACAAATACTGAGCAGTTCCGCTTTAGCATCTACGGTTGCGCTGCTTTGTTCATAGCGAACAAAGCAAAGTTAATGCCAATGGATGTGGGTTGGGGATACTGTCGATTTTCACTTAAACCCCGTATAATGCGCGGTCTTGTGCTTTTGTTTTTCAATTCAGGTGGGTTATGACACGTGCCATCCAAACTTTACAACCTCGCATTTCGGTTGCCCCTATGATGGATTGGACTACCCGCGATTACCGTTTTTTTGCACGTTTATTTAACCCCAATATCATTCTGTATACTGAAATGGTAACCACTGGCGCAATTTTATTTGGTGATGCCAAGCGCCATTTAGATTACAGCAAAGAAGAACATCCTATTGTCTTGCAGTTGGGCGGTTCAAATCCGAAAGACCTTGCGACCTGCAGTAAAATGGCACAAGACTGGGGTTATGATGAAATCAACCTGAATGTTGGCTGCCCAAGTGATCGAGTACAAAACAATAAAATTGGTGCGTGTTTAATGGCAGAACCAGACTTGGTGGCAGAGTGTATTGCCGCCATGCGTCAAGCTGTTGATATTCCTGTGACCGTAAAACATCGAATCGGGATTGATGACATGCACTCTTATGCAGAGATGCTGCATTTTGTGGATACCGTGGCTCAAACAGGTTGCAATAACTTTATCGTGCATGCCCGAATTGCCTTATTACAAGGTTTATCGCCTAAAGAAAACCGCGAAGTTCCGCCTCTGCGTTATGAGGATGTGTATCGCCTAAAACAAGACCGCCCCGAATTGTTAATTGAAATTAATGGTGGAATTAAAACGTTTGCCGAAACCCAACAACACCTCAAGCATGTCGATGGGGTGATGATTGGTCGTGAAGCCTATCACAACCCTTATTTACTGGCAGAGCTTGGGCAATTATGGGGGCTAGAATTACCTGACCGTTTTGAAATTATGCAGCGCATGTTGCCGTATATTGAACAACGTCTACAACAAGGTGCACCACTTTCTGTCATTACCCGCCATATTTTAGGTTTATTCCAAAACCTGCCAGGTGCACGTAAATGGCGTCAGGCACTAAGTGGCGGCAATGCCAAAACATTTGCAGATGTAGAGCAAGCATTGGTCAATATTCAAGCAGCAATGCAGCGTACGGAAGACTATTTAAAAGAGCAGCAGCTACAACGACCTACTGAATAAAGTCATTGGCGATGTGCAAAATCAAAGAACTTTTTTATAAGCCATGCCTCGCATGGCTTTGATTTATGTATTTTTAGCCTGTAAGGCATCTAACTTTTTCAACACTTCTGCCACAGCTACCATCGCAAAACTGGACGTGACCACCACCGCCGAACCATAGCCGCCACAGCGCAAGCCTGCGCTTGGGCATACATCGGCACTAGAAAATGGATTATCGATGGAATACACACAGGTAATCCCAAACTTTTCTTTTGGCTTTTTACAAATACCTTTGCTGCGTAATTGGGCGCGCAATTTGGCCAACATTGGGTCTTGTTCGGTTTTAGATAAATCTGCCACTCGAATTTTCAACGGATCAAGTTTGCCACCTGCACCACCCGAAACAATCAGTGGAATCTTGTTAAAACGACAATGCAGCATCAACGCTAGTTTAGCTTTTACGTCATCAATGCAATCTAAAATCAAATCAGGTGCAGTCGCCAATAACGCTTTGACGTTATCTGGACTGAGGTAATCATCGACCAAATTAATTTTGATACGTGGATTAATGGCGCGACAACGCTCTGCCATGACATTAATTTTTTCATGCCCCAAGGTTGAGCTCATGGCAGGCAATTGACGGTTAATGTTAGATGCTGCGACCACATCCATATCCACCAATGTCAGCTCGCCGATACCTGTACGTGCCAACGCCTCAACTGCCCAAGAGCCGACACCGCCAATTCCAATCACCATGACATGACTTTGGGCATAATGCTGAAAAGCACTGTCGCCATAAATCTTGGCCACACCCGCAAAACGGCGTTCATATTCATCATCTTGAAGAAGGTCTGTCATGCTGCAATCAAATCTAATTTCAAAGTGTGGGCATTTTACTGCGTTTCGCAGACTTCGTGTTGTTTCATCTAAAGTTTAGGCAAGTCTAATATTTGAATGCTATTCTGCCAAATCTGTGCGGCTAAAGTTTGCGGTGCAATATCTAAACAATCCGCTAAACCTTCAAGCACATAAATCAGGTTCGCAGGGGTATTTCGGGTTCGTGATTGAGTATCTGTCTGACAACATAAAGGCGTCATATCGGGGCAGTCGGTTTCCAAAACCAAATGTTCAGCACCAATTTCCTGCACAACACGGCGCAGTTTTTTTGCATTGGGATTGGTAATCTGCCCTGTCACACCAATTTTAAAACCCAATTTGATCAGTGCTTTGGCTTCTTCTACCCCACCGCTAAAAGCATGTGCAATGCCACCAAACTGAAATTGTTGTTGTTTGAGTATTTTTAAGGTTTCGGCATGGGCCTTACGAATATGTAGCAGTACAGGTTTTTGTCGATGGCGTGCGATTTCCAATTGCGCGGCAAAAAAATCTTGCTGCTTTTGAAACGCTTCAGGCTGTTTATGTTCAACCAAAAAAGTGTCTAAGCCAATTTCACCCACCGCGACACAATGCTGTTGTTGCAAAAAATGTTCTAAATCTTGTAAATGTTGGTCTTGATGTTGTTCGATATAAAAAGGATGCAAGCCTGGTGCAAGATGACTTTGTGGCACATGCTCAAGTTGGTTTAAAAACTGTTGTGTAGAGATTAAATCTTGAAAACGTGATTGTACAAAGCCAATCAGTACCAAATGTTCTACGCCTGCTGCCTTGGCCGCATACGTCAATTGCTCCCGATCTGAGTCAAAATCAGGTACATCAAAATGGGTATGCGTATCAAACAGCGCAATGCTCATATTAAGATTTCGCTTTGGTTGTGTTTACTGCACTGGCTTCGGCAGATTTTGCGGTTGCTTCAGAGGCTGCTTCTGTTACAGGCAAATACGCAGCTTTTAAAATCCCCTGCAGTTCTGCATACGGAATGGTTAAACGCGGTAAACCAACGACATAAGGGCCTATTTCATATTCTGCGTATTGCAGAATTAAACCCTGTTGACCTAAATAGTAATTTTCCGACAGCTTAAATTTCCACGCTTGTTCATATTCTTGCACATTGGTGGAAAGTTCAGATGCGATGACCCATTGTTTAAACGCTTCGTAGGCTTTACGCTCCAATTGGGGACGCTGCTTCTCTAACAGAATGTCATTTAACAATACTAATTTTTTCTGTTCTAAATCAAAATTATAGTATTGCTGTGCCGATGCACCATGCGCTCCGCCCAAATAACTACTGCTATTCAGTACCACGGTTGCCAAAGGCTGATCTGCATTCAAAATTTTAGGCTTAATCATCAAACTGATTTTATGATTTGAGCTTAAAGCTTTCAGTTCCTGATCAAGTACCAAAAAGCTTTGCACATAAGGCACAGTTTGTTTTTCTAATTTTTGCGCCAAAGTTTCCACTTGTGCAATGGCTGCTGCAGTGGGGTTGCTGGCAGGTGCATCTGCAGCACTGGCTGCTGTATTTTCACTGGCTGCATTCTCAACTGCTATAGCCTCAGAAGCCGCCTGCTGTGGTGCAATTTCTAAAATTTGTGCCAATTCTTGAATAATTTTCTGATCAATAAAATGGTCGATAAAGGCCTGATTACTATTCAAACGCTCAATTGAAATTTCAGGGCAGTTATTCCCTTCACATTTAGGCAACGACAAATTCAGTTTTTCAGTATCCCCGACCAGTTTTAAGCTTTGTTGTTCCGCCTGCGTCTGCTCTGGCTCGACTGTTTCTGGTTCGGTTTTCTTTGGCTGACATGCAGTAATCCCTAGCGTTGTAATTAAAATACTGATCGCCAAAATACTTTTATTTTTCAACATGGATCCAACCTTGATTTCATCTATTTTTGCTTGTCATCGTACTCATCTACTAAAACATAGATGGATAGATGTCTGCTTTTAAAACTTGTTGTGTTTGTGCTTTGCTTAGGTAAATATCTAACTGCGTGCCATCTTTGACAATTTCATGGGTGCGATAATGCAATCCTAAGCCCTGATCATCAAAAAACCAATCTGCCTGCCCCCAGTATAATTTGGCAGGTGCTGCTTTTTGCACGTCACTGCTTTGTGTTTTGAGCCAATCCTGATAGGCCTGCTGTACAAAAGTATTCATACGGGTTTGTTGTTTGGCATCAATCACATCTAAAACAGACAAGGCTTTTTGCTGCTTCCGATCTGCCACAAAGAAATAATAGCGTTCTTTGACCTGCGTGCCTTCCTGTTTGCTATCTACCCCGACTTGCAACAAAACATATTGATTGCGTTGATATGCCATACGGGTGTACATCGCCAATTCATAAGCTTTATTTTGATCTAATTGTGCCTGCCAAGCATCGGATTTTTTCACATAGGCATCTACGGCTTGCTGCAAACTCATCTTTTGTTTTAAGCCAATTTGATCTTGAATCACCATGGCCTGATTTTTTGCAATCCAACTGTTGAGCCATGTATCTTGGGTATTTAAAGTTTGTACCTCTAATTCAATGCAGTTTTTATTTTCACAAAATGGCAAGGCAATTTCTGCTGCCTGTTGCTTGATATTCAAATACGGTAAAACATCCGCTTGATCTTTCTGAAAAATAGACGTTTGCTCATCTGAGTTTTGATCTTGTTTAGATGAGTCACAGGCGCTAAGCAAAACCATCCCGCTCAAAATTGCACCCAGATAAACCGATTTTTGCTGCATGATTTCCCCAATTCACTTATCAAAAATAATCTTTAATCTTTTACCGCCCCCATAATAAAACAGCTTCCTAAAGAAGCTGTTTTAATTTTGAAACTTTTAGCAACGCTGAACATTCATCTACGCTACGCTGATCGCACCTGCCAGATCAAACATTAGCAACGGCTTAGTGCTCGCGCGTGTTTCTAAACTCAATGTCAGGGTAACGCTCTTGCATTAACTGTAAATTCACACGGCTTGGCGCGAGATAAGTTAAGTGACCACCACCATCGACAGACAACTGATCGTGGGCTTTTTTCTTAAATTCGTTAAACTTTTTCTCATCGGCACAAGACACCCAGCGTACCGTGTTGATGCTGACAGGCTCGTAAATACAATCGACTTTGTATTCTTCTTTCAGGCGATAGGCGACGACTTCAAACTGTAGCACACCAACAGCACCTACGATTAAATCATTGCTGTTTTGTGGCATAAAGACTTGCGTTGCACCTTCTTCTGAAAGCTCTTTAAGGCCTTTTTGCAGCTGTTTGGACTTCAATGGGTCTTTCAAGCGTACACGACGGAACATTTCAGGTGCGAAGTGCGGAATCCCTGTAAATTGCAACTTTTCACCCGAAGTGAAGGTATCGCCAATTTGAATCGTCCCGTGGTTATGTAGACCAATAATGTCGCCCGGCCAAGCTTCTTCGAGGTGCTGACGGTCACCTGCCAAGAAGGTCAAGGCATCGCTGATACGTACATCTTTATCAATACGCACATGCTTCATTTTTAAGCCTTTTTCATACTTGCCTGAACAGATTCGCATGAAAGCAATACGGTCACGGTGCTTCGGATCCATATTGGCCTGAATTTTAAAAACAAAACCACTAAAGCCTTCTTCATTGGCTTCTACAATACGGTCTTGCGTTGGATGTGCTTTTGGCGGCGGCGCATATTCACTGAATGCATTCAATACATGATCTACACCGAAGTTACCCAAAGCAGTACCAAATAGCACTGGTGTTTGACGACCCGCTAAAAACTCTTCACGGTCTAAAGGCTCATTCGCCATTTGTACCAACTCAAGTGATTCTTCAAATGCCGCCCATGCCAATTCACCTACTTTTTCACGTAAATCTGCATGGTTATAGCCATCACGTACTTCAATTTCAGGAATGGTTGAACCAAAACCTGATTTGTACACATAAAACTTTTCTTCGATGAGGTTAAACACCCCTGCGAAATCACGCCCTGTACCCATTGGCCAAGTGATTGGCACACACTTAATTTTGAGGACATTTTCAATTTCATCCAACAACTCTAATGGTTCACGAATTTCGCGGTCCATTTTGTTGACGAATGAAATGATGGGTGTGTCACGCATACGACACACATCCATTAATTTAATGGTACGGTCTTCGACACCTTTCGCACCATCAATCACCATCAGTGCAGAGTCCACCGCAGTTAGAGTGCGGTAAGTATCTTCAGAGAAATCTTCGTGCCCTGGGGTATCGAGCAGGTTAATCATTTTGTCTTTATACGGGAATTGCATCACCGAAGTTGTAATGGAAATACCACGTTCTTTTTCCATTTCCATCCAGTCAGATGTTGCGCCACGATCTGACTTACGGCTTTTTACCATCCCTGCAACTTGAATGGCTTGTCCCCATAACAGCAGTTTTTCTGTCATGGTGGTTTTACCAGCATCGGGGTGGGAAATAATAGCAAAGGTTCTACGAGCCTTTACCTCTCTAGCTAATTGATCTTTAAACATGAGAAAAATCTACAATATGTACACAGTTATGTACACATTTCTAAATATGTACCAAAACTGAAAAAGTGGGAATTCAAAATTGGCGTAATTGTAGCAGATTTAAATAGGATTTTACTGATTGCGGATATGTCTTGATTTATCCACAATTCAAATTATTGAATAGATTCACCAGCACACATTTCACAAAAGTCTTTGTAATCTGACTCAAACAAATCAAGCATCTTTTTCTCGTGATCTAGGATTTGTTCTTTTTTCCAAACTTTTTCTTCTTCAAGCGTTTGAATCATCAAATACAATTTAAGGGTATCAATTTTACCCTTCCTTATCTCAGGCATAAAATAATCACGTTTAGCACTTGGCAAGCGATTCCCTATGCTTGAATTTTTACTTGAACTAATGAGACACAAGTTCCCAAAGCGATGTAAATTTTCATGATCTGATTCATCACGCTCTCCCTCTATCTGTTGTGCATAAAAATGCTCAACCGAACTCCGTTGCGTAAATTTAAATTTTTTGATTACATCATATCGATCATCTAAATTACGTTTTTCTGCATTACAATAAATTAAGAAATCCAAATAGTTAAAGACAAAATTATTTTCAATATTTCCAAAGCTTAGTTTGGATTGATCAATTTTAAAATCATCAATTTTCTGATTGCCATAAATCAAATCAAAATAATCAATCTGTTTTTCATTTAGATACCGCTGAAAAATAAACTTTCTCGCTAAATGTTGGAATGCATTAAAATAGTCAGACACAGATTTATCTTTATTTTGATAAAGCCAATACAGTGCGCCATTTAACCAGTATTTATAAGACAAAGTAGGCGTGGATACATGAAATGCTGTCATCAATAATAGAATTTTTTGATTAATTTCAGAACTGTCTCCATCCAATGTATTCACATAAGAATCACTATTTTCATATCGTTTAAGTTTTTTTATGCTCCAATCATCATGATCCGTAGAATAATCCCGTTTAACAATGTATTGATCAAATATAAATTTGCACTTCAGCAAGGTAAACATAAAACCTTTTACATTCTCAATAACCCTTTCATGCTCTGGGTTTCCCTGCCCTTTTAAAAGAATATGTTTTTCAAATTGATCAATCAGTTGCTTATCATCCAATGCCACTTTTTCATTACGCATCGTTTGACTTAGCCAAATTTGTAAAACCTGTAATAAGAAATTCGGAAAATTGATAATACTGTTGAATCGTTCAGGCTTTTCTTCTTTTGTATCTTTATTTCTAATACGCTCAGGCACTTGTTTTAACATTTCAGAAATAGATTGAAAATTGCTTTCCGAATTTGTTTGTTCTTGTGATTCTACATTTTTGCTAAAAATTTCGAGCAAGCTAGAAGCATTTTCAGGAACAAAATCACCCCAATCCTTTCCAAAAATCACATCACGCTGTGTTGTGGAAAAACCATATTGAACGTAACGCTCCATATTGGCAGTCGCGTTCCAAATACTCGTAAATAGTGTCATGCTTGATGTTTTATCTGCTTCATCTTTGATTTGATTCAATACGCTCATCAATTGCGCTTTTAAAATTTCATGCTTTTCTAATTGTTCACCACGGTTATTCATAACCTCAAAATAATGATTGAGATCAGTATCTTTCGGAACTAAAACTTGTGTGATGACTACATTTTCAAATAAATATTTGCAAAAAACACTCAAGTCACCCTGTTTGATGATTTTTTGAATTGCACGTTGTAGCAACTCAAACCCCTGAACTAAATCCGCGTTATATTCGGATGATTTTAAATGTTGTAGATGATCGCCTCTGAGTAAAGCCTGAAAGGTTAAAGAAGACTTTGGACGACTATGAAAATCAAGATTGAATTGATTAAACCAAGACATATCAAGAACAATTTTTTCTTCTTTGGATAATCGTTTCAGGCAAATCGCTAACAAGGTTAAAGTGGTAAATCGTTGCTGACCATCGATAATTTCATAAGTGCTATTGCTACGCTCAAAAACAACCAAAGTTCCAATATAGTATTTTTTATTTTCTTGAGTCTGTCCTTGATTTAATTGATCAGTTTGCTTTTGATAATCTTGAATATCCAAAATTAACTGATCAATTTCTTTCTCACCCCAAGCATAATTACGCTGATACATCGGGATAATATAAGTTTGTTTATTCTCGAACAAGGCTTGAACATTAAGAGCTTGGATTGACTCATTTGTCATTATGATTTTCCTGTTTGAGATAATTTAATTCTTTAAATAATTCGATCAAAGGCTCAACTTTAGTGCCTTCCTGTTTATCAACTATCGGGAGAGACCATCCCATTAACTCACTGGGTGATTGAGCATATTTCAGTAAACTGAATATATTATTTTTTATGACATAATTATCTATCGTTGCTAATTGCACCGAATATTGACTAATACGACTGTGATATGCCCAAATAAAAATCTTTTCAATCGCCTCAGATAACCGATCTGTAGCAAATTTATCGATGTAAAAAATCAATGCAGAATCAAACAAGGTTCGCACATAGCCATCACCTGACCGATGGCTTGCACCATGAAATTTATTCAAACTTTTGATAATTCTATTTGCTCTATCTTGTAATATTGCACCAAACATAGAGATCTTCTCAGACTGATCTTGATGATCCACCACTTTACTGATCTGTTTTTCATAGTGCTCAACCATTTCAAAAAATCGACGACCATTTATGATCATTTGATCAAGCTGAAATGGGAAACTCATTTCTTGTCGATCTATTTGCCGTTGATATTGTGCGTTATAGTCATCAATAAAATAATGCGCTATGCGTAATGGTTCTAAATATGGATGATGGTCTGATTGCCCAAGATGAATACCTTTAAAAAGATGCACATGATCTTTATTGAAAAATCTTGCGGACTTTCCTCTTGACCAAAGACGAATACGGAATAGATAGTTCGAAAATAACTTTGCCAAATGAGCCGAGTCTAAACTTTCCCAATGCGCAACAGTTTGCGCTTCTAAATGTTGCTCCTGTTCAGAAAATTCTCGTAGATGATAAGCTTTTAAAAGATCATGCGGTTCTAAATCACGACCACGTGCATTTTGTGAATCAAAAAACTGAAATGCCTCTGAAATATCATCTAAAATAAAAACCGCAACCTGACAATTATTGAGTAAAAAATCAATATCTTGTTCGGAAAAGTTTACTGCAACGATCCGTTTAGCGGCATTAAAGTTCTGATAAATATTGTAATGGCTAATATCACTATTAAATTTTTGCACATCCATAAAGACATTAATTTGATTCGATATTTCATTCAAAACTGTTTTCAGATCCTCTCGTTCTAAATCTAATTCTTGCTTCTGAATAACCGCCCAAACAAGGAGTATTAAAGTTAAAGTTCGTTGTTGTCCATCCACAATATTTATATTTTTAAGGCTCGTATTATTTTTATCACGGTGTAATACGATAGTACCCAATCGATATGCAGATTTATCTTTATGTTCCTGTATATCATTGACGAGGGCATTTAAATTTTTTTCTGTCCATTTGTAAGGACGCTGATAATCAGGAATTCTGAGTTGATCTAAAATTAAGAGTAATTCTTTTACTGACCAAATTCCTGTTTTCAGTTGATCAACTTGATGCTGAGCCATAAAAAATTATCCTAAAAATAAAATTTTTTAATTGTTAAAGTTGTTATTTCATACCTTGATGCAATTTATAGCCATACCCATAATCTAGAACAAAAGTTTTTGTAGATTCACAAATACTTGCTTCAATTAACTGGCTAAGTAATTGTTCTGCATGAGAATACCCAATTAAAAAATGGCGTTGTAAACTCGATACAGAAACGACACCCACTTCCTCTGTGAATAATTTGGCACGTTCAAAAAGATCATCTGATTGCATAATTTCCCCATTCTCAATGAATTAAATTTTTGCTCGTACTAAGACCATGCTGATATTGTCATACGCCTGTTTTGAATCTAATGACGCTTTCATATTGAGTAACCATGTTCGAAGCTCCATATCTACTTTTAATGGAGGCCATTCTGTACACTCCATCACATCATGTACGCCATCCGTACAGACTAATAGGGCATCATTCTGAGTTAAGAATTCCTCAGCTATTGTAAAATCCATCACTTCATGCAAGGGATCAGCACAAAAGTATTGTAATAATGCACCATACATACTGGCATAGTTCTCTCCAGCTTTTACTTCTCCATTTGCTCTTAACTGTTCAAGATAATTATGGTCACTCGTCAGACAGTGCCATTTTTGATCATGCTGACTAAACAAATAAACTCGGCTATCACCAATATGTTGAATGGTTACAAAACCTTGTCTTGTACCGTGATGAATGAGTGCGAGTGTTGAACTGGCGCCAAAACTACTTTTTTTATTTGCTAATTGATCAACAAGATACTGCTGAATGGTAAATGCTTGACAAGGTTCTATCTTTTTATTTTGTATTAAAGCTTTTAAGACCGTATAGGATGCTTGCTCAGCTACTGGACTATTACTAATCCCATCCGCTACAGCAACACACCATAATTCTGTTTCAGAATGGCTGTAAAGTTTACTGATCAGCCCATCATGTTGAATAACCTTATTTTCAATCAATATGGCATCTTGTTGATACTTCGATCTTGCCTTCCATGTCAGACCTTGCATTTCAAAAGTACTCATCACACCGATCTCACACTTGGTAATGATTTTATTTTTACCAAACCCCAATAGCACAATCAAGAAAAATATTAAATAAATTATTGATTAATAATAAATTATTCATTTAAAAACTTACTTTACGCTTTTTGATTATCATTCATGTCTAACTACTTAAGCAAAGATGTAATAAAATATTTTTCAAGCTAAATCATGGTTTAAGACGATACTTTTGCTTTGGGCTTTTCGGTTTTTCAGGAATAGTACGCTCGATCAAACCTAATTCTATGGCAGGATTCAGATAGTTCTTTTGGAATGTTGCTCTGTGAGTTAAACCAAGCAGCTGCATCAACTCAATCAAAGTATAATCATCTTGTCCTAATGTAGAAACTAAATGTCGAACTTGATCGCTCACTTGTACGCTATCTTGAGCGGTAGCATGATCGCTAGCTTGAGCGGTTTCATTAGAACTTAAGATTGCATCCAAAATCATTTGCAAAATAAATTCAATAAACGGTGCTGAATCCGTGCGATCAGTGCTTGCTTGTAAGGCTTCGTAATAAGCTTTTTGATTTTGATAGATCAGACTTTCCACAGGAATATTGGTAAAGATTGGATTCCATTGACTAAGAATCAATGTTTGCCATAATCGCCCCATACGTCCATTACCGTCTGCGAATGGATGTATAAACTCAAACTCATAATGGAATACTGAACTTTGAATGAGTGGATGCACATCACTGTCATTCAACCAATCGAGTAAGTCAGCCATAAGACGATTGATCTGATTCGCAGGTGGCGCCATATGCACCACACGATCACCTGACATTACACCGACACCACCATGACGATATTGACCGACTTCATCAATCAAGCCTGTCATCAAAACTTGATGTGCTTGTAATAGGTCTGCTTCTTGGCTCGGTTGCCACTGCTGAAATGCTTCATAGGCTTTGATAGCGTTACGCACTTCCTGTACTTCTTTTGGAGGTGCAATTACTGTTTTACCATTAAGGATTGCCGTGATTTGCTCAGTGCTAAGCGTGTTACCTTCAATCGCAAGTGAACCTTGAATGGTACGAATACGATTAGCTTTTCTAAGTTTTAAATTTTCTTGGATTTCTTCTAAAACAGTCAAACGCCCTATATTCTCACTGATCTGAGCAATCAGATGAATGATTTTTGAGGTGATAGTATAAGGCGGTTGGTATTTCATATTCCCTCAGTGCGCACCAGAATTATTCATCAAAACACTAATATTTATAAACTTATTAAAAAATAAAAGAAATTACCGTATAAACTCATTTTTCAAAACAACCTTACCACCTATCAACTGCATATATTCATAAAAATCTTCAATCATCTGTTTTTGATAATAGCTGATTTCATGTTCATGCCAGTGATCATTTTTATATGCCACTAACTTAAGCCGAATGTTTAAACAACTCTTCTAAACGCTCAACATCCATAGGTAAGCCTAATAAATAACCTTGCAACTGCTGACAGCCTAAACGGGTTAAAATTTCTGCTTGTAACGGCGTTTCCACCCCTTCAACGGTCACAGTTAAACCCAGTTTAATCGCCAACTGAATAATACTTTCTAAAATTAATTCTTCTTTGCTGTCCAAACACAAATCTAAAATAAAAGCACGATCAATTTTCAACTCATCGACTGGCAATTTTTTCAAATATAAGAAACTCGAATGTCCTGTGCCAAAATCATCAATCGCCAACTGAATCCCCATTTGACGCAAACGCTCAAAACTACGAATACTCGATTCAATATGATGCATTGCTGTACTTTCAGTCACTTCAATCATCAGGTGATGGGGTTGAATCTCATAGCGTTTAAACAAGTTTTCTAAAGTCGAAAATAAGTGTTTATGTTCAAACTGCACTGCCGATAAATTCACAGCCACAGGAAATAACGGTGCACCCGATCTTTCCCAAATTTGAATTTGTTTAAAGGCTTCCTCTAACGTCCAATAGCCAATTTGAATAATCAACCCCGTCTTTTCAGCTCCTTTAATAAACATATTTGGGGTAAGTAAACCATGTACGGGGTGATACCAACGAATTAAAGCTTCTACGCCACAAATTTTATGGTCAGCGGCTTTAAACTTTGGCTGATAGAACAACGCAAATTGTTGTTGTTCAACTGCTTTATATAAATCATTAATCAACTTACTTTGGCTTTTAGCCTCAAGTAACTCCAGATCATAATTAAATATTGAACTGGTGTTACGCCCCTGATATTTAGAGGTCAGCATCGCCGCATCAGCATTCATTAAAATATCTTGCAAATTGGTGCCATGCTCTGGATACATCGCAATGCCAATACTGCCTGAAATATTAATGACCTTGCCTGCAATTAAGAAACTTTGCTGAATCAGTTCTAATATTTTTTCAGAAATGACAGTGGCTTCTGCAATGTCGGTATGTTCAATCACCAAAAGAAATTCATCGCCACCAATTCTTAATAATTGGGTATTTTCGCCCAAGTGGGATTGCACACGTTTAGACAACTGAATCAGCAATTGATCGCCAACATGATGCCCAAATACGTCATTCACCGCTTTAAAGCGGTCTAAGTCGATATACAAAAATGCAATTTTAGTGTTTTTTTGCCGATGCTCAGAAAAAAGCAATTGTGCATATTCAGCTAAATATAAACGGTTGGGCAATTTGGTCAGGTTATCTTTGACTGCCTGATTGGCCAATTCACGGTTGGCTAAAGACAATTGTCTGCTTTTTTCTTCTAAGCGCAGCTCCAGCAGAGATACGCCCACCGCAGCAGCAAAAATCAGACTGGTCACTAAAATAACCACCAACAGAGCTGGCCCTTGCCCGATCTGAAAATGCCCTGATTGAGGCAAATCTGCTGTAGAGTAAAAATGCAGTGCTTCCATGCCTATATAGTGCATGGCAACAATGCTCAGACTCATGAGCACCGCAATGAAAATTTTATATTGTGCCTGACGCCCCATTCTGCACTTGGAATGAAACATAAACCAAAAGGTAAGTATTGCACCGCCAATGGCCACTAATACAGACAGCAAAACAATGGTAGGATCATAATAACTACGGTAGCCTTCTACCTGAATTCCCATCATGCCCGTATAGTGCATGCCTGAAATACCCAACCCCATTAAAATGCCGCTCAGGATCAAACGCGCCACAGACAAGGTCGATTGCGTGGTCAGCCAAACCGCAAACGTAGAGGCGATAAATGCAATAACAAAAGATAGGGTCGTAAAGCTAAGATCAAATTGATACGGTGCAGGTAACTGGCAGGCCAACATGCCCACAAAATGCATACTCCACACTGCCGCACCCAGCAGCAAACCACTCATGATTAATGCAATTTTTTTTAGTTGTTGTTGTACATTTTGAAAAAGCATTTGCCCAACAGACACTGCAAAATAGCAGGCCAATACTGAGATTGCTACCGAGCCAATTACCAAGCTCAGATCATAATGTACATGCATCATTAGATGTATCCATCTCTGTCATATTTTATTGTTTTTCGGCTACTCAATCTCACACTCTCTTATAAATAATAACTAAAAAGCAACCTGAACGACGGATTGATCTAGCAAAGACTGCATTGACTTAAGAGTCTAATACTATTCCGCTTTGGTCAATAGTCAAATATATAATATGTCATCATGAAATAATGGCAATTCAAAACTGCTAAAAATAGCTGTCTGACTCAAAGCTATATGCATCTTGTCACTTTACTTTTCGCTTTAGGATGAAAAAAACCAGCAACTTTTCGCTGCTGGTTCTATTTGATTAAGATTCTAACATTGTTTTAAGGTTGATTCGGCTCAGAAACACCTTTTTGCAACATGGCATAGTCTTGCAACACCTGCGCTGCTTCAATCGCAAAAGCTTCTTCCTCAGGTAAAGCAGGGCGTTGTGCCGCTTTCATTTTGGCACGCGCTTCTGCCAAAGCATCAATAGATGCCTGATAGCTTTCCCAATTAGCAAATGGTTTCAAACCTGTTTCCTGACGGCGTTTGTTTTCCGCAGTCAGCGTTTGTTGCTCCAAAGCTAACAACTCTGCTCTGCGTTGTTCAATATCTAACACAATGCTTTTGCGATCTTCAGTTTGTTTGGCAATTTGCTTACGTTGTTCCAAATATTGAAATTGTGGATCAAGCGTGACACGTTGCTGTGACAATTGACCCAACTTGGTGATGTACGGCTGTACTGAACCTTCACGCTTAAATGGCGCAGTTGGAATGGTATCCCACTTCAAGGCATTTTTAGCTTTACGCTCACCAAACTCCTCATTGTAAATATCCACCAGTTTAATATCTGGAATCACACCTTTGTTTTGGGTACTTCCACCTGTAATACGGTAGAACTTACGTTGAGTTAAGGTCGCCTGCCCATAAGCTAAGGTGTCGAGTTGTACCTGCGCTGTACCTTTACCTGTGGTGGTGCTACCAATCACAATCCCGCGCTGATAGTCCTGAATTGCAGCAGAGTAAATTTCACTGGCCGAAGCAGAAGCAAGGTTAATCATCACTGCCAATGGGCCTGCATAAGTCTGTGCACCACCATCGTCATCTTCAAATACGCTCACGTTGCCATTGCCATCACGAATTTGCACCACAGGGCCTGATTTGATTACTTGCCCAAGCATACGTGCCACTTCTTCCAATGAACCGCCAGGGTTGTTACGCAAATCGACAATAATCCCTGCGACATTTTTGGCCGCCAAACTTTTCAGGGCATTGTTGGTATCCTCCGACACCGAGCGATATTCATTACCTGCACGACGCGCACGGTAATTCAAATAAAACGATGGAATTTCAATCACACCATAGGTATAAGTTTGACCATCACGTTTGATGTCAATTGTTCGTGAGCGAACTCCCGCATCTTCTTCCTGAATCACATCACGCACAATGGTCACATTACGCGCCTGATTCATCGCCGCACCCGCACCCAACAAACGCACAGTGACTTTGGTGCCACGTTTACCGCGAATCAGCCCCACAATTTCATTGCTCGGCCAACCCACAACATCCACCATTTTTTCGCCATCTTGCGCCACACCAATAATGCGGTCACCCGATTTCACCTGCCCTGTTTTACTGGCAGGGCCACCTTCAACAATGGTTTCAATTTTAGTGTAGTCTTCATTGCCTCGTTCAGGACGAATCGACACCCCAATCCCTTCAAGCTGCAAAGTCGTTTGACGATTCAGCTCCATCGCATCAACAGGTGGGAAATAATTGCTGTGCGGATCATAAGTCAGCATCATCGCATTCAAAGTTTTATCCAGCACATCATCGCTCTTTAAACGATCCATGCGCTCTAACTGACGAGTATAACGCTTAGTTAAAGTCTGCACTGGAGTCAAATCTTCTGGACTTGCCAAATCCTGACCATTGGTCAATTCAGGGTTATCTTTAATGGCTTTTTGTTTTGCCAATTCTTCTTCTTTGCTAATGGTCAGGTTAATGAGCTGCGACACCAGCATTTTTTGCCAATGCTTACGCATTTCTGCTTCAGTATTAAAGAACGGTGCTTTTTCCCGATCTGTTTCAATCGTGACATTTGGCTGTTTTAAATTTTGTGGTTTTTTCAGCTCTGCCAACATGAAATGATAAAACTGTTTTAAGCGTTCACGATACTGTGCATGAATTTGATACGGTCCAGCCAAATTGCCTGCTTTTAATGAAGCGCCAAATGTTGCTGCATATTGTTTGCGGTATTGCTCAACTTCTTTAGCCAAAAACAAAGTATGGTCTGGGTCTAAACTGTCGATATAAAAATCAAAAATGCGCTGCGACGTTGCGGCATCTAAACGCTGATTTAAATAATGCTGACGATCGACCAAGGTCGCCAATTGACGCGAAACCAAAGCTTGTTCCTGCGTCGGCACAATACTGTTAGCAACGACAGCGGTACTATTGGCTGCAATTGCCTCGTTAATGGCGTGAGAAAAGAAAAAACCGCCAGTTGCTATTGCAACCGCACAAGCGATGGTTTGAAGTTTCATAAAAATATTTACGTCCTTGGTTTTTGACCAATCTCTGCTTTTCACAATGAATTGAGCAGATTCAAAATCTTATACAACTTAATTTGGGTCTGTCGTGTAGTTTTATCATAATCTGTGCTGTCAAAATGTAGCAAATCATTGCAGAATTCAGGTATTGTTTTTTTATTGATAAAAATCGAATACGGACACCCAATATGATTGGCGCATTGATGCTCGACATCGCTGGCACAGAACTTACTCAAGAAGATATTGAACTATTAAGCGCTCCGCAAGTCGGTGGAGTCATTTTATTTGCCCGAAATATCCAATCTCCTGCGCAAGTACGCGCCTTGACCGACCACATGCGTCAGGTACGCCCTGATATTTTAATTGCAGTCGATCAGGAAGGCGGACGCGTACAACGCTTAAAACAAGGTTTTACCCTATTGCCTGCTATGGGTAGATTTGGCGAGTTATACCAAAACGAACCTGAACGTGCCTTAGATTTAGCCGAAGAATGTGGCTGGTTGATGGCCACCGAAGTATTAGCCGTAGGCATTGATTTTAGTTTTGCACCCGTTTTAGATTTAAATGACATCAGTGATGTCATTGGAGATCGTGCTTTTGCTGCGCGTCCTGTCGATATTATTGCTTTGGCAGATGCTTTTTTACGTGGAATGCATCGTGCAGGAATGGCAACCACAGGCAAACACTTTCCTGGACATGGATCGGTTAAAGCAGACTCTCACGTTGCTGCCGCGATAGATTCACGTTCTTTTGCCGAAATTCAACAACAGGATATGCAAACCTTTATCCAACTGCAAAATCAACTGGATGCGCTCATGCCTGCGCATGTCATTTATGATCAGGTCGATCCGAACCCTGCAGGTTTTTCTGAGTTTTGGTTACAGCAAGTGCTTCGCAAAGACTTGGGCTATGATGGTGTACTCTTTTCGGATGATTTAAGCATGCAGGCGGCTTGTGTAGCAGGCGATGCCGATGCACGTATTCATGCCGCTTTGCTTGCAGGCTGTGACATGGGATTGGTCTGCAACAACCGTGCTGCACAACGATTGGCTTTAAATGCGATTGCCGATTTACCCTTGCCGAATCAGGCACGTTTAGAACGCATGCGCGGTAAAATCCCTGAGCTTAGTGCAGAGTTTAGCATTGCTGAAGTTTTAGACTTGGGTGATGAATGGCGAAGCGTCCGTGATCGTATCTTGGTATTTAAAGAACAAAGTGCCGCGCTACTGGCAGCACAAACTAGTCACGACCCGACCAATTATTCAAGTACCACTAAAAACGCTGCGACTTGAGATCACCACAAACTAACTAGGGTCTGTTGACAATTCGTCTATGTTTGCGACGTGAGAGATATATCTCGCAAGATTTTTTAGCTGATATAAGGCATGGGACAGGAAATTTAGTCATTCTAAATGACTGGCACATAACGCAATAGCAGCAAAAAATATGCTCGTCCTGAAAGGCTGTGGCTAAAACTTTCTCAGATTGCGTTATGGAACTTGAAAATAGGTCCACTATTCCCTGCGTTTTATGCCTGATCTGCTCAGTTTTAGCCTACAGCGCAAGCCATTTATGAAATGTCAACAGACCCTATACGCCTTCACTTTTTCACAGCATTTATACGACAAAGGAACACGACAGCTTGTTCCTTTTTGATTATGATAAACTTATTCTATTTTGAGTATATGCCTGACACCGCAGCTTGAGTGTCAAAGCATGCCTAAAAAGACAACGACCACCATACAAACAATTAAGGTCTATACGAAAATGACAAAAACATTGCTGAACAGCAAAATCACGACAGAAAAAAGGACTGAAATGCACAACTCGGATGCCAAGCCAACTCGCTCAGACACGACTGCATTGTCCAAACATCGGCATATTTCTTTTACCGCACATTATACGGGATATATCTGGTATCAAAGGGGGATTTCACATCCTGTATTTGCGACCCGAAAAGGCAAGTTTTTAGCCAAATTGGTACATCCTTTAGAAAACTGGGCAGAACGTCATGTGGGCGGCAGTATGCGCAGCACCCTCAAACAACGTCACCAAATGATTGATGCACACTTAACCGCACTGATTCAGCAACATCCGCAATTACAAGTGCTCGAAATTGCATCTGGGCTGTCACCACGCAGCTGGAACTTTCGACAAAAATATCCTGAACTGAATTACCGTGAACTGGATTTGCCTGATATGGCGCAAATTAAAACTCAAGCGTTACGACAAATTGACCACGACGCACCTGAAGTTCTCACCGCCGATATTTTTAGTGAATCCTTTCAACAGGCCTTTGAATATTTTGATCACTCGCAGCCCTTAGTAATTATTAGTGAAGGTTTAATTAACTACTTCAGCAAAGACATGCTACAACAGCTGTTAAATGGCATGTGTAACTACACCCAAGACTTTCCAGAACTGCATTATTTAACCGATATTTACCCTGAACCCGTCAAAAACAAGCTCGCCAATTTTATTTGGAACTGCAGCCGATTATTGAAATTTATGTCACGCAGTGCTTTCACCTTTCACTTTCAATCTCCGCAGGAATTAACTCAGTTTTTTCAAAATGCAGGTTTTGAGCAAGTGCAGCTACAACAACCACAACTGTATTTTTCCAACAGCTCTTTAGAAAAAACAACCGCAGAACATTTAGGCGATTTAGTCTGGATGGTTCATGCCTACAAAAAAAATAGCGTGGTTTAACACGCTATTTTGATTCTATTTTCTTTGGATAATTTTAAACCAAGCACTCATTTTATCTACTAACGGGCATATTCCAAATTTTGTGCAGCCGCTTTTTGACGTTCCACATAACGCAACAAACGCTCTGCCACCTCAAAACTACCATGCTTAAATAATGCGCGTAGTTGCTGCCCTTGGCTTTCAAAAATTAAACATTCAATGCTAAAACTGCCTTCCTCATCCTGTAATTCTAAGGCCATATCTCGTTCAAACTGTGCTGCTTGTGCCGCCAACGCAGCATTTTCAAAATCAAGCAATACACCAAAGAAGTTTAAATCGACAATGTGCGTAGCAATTTTCAAATCAGAATGACGATACTGCAAATGACTTTGCGGATTTTGCACCCGAATACGCGCTTCTCCACGGCGTTCCATCGTCAATAGTTGCGCACGTGTCATTGGAATAATGCCATCTAAGTCCTGAATAGATTCATCGCTTAAAAAGGTCGCAAATAAATTCATGGTTTCTTTACGGCGCTGTAATTGCGGCACATGATCTGCATTGGCAATCATGGCAAATTCCATGTTCGGGCACTGTAAGGCAAAATTGGCATTTTCATGCGGCAAGGTAAAACTGTCATATTGCCCACACGCCACCAAAACCTTACATTGCGGAATAGGCACATTGGTTAACCGCAATAAACGGTTGCAGTTCACATCGTAGCGATCTTGCTCTGTAGCGGTAAAGTCGGCCATTTGTCGGTAAAACAAACGCTTTGCAGTCGGTGACATGCGAGTTTGTTCCATTTTGGCATGATTGACCAAGTATAAAATCACCGCCTGACCAAATTCATCCATGCGCTGCTCTTTCATTAAATGCAGTGATTCTTCAAGCAACATGCGCCAACTTTTACGGGTCTTTTGCATAACCCCCATTAAAATCATGCGATCAATCAATTCAGGACGCTGATCTGCTAGACACGATGCCACCACCGAACCCAATGACATGCCCATGACGGATACTTTATCTAAGCCGACAATATCCAGCCAATCACCCAACATCTGACCTAAATCATGCAGTTCTAGCGTTCCTGCCGACTCACCTGTTTCCACATTGGTCATTTGCTGATTGGCGCCCATAGATGGCATATCAATTAAAATGATTGGCCCTGCACGAAAAAGCTGCTCGACACAATATTTATATGAATTAAAGTTTTGGAATGCACCACCAATAATCACAATTGGAGTTAAATGTGCGGTTTCTGGCTGAGCAATTGCCATGTATTCCACTTTCCAGCCGTTGATCCAAGTGGTACGAGCGGGTTGTTTAAAGCTGTGTTTATCGTAAATATCAAAAAAACAGACATGCGAACTTGCGTCCTGTACATCCGTGTCCATCTGGATCATGGAATTCATATTCCTTACCTCCATGCGCATTTTATTTTTATTGTGCAAGTGTTCGTCATTGAACGATTACCCACTTATCTGAATTAAAGTGGCATCCTGCTTATTGTTGTGAATGACATCAATGTCGTTATCGCATCATTCTATACAGGTGCTGATTTTATACGCAACATTTTCTATGACCGCTCATCTACTTTTAAATCATAAAGCATTTCAAAATATTAATTTTTGTGATGAAAGCATTGAAAAATATGAAAAGATTGAACAATTTAGTCGATTTTCCGCTGAGACGCTTCATTGTGCAGGCACAGACTGTTAATATCGAGTTGAAATTTCTAAGTGATCAAACCGCTATGCAAGAGTCTATTGAACAATATATGCAAACGGTAGGACAACAAGCACGCCAAGCCTCTCGTGTCTTAGCAAGCGCTTCTACCCAATCTAAAAACAATGCGTTATCGGCTATTTATACGGCATTGGAAAATAGCGAGTCCGCTATTTTAGCTGCCAACCAAATTGATATGACCAAAGGTCGTAACAACAACTTGGATAGCGCACTGCTTGATCGCTTAGAACTTAACCCCGCACGCTTTAAAGGCATGTTACAAGGTCTGAAAGATGTGATTGGTCTCATGGATCCAATTGGTGAAATTACCGATATGTCTTACCGTCCATCTGGTATTCAATTGGGCAAAATGCGTGTACCGCTAGGTGTGGTGGGCATGATTTACGAATCACGTCCAAACGTAACCCTTGAAGCTGCGTCTTTGGCATTAAAATCAGGCAATGCGATTATTTTACGTGGTGGTTCTGAAGCACTGGAATCTAACCAAGCGATTGCTGCCGCGATTCAACACGGCTTAAAAGCATCAGGCTTGCCAGAAACATCGGTGCAAGTGATTAACACCTCAGACCGTGCTGCCGTTGGGCAATTAATTACCATGTCTGAATATGTAGATGTAATTGTGCCACGTGGCGGTAAAAGTCTGATTGAACGCATCAGCAATGAAGCGCGTATTCCAGTGATTAAACATTTGGATGGTAACTGTCACGTATTTGTAGAAGCACAGGCCGATTTACAAAAAGCCCTGCCTATTGCCCTGAATGCAAAAACTCACCGTTATGGCGTCTGTAATGCCATGGAAACATTGTTGGTCGATGAGGCTGTTGCCGCACAATTCTTGCCACGTATTGCCGAGCTATATGCAGAAAAACAAGTCGAATTACGCGGCTGTCCTGCAACCCAAAAGATTTTGGGTACAAGTGTTAAAACAGCAACCGAAGAAGATTGGTACACCGAATATTTAGGCCCAATTTTGGCAGTTAAAGTGGTTTCAGGAATTGATGAGGCAATTGAACATATCAATAAATATGGTTCACATCATACTGATGCCATTATTACTGAAAACTTTAGTTTGGCGCGTCAATTCTTGGCTGCGGTAGATTCTAGTTCAGTCATGATTAACGCTTCTACACGCTTTGCTGATGGTTTTGAATATGGTTTAGGTGCTGAAATTGGAATCTCTACCGATAAAATTCATACCCGTGGCCCTGTCGGTTTGGAAGGTTTAACCTCACAAAAATGGATCGTGTTTGGCGATGGTCAAATCCGCCAATAAAATCCATCTGTAATTTTGCAATATCCAAATATAATGTTCAGTTTCACAGGAAGCTGAACATTATTCCCTTCTATTTTTTAGACATTGTTTTAAGACACAGTTCCACTACACACTTTCAAATTACACTCGCCTAAAATTTAAAAATTGATGATTAGAAAAAATCAGTAAAAAGAGTGACCTTGCTTATGTTTTATTACTTAATTATTAGTACTTTTGCCTTGGCACTTTTAGTGTCATTTGTGGTGATGCGTCTATTCTCTGGCTCCATTAATGCTATTTTGGCACGTATCATTCACGACCCTATCAATGAAGCATGGGCAAAATACACCAAGTTTGCAGGCATGGTGGTGGGTACATCATCAGGCATTCGTATTTACGATATGGAGAAATACATCACGCCACTGACCTATGCCGAAAATGATAAAAAAATTGTAATAGAACTGACTCAGGAGCGCTGGGTACTAGAAATATACCGCACTATTATTGAAACATTACAAGGTTTGGCGTGGATGATGTTGGTGTTTTTTATGGTGGCACTGATTGCTTATGTAATTGTCCGTTGGTCGGAAATTAAATACGCTGCCAAATCAAAATAAACCGACAAAGATTGAGGAAATAATTTAAAACAGTTTGCCACTCGCCTGCAGAATGAAGTGTGCTATGTTAAGAGAATACAACAGGAATTAAGCAGAAATTCTAGACCATCATTTCATGAAAAAATGAAAGTTTCGGGCTGATAAATTTTAATTATTTCTGATTTCTTGGTCGATAATGCTTAAGTCTAATCTCCTAAAGTCTATCTAGGAGCAATAAAAAACCCATGATAAAACATACGTAATGATCAAGATTGCAACACAATAGATTGCCGTTTGCCATATCTTGCAATGCAGCTTGATTGACTAGGGATAACTTCAATTAGAATTCGGGTACATAAAAGTGACTACATCAGTATTAGTGATTAACTGCGGATCTTCTTCTATCAAATATGCGCTTGTATCTGAAAGCGTTGGAGATCGTATCTTTGGTTTGGCAGAAAATCTAGGTTCTGCTGATGCGCGCATTAAAGGCATTACCGCAGGTGGTGAGCCGCTCGAACTTTCTATTCCACATGCTGACCATGAAAAAGCACTGGAAACTATTCTTGGTCGCTTATCTCAATATAAGCCACAAGCCATTGGTCACCGCGTTGTACACGGCGGTACTTTAACCAAAGCAGAATTATTAACTGAAGAAATCGTGCAACGTATTCGTGAAGCAACTCCGCTTGCACCTTTACACAACCCTGCACACTTGGTGGGTATTGAAGCAACAATGCGTTTGTTCCCAGAACTTCCGCAAGTGGCTGTATTTGATACTGCATTCCACCAAACGATGCCTGCTCACGCTTACCGTTATGCAGTGCCTAAATTCTTATATACCGACCACAACGTACGTCGTTATGGCTTCCACGGTACAAGTCACGCATACGTTTCAGAGCGCGGTTCAGAGTTGGCTGGCAGCTTCAAACAAGGTGGCTGGTTAACTGCTCACTTGGGTAACGGTAGCTCGACTTGTGCAATCTGGAATGGTCAAAGTGTAGACACATCGATGGGCCTAACCCCACTTGAAGGTTTGGTGATGGGTACTCGTAGTGGTGATGTAGACCCAAGCTTACACAGCTTCCTTGCAAGCAACTTAGGTTGGGATATCTACAAAATTGACAAAATGCTAAACAGCCAAAGTGGTTTACTTGGTTTGTCAGGCTTATCGAACGACATGCGTACCCTGATTGAAGCATCTGAACAAGGCAATGAAGATGCAACGCTTGCAATTGAAGTATTCTGCTACCGTTTAGCTAAATCTTTAGCTGCACTTAGCTGTGGTTTACCACGCTTAGATGGCTTATTCTTCACAGGTGGTATTGGCGAAAACTCTGCGTACATCCGTGAAAAAACTGTATCTTACTTGCCACACTTTGGCTTTAACTTCAGCAAAGAACGCAATGACAGCTTAAAACGCGGTACTGAAGGTCGTATTGATGCAGGTACAGGCGGTCCACAAATTTGGGTTGTACCAACTGACGAAGAAGGCCGTATTGCGAAAGAAACTGCGCAAGTTGCAGAGGAGCTAAAGTCAGCTGCAAAAAAGTCTGAATGTGACGCTGCGATTGCTTAAGCAATCGTAGTGCTCAGCCACTTTCAATCAGTCCCTTTACGATTTAGAAAAAATTATGAAAACAATACTTTTGGTTCCTACAGAAATTGGTGTTGGTTTAACATCAGCATGTTTAGGTTTAATTTACGCTTTGGAATGCCAAGGCGTAAAAGCAGGTTTCTTAAAGCCTTTTTCACAAGAATTACAGCCAGAAGCAGACCGCACTACAGCGTTGTATCGTCATTTATTCAAGCATGAAACAGTTGAGCCGATTTCTTATACTGCGCTGACTGAGCGTTTAAAAAATGATGAAAATGACGAATTGCTTGAAGATGCAGTTCGTTTACATCGTGAAATTTCTAAACATCACGATATCATTATTGTAGAAGGCGTGTTGCCAAACGGACGTGATCCATTTGCAACTGAATTGAATGCAAATTTGGCTAAAGCACTTGATGCAAAAGTCATTATTGTCAGCAATGCCGACATCAACAATGCTGTTAAAACAGCGTCAAAAGTAGACAATCAATTACGTTTCTTTGGTGGTGCAACTTGTGAGCGTACTGCGGGCGTATTGTTTATGCGTACCAAAGGTTTGCCAGAAGATTCTGCACAAATTCCAGTTACACTTGATCCAAACTTACGTTTGATTAGCGACACCAACCAATTCGTTAGTGCGATTCAAACCACGCACCCAATGATTGGTAAAGACTGTATGCCTGTAATTGGTTTAGTACCATTCAGCAATACTTTAAGTGTGCCACGTATGTCTGACTTGGCTGCGCACATTTCTGCTGAATGGATTAGCCAAGGTGAAGCTGCGCAGCGCCGTGTTCTACACAGCAGCCTGATTGCATCAAACATCGAACATGAAATGCACAAGTTTGTTGCAGGCGAACTAATCATCAGTGGTTCTGACCGTGTAGATGTATTGCTTGCAAGTAGCTTAGCTAGCAGCAATGGTATTCCACTTGCAGGTTTGGTCTTAACTGAACATCAAGCACCAAGTGCACAAGCTTTAGAATTCTGTCAAACGGCGATCAAAAATGGCTTGCCAATTTTACACACCAAATTGAGTACCTTTGACACTGCACAACAATTGTTAAATCTCAGCAATGAAATTCCTGTAGATGACACTGAACGTGCTGAACAAGTTACACGTTTTGTTGCGAGCCACATCAACGCTGACTGGTTAACGCAATTAATTAGCGATTCGCACAAACCACGTTTATCGCCTTCTGCATTCCGTCACGAATTGGTGCAAAAATCAATTGCAGCAAAAAAACGTATTGTATTGCCTGAAGGTGATGAACCACGTACCGTTCAAGCTGCAGCGATTTGTCAATCACGTGGTATTGCCCACTGCGTATTATTGGCAAAACCAGAAGCGGTAGTCGATGTTGCCAAAGCACGCGGTATTGAGCTTCCACACGACTTAGAAATCATTGATCCTGACTTGATTCGTGAAAACTATGTCGAAAAAATGGTTGCGATGCGTAAAGGCAAACTTACTGACGATCAAGCACGTGAACAGCTGCAAGACACTGTCGTATTAGGTACGATGATGTTAGCACTTGATCAGGTTGATGGTTTGGTGTCTGGTGCTGTGCATACTACAGCCAATACAGTTCGTCCCGCATTCCAGCTCATTAAAACTGCACCTGATTATTCATTGGTATCTTCAGTATTCTTTATGCTGTTACCAGATGAAGTATATGTGTACGGTGACTGTGCGATTAACCCAGACCCAGATGCTGAACAATTGGCTGAAATTGCGATTCAATCTGCTGACTCTGCAAAAGCGTTTGGTATTGACCCACGTATTGCCATGATTTCTTACTCAACTGGTACTTCGGGTGCAGGTGCTGACGTAGAAAAAGTAGCGAAAGCGACTGAAATTGCGAAACAACGTCGTCCTGACTTACTGATTGATGGCCCATTACAGTACGATGCAGCATCGGTTGAAAGTGTTGGTCGCTCTAAAGCACCAAACTCTCAAGTTGCAGGTCGCGCCAATGTGTTCATTTTCCCTGACTTGAACACAGGTAACACGACGTATAAAGCAGTACAGCGTTCTGCTAACGTGGTGAGTGTTGGCCCAATGCTACAAGGCTTGAACAAGCCAGTGAATGACTTGTCACGTGGTGCATTGGTAGATGACATTGTGTTCACGATTGCATTGACTGCGATTCAGGCAGAGCAACAAGCAGCTCAATAATTCGTAAAGTTAAGTTTTACAAACCACCTGATTGAAAAATTGGGTGGTTTTTTTATTCCACACTGTAGATTCATAGATCACTACAAAAATTGATTAGCTCCATCCAATCTATTTTTAAAACCTCTGCGCCAACCACACCGTATGCCCTGCACAGTCCTGATCTTCCGCGAGCATTTTCACAACTTTAAAGCCATAATCTTTTAACAATTGCCGATATTCATCCTGCGACAAACTGGCGTGATAAAGTGCTTCACCAAACATTTCCCCAATCGCCTCACCCGCAGCAGGTCCACTGCTAAACATTAAAACTGTATTGGCGGTAGACCATTGCGCAAATTTCTCGAACATGCAGCGCTGATCGTTTGGCGTTAAATGAAAAAAGCTATCCCACGCCAAAATACCATCAAAGCACCGATTCAAGTTCACTGAGCGCATATCGGCTTCAATCCAGCACTGTTCAGGAAAATGTTCACGTGCCATCTCCAGCATGCTGTCTGCGCTATCTACCCCTGTAAGTTGATGCCCAAGCTGTAATAGATATGCAGCAATAGGACGCCCCGAACCACAGCCCAAATCTAATATTTTGGCCTGCGCAGGCAAAAAGCTAAGAAAACGGTCCAGCCAAGTTTTTTCATATAACCACTGACCGCGCAAGTCTGTCCACGCTTTTGCATGCCGTTGATAAATGGGGATAATCTGAGCAGCTAAATGCGTGTGATCATTCATATTTACCACAAACATCATTCCAAAGAAGTCTTTGAACATAGCTGAATTTGCACCAACAAAACAGCAAAATCATGGCCCGTTTTGACGACATAATTTTATGGATATTTCACAAATTCTCTCAAGCTAACGACTGATATTAAACTTTCGCCCAAAGCTTGATCAAAGTGCCCACAATCGCTGCATTTTATCTTATAATTTAGCCCGCTAGCTATCCGCCCGCTCAAGAGATTTTTGATATGACAACTATTATCAAGCAAGATGACTTGATCACTTCGATCAAAGACGCGCTTCAGTTCATTTCCTACTATCATCCACAAGACTTCATCCAAGCGATGAGCCGTGCTTATGATCGTGAAGAAAACAAAGCTGCGAAAGATGCGATTGCACAGATCTTAATTAACTCACGTATGTGTGCAGAAGGTCATCGTCCAATCTGTCAAGATACTGGTATCGTAAACGTATTCCTTGAAGTGGGTTTAGACGTTAAATTTGATTTAACCATGAGCTTGGACGACGCGATCAACGAAGGTGTACGTCAAGGTTACCTAGAAAACTCAAACGTACTTCGTGCATCGGTATTGGCTGATCCTGCATTTGGTCGTAAAAACACCAAAGACAACACCCCTGCAGTAATTCACTACAAACTCGTTCCGGGTAACAAAGTAGATATTACAGTTGCTGCCAAAGGTGGCGGTTCAGAAAACAAATCTAAATTGGCGATGTTGAACCCATCTGACTCAATTGTAGATTGGGTACTTAAAACTGTTCCGACTATGGGCGCAGGCTGGTGTCCACCGGGTATGCTTGGTATTGGTATTGGTGGTACTGCCGAAAAAGCCATGATGCTTGCAAAAGAAGCACTCATGGAAGAAATCAACATGGACGAATTATTACGTCGTGGCCCACAAAACAAAATGGAAGAACTCCGTATCGAGATCTTCGAGAAAGTGAACGCACTTGGTATTGGTGCACAAGGTTTAGGTGGTTTAACCACAGTTCTTGATATTAAAATCAAAGACTACCCTTGCCACGCTGCAGGCAAACCAGTGGGTATGATTCCAAACTGTGCTGCAACTCGTCACGCACACTTCCAGTTAGATGGTTCAGGTGTAGCCCATATTCAAGCACCTAAACTTGAAGACTACCCAGAAGTAACTTGGGATTCTTCTAAATCTAAACGTGTAGATTTAGACAACATTACTCAAGAAGAAATGAACTCTTGGCAGCCGGGCGATACGTTGTTATTAAACGGTACGATTTACACAGGTCGTGATGCTGCACATAAGCGCATGGTCGACATGATCAACAATGGTGAAGAATTACCAGTCGACTTAAAAGGCAAATTCATTTACTACGTTGGCCCTGTCGATCCTGTTGGTGATGAGGTCGTTGGCCCTGCAGGTCCAACAACGGCAACCCGTATGGACAAATTCACCCGCCAAGTCTTAGAACACACTGGTTTGTTCGGTATGATTGGTAAGGCAGATCGTGGTCCTGCAGCCATTGAAGCGATCAAAGACCACAAAGCGACTTACCTCATGGCAGTAGGTGGTGCAGCTTACCTCGTATCTAAAGCAGTACGTGAAGCAGAAGTGGTTGCTTTTGAAGACTTAGGTATGGAAGCGATCTACAAATTCAAAGTGGAAGATATGCCTGTGTCTGTTGCAGTTGATGTCAACGGTACATCGATCCACGCGATTGCACCAAAAATCTGGCAAGCTAAAATTGGCAAAATTCCTGTTGTAGATGCAGCAGCAGAATAATATTCCAATTTAGCAATAAGCCAAACCAAAAAGCACCCAAATTTAGGGTGCTTTTTTATGCGTGTTAGAAATGAATGAAAGCGATGCGCGAGATAAAGATACAAGCCTTTACCACGTTCTCGGATCCCACAATTTAAAGGGTTGGGTTAAATGTACATCTTCTGCAGGGTCATATTTCTCATGCTTAATTTTTTGTGGCTTTTTGCGTAACTTGCCTGTGTGCCGATCTTCCGCAACAAAGTTATAGCTTTCTGTTTTGAGTTGAGTAAATGCGATTTCCTGTTGTGCGGTACTTGTAGGCATTAAAATTAAAGGCCCTGAAACTTCCTTACGAGTACTCAAATTTTCTTCGTCATACTTAATAAAATACGACTGCCCTGCCTGCACCTGAAAATCCAAATACTTCGGTTTTTGGAAATGTAATGCCCCCAAAGGACGGCTCACACTCAGACGATACGCACCTGGTGCCAGTTCAACCCAGTAATAATGATTGTGTAGTAAACTTGGAATCCGATGTTTGTTGATAAACATACTGGTCGCGACAATTTCCTGTCTGTTCCATTTGGAATCTGGACGATATAAATACACGATGGCAGCATCGGCATGTTGTGCCTGAACAGGTTTAAAATTTTGCCCTAGTTTTTGATTGACCCAACCACCAATGGTCATCATGCCCAAACGGTGTTGTTCTACAAAACCAGGTTTTTGTTCTAAATCTAAAACTTTTAAGGTACTAGGTGGTTGCGTTTGTTGCACCACGTTTTTTTTGCCATGACATCCCAGCAACATTAAACTGGTCACGACCAAAATTGCGACACCACGCATGTCTATCCCTCACTGCGTTTCTTATTTTTGTAAATCACGTTTTTGAAATCACGCTGCAAATTCATTTTGCAATTGTTGTTTTGAATAATGGGCATCCACGCCTAGGTCTAAGATTAACACTGCCTTGATTTTTTTGACAATAAAAAACGTGCCGAAACCTAGCGTTTCGGCACGTTTCAGACGAATAGCGTATTAAGCAGTTTTGCTGTCTAATACTTTTAAGTCAATTTTTTCTGCTGCAGGTTCTTCTGTTTGAGGCTGACGTTCGGTCTGAAATTCAGGTTTAGCACCTTCTTCAATCACCGCTTCAGTCACTACCACTGTGCCAACATCGGTACGGCTTGGCAAGTCGTACATGGTTTCGAGCAAGGCATTTTCCAGAATTGAACGCAAACCACGCGCACCTGTATTACGTTCAAGGGCTTTTTTCGCCACTGCACGTAATGCCGCATCTTCAAAGACTAAATCGACATTTTCCATCTCGAATAAGTATTGATATTGACGGGTTAAGGCATTTTTCGGCTCGGTCAGAATTTGCATCAATGCATCTTCATCTAGCTCGTCTAGCGTTGCAATTACAGGCAAACGACCAATGAACTCTGGAATTAAGCCAAATTTCACCAAATCGGTTGCTTCTACCTGACGAAATAAATCAGACAATTTCTTGCCTTCATCTTTTTTCTTCACGTCTGCCGTAAAACCAATGCCGCCTTTTTCTTGGCGTTGCTGCACAATTTTCTCTAAACCAGAGAATGCGCCACCGCAAATAAACAAGATATTTGAAGTATCAATTTGAATGAATTCTTGCTGCGGATGCTTACGTCCACCTTGAGGCGGAATAGAAGCCACCGTGCCTTCAATCATTTTGAGCAAGGCTTGCTGAACACCTTCACCAGACACATCACGAGTAATTGATGGGTTTTCAGACTTACGCGTGATCTTGTCAATTTCATCAATGTAGATAATGCCTTTTTGTGCTTTTTCTACATCGTAATCGGCTTTTTGCAACAGCTTTTGCACGATGTTTTCGACATCTTCACCCACATAACCCGCTTCGGTTAAAGTCGTGGCATCTGCCATTGCAAAAGGCACATCTAATAGACGTGCTAAGGTCTGTGCAAGTAAGGTTTTACCCGAACCCGTTGGACCTACCAACATGATGTTACTTTTTGAGATTTCGACAGCATCGCCTGCTTTATGCGCCTGATTGCTCACTTTTAGGCGTTTGTAATGGTTATATACTGCAACCGATAAGGTTTTTTTCGCAGTATCTTGACCAATTACATACTGATCAAGCGCAGCACGAATTTCATGTGGTTTTGGCAATGGACGTGTTGCCCAATCACCCGACTCAACTTGTTGACTGGTCTGAACCAAGTCTAAGCATACGTCCACACATTCATTACAGATGTATGCGTCCTCGCCTGCAATCAGCTTCCCGACTTCAGACTGCGTTTTACCGCAAAATGAACAATGTTTTTGTCCCTGAGGATGTTCGGACATAGTCACTCCAATATCTCAATCTTTAAAACTTATGGACGTTTTGTTAAAACTTCATCCACAAGACCGTATTCCTTCGCTGCCTGTGCAGTCATAAAGTTATCACGGTCGGTATCTCTTGCGACAGTTTCATAGTCCTGACCACTATGTTCTGCCATTAAACGGTTCAAACGCTCTTTAATGAATAGAATTTCACGCGCATGAATTTCAATATCTGATGCCTGACCACGGAAACCACCCAATGGTTGGTGAATCATAACGCGGGCATTCTCAAGACAGTAACGCTTACCTTTTGCGCCTGCATTTAACAGGAATGCACCCATAGATGCTGCTTGTCCCATACAGTAAGTCACGACGTCTGGTTTAATAAATTGCATGGTATCGTAAATTGCCATACCTGCAGTCACTGAACCACCTGGTGAGTTAATGTAAAGGTGAATATCTTTATCTGGGTTCTCAGCTTCTAAAAACAACATCTGCGCCACAATTAAGTTGGCCATATTATCTTCGACTTCACCCGTTAAGAAAATGACACGTTCACGTAAAAGACGTGAATAAATATCAAAAGAACGCTCACCACGAGAGGATTGTTCAACCACCATGGGCACTAAAGCATTTTCAATTGTTGGAACATACATATGGTTATTTATTCCTAAATTCTTGTGACACGACTCATGTTCACAATATGAGGGATAATTGTCTAAATTGCAAAATATTCACGGCTTAAATCGTAGATATTTTGAGTTAAATGTTGTCGATCTGTGAAAAACCCAAAAACTGCGATGCAATAAAAAAGGCGCACAAAGCGCCTTTTTTACCTAAAGCCTATTAGCCTTGTTGACGAGCTTGTTGCTCTTTCAATAAGTCTTCATAGCTTACAGATGTATCAGTCACTTTTGCAGAAGCCAAGATGTGATCTACAACCTGATCTTCTAAAACAACTGCTTCGATTTGTGAACGCTGTTGTTTGTCATTTTTGAAGAATTCAATCACTTCGTTTGGATCTTCATAAGAAGAAGCCATATCTTCGATGTAAGCATCTACACGTGCTTGGTCAACTTCAAGTTTAGCATCTGCCAATACTTTGCTGACCAATACGCCTAGTTTTACAGATTTTTCAGCTTGTTCTTTGAACAATTCATCTGGAAGCATGCTTGAGTCAAATGCTTTTGCACCTTGCGCACCAAACTGCTGAGTGAATTGCTGAATCATTTGCTGACGTTGACGGTCAACTTCTTGAGCAACCATCGCTGCTGGAAGTTCAACTTCGTTTGCCGCAACGAGTGCATCAAAAGTTGCGCCTTTCACTTGGTTACGTAAACCATTTTTCACTTCACGTTCCATGTTTTTACGAACGTCAGCTTTTAATTTGTCTACGCCATCTTCTTCAGAAATACCGAAGATTTGTAGGAATTCAGCATCAATTTCTGGAAGTTTTTGCTTTTCAACAAGTTTCACAGTGATTTTGAATTGAGCTGTTTTACCTGCAAGGTTTGTTGCTTGGTAGTCTTCAGGGAAAGTTACATCAATAACTTTCTCTTCACCTTTTTTCATGCCCACGATGCCATCTTCAAAACCAGGAATCATGCGACCAGAACCAAGTACTAATTTAAAGTCTTCAGCTGCACCGCCTTCAAACTTCTCACCATCTACAGTGCCTTCAAAGTCAAAAGTCACTTGCATGTCTTTTTTCGCCATGCCTTTGGTTTCTGCCCAAGAAGCACGTTGCTTTTGAAGATTTTCAAGCATTTGTTCAACGTCTTTGTCGTTCACTTCTGAAGACTTACGTTCAACTTCTAAACCTTCAAATTTCACTTCAACTTCTGGATAAACTTCAACTGTCGCTTCGTAAACTAAAGCGTCGTCTTTCATTTCAGTTTTTTCGATGTTTGGCATACCCACAGCATTGATTTTTTCTTGTTGGATTGCTTCAAACACGGTGTCACGAATAATGTCGTTGACCACTTCTTGATAAATACCCGCACCGTATTCACGACGAACAACGTTTACAGGCACTTTACCTGGACGGAAGCCGTTGATCTTCACAGTTTTGGCAGTGCGTTTCAAGCGAGCTTCAAACTGCTCGTTAATACGGCTCGTCGGTACAGATACATTTAAACGACGGGCAACGCCCGAAACCGCTTCAGAAGTTACTTGCATGGCTTCCTCGATATAGTTAGTAATAACAGTTTATAAAAAAGTGCCACATTATATGACAACATTAAAGGATATACAAAATACGATCTGATCTCGACTGAATTTTTTTAATCGGAGCGCTATTTTCTGTAAATTTTCAACTTTGTGTATATTTCTTGTTGTAAATAAGAATCCTTATCATTATTATTAGCCAACTCCTTCATGAATGATTCTAATTACCATATAGGTTCAATTGGCATCATCAATTCATAATCAGAGATTTCATTTTATGGCTAAGTTCAACCTACACCCGCTGTGTTTTGCTTTACTTGGGGCAACCTCTACTGCTGTTTTCGCAAATACCTCTACCGATGCGACTTCAACCCACCAACTTTCCACAATTGTGGTTTCAGCGGCAGGTTTTGAACAAGAGCTAAAAAATGCACCCGCATCTATTAGTGTGGTGACCAAAGAAGATATTGAAAAGAAAAATGCCACCAGCATTGCTGATTTATTAGCAGATGTTCCTGGTATCGACGTACGTAATGGTGTTGGTAAAACAGGTGGTTTAAATGTCAGTATGCGCGGTATGAAAGCTTCTGACACACTAATCCTAATTGATGGGCGTCGTCAAACGACAGCTAGTGATAATATTATGCCAAACGGCTTTGCTGAAGCAGCAACAAGTTTCATGCCGCCACTTTCAGCAATTGAGCGTATTGAAGTCATCCGTGGTCCAATGTCGACTCTTTACGGTTCAGATGCTATGGGTGGTGTCATTAACATTATCACTAAAAAAGTCAGTGATGAATGGAATGGTAACGTTACAGTAAGTGGTAACGTGATGGAAAATAATGACGAAGCTGACTCTTGGAAAACAAGCTTCTTATTGAACGGCCCACTATTAAATGAAAAATTAGGCCTACAACTCCGTGGTAGCTATTACGATCGTAATAAATCTGAACGTATTGGTGAAGGCACTTCTCGGGATCCGCGACCAACAACTGCTGAAAACTACGATATTGGTGCAAAACTGACTTTCCAAGCAGATAGTCAAAACTCTCTTTGGTTAGATGGCTTTCAATCTTCTCAAACTTATGACAATACCGATAACCGTTTAGGCACACAAGATAATGCACAAAAAGCCAGTGGTTATAAAAATGAGCTGGAATTCTCACGTAACCAAGTGGCTATAGGTCATGAAGGTGACTATAGTTTTGGTCTATGGAAAACTTATATTAGCCACTCAGAAACTGAAACAGAAGGAAGAACACTACCAACTGCGGCTTTCCCAAAAGGTAGTACCGACCCATTAATCGGCTCTGACCGTACTTTAAAAAGTACTGACCTTGTAGCAGATAGCCATATTATTTCACAGCTTGGTGGCCATAAAGTTACTGCCGGTTTAGAATTTAAAAACTCAGAAATTGAAGATAATATTGCCCAGCACATTACAAATAAAAGTAAATTCGATAAAAACTCGTGGGCTATTTATGCTGAAGATGAATGGCGACTCACCGATCAGCTAGGACTAACATTTGGTGGTCGTTACGAGGATCACTCAGGTTTTGGTGGTCATTTCAGCCCACGTGCATACCTAGTGTGGAATACCAATGATATTTTAACCATCAAAGGTGGTATCACTACAGGTTATAAAGCTCCTACCGCTAAAGATCTCGAAAACGGCTTGATTGATATGAGTGGTCAAGGCTCAACTTATATTTTTGGTAATCCAGACCTAAAGCCAGAAACATCTACAAACTATGAACTTGGCTTTAATCTTCAACCAAATGATCAAATTAACTTTACTGCAACGGGCTTTTATAACCAGATTGAAGATGCAATCGTAAGCAACGATTTATCTGGACAACCTATATGTCCTGTAACGAACTGTTCACAAGACATTAATGCTCAAGAAGCTAAAGTCTACGGTGCTGAAACAACCCTTCAATACAATATTATTCCTGAGTGGGACATTAAAGCAGCTTATACTTATACAAAAAGTGAAATTACAGATGGTGAAGATGAAGGACTGTACTATAACAACAATCCTCGTAATGCTTTTAACTTGACCTCAACGTGGCATATTAATCCAGCACTTGATGTATGGTTACAGCATGAATACAAGTCAAGTCGTACACGTTTTTCAAGTATTCCAACCTCTGGAGATAATCTAGAAGTCTACAAAATGTATGGCAATAAATTCGCTGGATATAACCTCTTCAATCTAGGTACAAGCTATACAGTGAATGATCAGTTGCGTCTGAATATGGCCGTAAACAACCTTTTAGATAAAGATTTCACAGAGCACCAAACAAATAATGGTGTTACAGGCTATAAATATTTATCTACGGGACGTAGCACTTCTGGTACTTACCTTCCAGGCCGTAACTACTGGCTCTCTGTTTCTTATGACTTCTAAGTCTTAAAACTTCATCTCAAACCCTGCTTCGGCAGGGTTTTCTACCTTTTCTCTCTCCTTTTTTTACTGTTGTATCGTTTTTTTAAATAAAAATATTGATAATGATTATTATTTTCAAATAAAAACCACACAAACCTACCGCTCACACATTGTGATTGATAATGATTCTCAATACAATTGGCAACACTTGTTATAGACGTCATAACAACAACTTCACACTTTATTCACATTTTGAGCTTGAACCAACGAATAAAGCATGACCTCGTGTTGGTTCACACTTAGGGAAATCGCATAAATGGCACAGATCAAAAGTCGCAAACACAACCGCTCTGCGCAACTGATGGCTTTAGCCGCCTCTCTTCCGCTACTTGCTCATGCAGCAAACCCTGAAGATGACGTCACCCAGCTTCCCACTATTACGGTTAAATCTGAAGCTGAAAGCAAATACAAGGCAGATAACTTAAGTTCCGCAAAATACACTCAGCCGTTGTTAGATACCCCACAAACAATTTCTGTGATTAAAAAAGAAATGCTACAAGAACAAGGCGCAACGTCCTTAGTTGAAGCCTTACGCAATACACCAGGCATTACTCTACAATTGGGAGAAAATGGCAATACTAGTGCTGGCGATGCCTTTCAAATGCGTGGTTTTTCCACCCAAACCTCGACCTATGTTGATGGTGTCCGAGATTTAGGCGCAATCAGCCGTGATGTATTTAACATTGATCAAATTGAAGTTGTCAAAGGCCCATCGGGTTCAGAAGCGGGTCGTGGTGCAGCATCGGGTTATATCAATTTGGTCAGCAAATTACCGCAAAGTGAAAGCAGTCAGGAAATTTCTGCAACTTACAACACAGCACAACATACAAGACTTTCTGCAGATATTAACCAGGCTATCAATCCAAATACCGCCTTTCGCCTGAATGTGATGGGTCAAGAAGGCGGCATAGAAGGACGCGACTATATTGAAAACAATAGTTATGCCATCGCCCCTTCTATTGCCTTTGGATTAAATACTGCCACACGCCTGTATTTATATTCTCAACACATCAGACAACGCAATATTCCAGATGGTGGTATTCCAACAATCGGCATGCAGGGCTTTTATAACTCAGACTCGCTGTTAGCGACTGCACCTAAAGTCAATCGGGAAAACTTTTATGGTCATGTCAATGACTATGAAGATGTCGATGCAGATATGTTTACGGCAAAAATTGAAAGTGATTTAACAGATCGACTCATACTGACCAATATCACCCGTGTAGGCAAAACGCAGATGAATCGGGTGCTGACAGGGATCAATACGGGTGCTAGTGGTTTAAGAACGAATGGTTCACCTGACCCAGCACAATGGGAAGTGAATCGCTCCCGCCAAGGCGTTGATCAGGAAAATAAGATTCTGGCCAATCAAACCACTTTAAATTTCGATCTACAAACTGGCGCTGTTGAACATGATGTTGTTGCAGGTATGGAGTTTTTAAAAGAACAGCAATCCAGCAAACTCATGGCAACTCAGCTGCCTGGCGAAGCCACTGCCGATACACCTTGGGCCAATCTTTATCATCCAGACCGCAATCAAGCCATGCCAGCGCTTATTTATAATGGCGGTTATACCGATGGTGAAACCCAAACGGCAGCCGCATATTTATTTGATACTTTAAAATTTGGAGAGCGTTTTCAACTGAACGGCGGCGTGCGTGTAGATTATTATGAAACCGATTATCAGGGACTTACTCTGCCACGTGGGGGAAATGCTTTGGTGGCCACAGATCTGAGCACCCACGATACGCTGTTCAGTTGGAAACTTGGCGCTGTGTATAAGCCTACGTTAAATAGCAGCATTTACGCTGCGTATGCAAAATCACTAACGCCACCCGGCAGCACCAACTTTACCCTGTCTGAATCAGGCAATGACGCGATCAATGCGCAGCCTCAAGAAACTCATCATTATGAAGTAGGCAGCAAATGGGAGTTACTCCAAGGCAAGCTGGCTCTGGCTGCTGCAGCGTATCGTACAGAAAATGAAAACCAATCGACCATAGATCCAATTTCTCAGCTTGCAGTACAAGAAGGTAAAAAGCGAGTCGATGGCGTTGAGCTGAGTGCCGTTGGTCAAATGACCGATAACTGGAATTTGTCTGCAGGCGTTGCACACATGAAAGTGAAACAACTGAATCAACGCTCATCAAGTGCCACAACCGTATCAGAACGCTGGTCGCCTGAATGGACAGCAAGTTTATGGTCGACCTATGACTGGGCGGGCTTTAAATTAGGTTTGGGCGCACGTTATGTCGATGAACAAAAACGTGTTGTGACTGACAGCAACGCACCAGCCAACATGCCAAATATTCCAGGCTATGTCGTGTTTGATGCATTGGCAGGCTACAACTTCAACAAAAATGCCTCGTTAAATTTAAACCTTTATAACCTTGCCGATAAAGAATACATCAGCACGTTAAACAATGGTGGTGGTCGCGTTGTACTTGGACAGCCGCGCTCAGCAGCACTCAGTTTGAATTACAAGTTCTAAGTTGTTGCAGCTAATCTGTGTTCCTCTACAAACAGGCTGCAGATATGGGTTCGAGGGATAGATCATTTTGCATACTGTCTATCGCTCGAACTTTGCATGTTGAACAACGCTGTCGAATATTCGGCTGTTTGAATTAAAACTTTTTCAGGAAGAATCGATATGATGCTTCACATTCCAGAAGTTCTTAGCAAAGTGCAAGTCCAACAGATTCGCGCTGAATTGGACACTGCAGCTGCATGGCAAAATGGTCAATTCAGTGCAGGCGCACAAGCACAGAAAATTAAACAGAATTTACAATTTGACCTGCAGCATCCGAGCTATGTAACTCTGTCACAAGACATCCTCAGTGCACTAAAACAACAGGCTTTATTGCAGTCCTTTGCCTTGCCGCTGCACATTCTGCAACCCATGTTCAATTGTTATCAAAACACAGGAACTTATGGCAATCATGTCGATAATGCCGTGCAATATTGTGCACAAGTACGACGCCCGATTCGCACCGATGTATCCATGACCCTATTTTTAAGTGAGCCTGAAGAATATCAGGGCGGTGAACTGATCATTGAAGATAGTTACGGTAGCCATTCGGTTAAACTCAATGCAGGCGATGCCATCGTATACCCTGCCACCAGTTTACATAGAGTCGAACCTGTCACCGCAGGTCAAAGAATTGCAGCATTTACATGGTGTCAAAGTATGGTCAAAGATGACTGGCAACGCAGTATGTTGTTCAATTTAGATATGACTATTTTGCAATTGCGTCAACAACTTGGAGATACAGCAGAAGTATTGGCACTAACCGCACATTATCACAATCTGATTCGTCAATGGGGTCAATTATGAATACCACGCCATTGGCAGCTTTGAATCACATCCCGCCACATTTACACACCATTGCCGACTATCAAAAACAGGCGCAATTACATTTAGATGCAGCCACTTGGGCCAATTTAGAAGGCGCTGCAGGCGATGAATATAGTCTGAACAACAATTTACGTGCGTTTGCCGATATTCAATTATTGCCCCGTCATTTAAATACTTTTACAGGGACAAATACGCAAATTCAGCTCTTGGGCGAACAGTATCCACACCCAATTTTTTTAGCACCCGTGGCTTACCAACAACTGTTTCATCCACAGGGGGAAATTGCTACAGCGCAAGCGGCAGCCGCCCTACAAGCCCCCATGATTCTCAGTCATTTAAGTACCACTTCAATGAGCACACTGAATCAGGTTTCGGGCGCGGCAAAATGGTTTCAACTGTATTGGCAAGGCAGTCGTAAAGCTGCTTTGGATTTGATTTTTCAAGCGCAACACTATGCCTATCAAGCCATTGTACTCACGGTTGATGCACCGCACATGGGCATTCGAGATCGGGAACGTCGCGCTGCTTTTCAATTGCCTGCACATATTCGGGCGGTATATCAATCATCTGTAAATACCACTCCGCTTAAGGAAAATCAGCACCCTCTTTTTGATGGATTGATGCAGCAGGCTGCCACATGGGAAGATATTGCTTGGTTGCTACAACACAGTCCATTGCCTATTTTACTCAAAGGTATTTTACATCCTGCCGATGCGCAGCAGGCATATCAGTACGGAGCACACGGTATTATTGTGTCTAATCATGGTGGCCGAATTTTAGATACCGCAGTCAGCCCAATTCAAATTTTAGGCACGATGCGAAAAATTTTATCGCACGATTTCCCAATTTTATTAGACAGTGGGATTCGTCGTGGCACAGATATTTTTAAAGCACTGGCCTTGGGAGCAAGTGCGGTTTTGGTCGGTCGTCCATATATTTATGGCTTGGCAGTTGCAGGCGCGCTAGGGGCAGCGCATAGCATTAAACTGTTAAAGGAAGAATTTGAAGTCACAATGGCACTTATGGGAACAAACTGCATCGAACAAATCAACAGCAGTTATATTTATCACCAAAACAGCTAATAGCAGAAAAATATTTCACAGCATATGCCATATATGTAAAAAACAGGGAATTATTACCCTTGCAGATCGATTAACATACAGATATTGGTTTACAAGTGCCATGATTCTACTTTTAGCGATAGCCTCCTGAAAACAGCTTGTAAATTGATAGAATAGACACAATCTATATTCATAGTAAGTTGCCGTTATCCACGCGATGCAACCGCTACTATTCAAGGAGTTTTCACATGATGTTGGCAGATCCAAGCAAAAAATACCGTCGTATGTACCAGCGTGTCGATTTACCAGACCGCCAATGGCCGAATAACGAAATTACCAAAGCGCCAATTTGGATGAGTACCGACCTACGTGACGGTAACCAAGCGATCTTTGAGCCAATGAACATCGAACAAAAATTCAAAATGTTCCAAATGCTTGTGAAAATTGGTTTTAAACACATCGAAATTGGTTTCCCATCGGCATCTCAAGTTGACTTCGATTTCACCCGTAAATTGATTGAAGAAGGTCATATTCCAGATGACGTGTATATTGAAGTCTTGGTACAGGCGCGTGACCACTTAATTCAACGTACTTTTGAATCTTTACAAGGTGCTAAACGTGCGATTGTGCATATTTATAATGCCAACTCACCAACCTTCCGTAACAAAGTCTTGAATGTTGATGTTGAAGGTGCCAAACAATTGGCAATCAATGCAGCAAGCAAAGTAAAAGAATACGCAGCGAAGCAACCTGAAACAGAATGGGTATTCCAGTACAGCCCAGAATGTTTTACTGCAACTGAGTTGGAAGTGGCTAAAGATGTTTGTGATGCCGTGACTGAAATTTGGGAAGCATCGCCAACCAATAAAGTCATTTTAAACTTGCCTGCAACAGTGGAAGTGTCTACACCAAACGTGTATGCAGACCAAGTTGAATGGATGCACCGCAATATTGAGCGTCGTGATGGTGTGATCATTTCAGTACACTGTCACAATGACCGTGGTTGTGGTATTGCCGCTTCTGAATTGGCCATCATGGCGGGTGCAGACCGTGTAGAAGGTTGTGTATTTGGTAACGGTGAGCGCACAGGTAACGTAGACGTTGCTGCGATTGCGTTGAACATGTACACCCAAGGTGTTGCACCAGAATTGGATTTCTCGAACATCAACGAAATTATTGCCACAGTTGAAGAATGCACAGGTTTGCCAGTGCATCCACGTCATCCGTATGCAGGTGATTTGGTGTTTACTGCATTCTCTGGTTCACACCAAGATGCGATTAAGAAAGGTTTTGAATTCCAGAAAAACGAAGAAATTTGGGATATGCCTTACTTGCCAATCGACCCGAAAGACTTAGGTCGTGACTATGATGCGGTGATTCGTGTCAACTCACAATCGGGTAAAGGCGGGATAGCTTACTTGTTAGAATCGAACTACAACGTGACTTTACCACGTCGTTTACAAATCGAATTCTCGCAAATTGTGCAACAACGTACCGATGAGCAAGGCACAGAAATTAGCGCAAGTGAAATCTGGAACTTGTTTAAAGACACTTACGTTGCAGTAAAAGATGCGCACTATGCGACGCAAAACTACAAGTTGTCTGATGAAAATGGCAATCAAGTCATTGAGTTAGATGTGGTCGTGAACGGCGAAACACAACGCTTACGCGGCGAAGGCAATGGCCCAATTTCAGCAATTTTGAATGCACTTCAATTGCCAATTGATGTCTTGAACTATGAAGAACGTAGCATTAGCTCAGGCGCACACGCAAAAGCGTTGGCATTAATTGAGTTGCAAGTCAAAGGCACAGGTAAATCTGCCTTTGGTGCAGGGGTACATGACAACATCGTGACCTCATCTATTGATGCGATTATTGCCTGTACCAACCGCTTGATTGAACAAGATGTGTTAAGCACAGATCAAGTGGTTGCAGCGGCAGTGTAATCTTGCGGTAACGTGTAAAAGCATTTTGAAAAGGATACCCCAAGTGGTATCCTTTTATTTATTCATCCTCAGGATTTAAGGCGAATTATTCCCGTGTCTTTTCCAGCTGACTCAGTAGGTATTGTTGTTCCAGAAAAATTCCAATTTGAAGAACCTTTAGAACTCGAATGCGGTCGTGTTCTGCCCCGCTTTGAACTCATGGTCGAAACTTATGGCACGCTAAATGCCGATAAATCCAATGCGATTCTGATCTGTCATGCACTATCAGGGCATCACCATGCTGCGGGTTATCATCATGCCGATGATAAAAAAGCAGGTTGGTGGGATGCCTGTATTGGCCCTGGAAAAGCCATTGATACCAGTCGTTTCTTTGTGGTGGCGCTAAACAATATTGGCGGCTGTAACGGTTCTACTGGCCCCACATCGCCTAACCCTGAAAATGACAACCGTCCTTATGGCCCAGACTTCCCGTTAGTTACGGTGCGAGATTGGGTAAAAACCCAAGCCATGCTGTCTGATCGTTTAGGCATTGAGGTCTGGTATTCGATTATTGGCGGCTCTTTGGGTGGTATGCAGGCCTTGCAGTGGTCGGTAGATTATCCTGACCGTCTGAAAAAATGCGTGATTATTGCCAGTGCACCAAAACTGTCTGCACAAAATATTGCCTTTAACGAAGTCGCACGTCAGTCCATTTTATCTGACCCAGATTTTCATCATGGGCGTTATTTGGAACATGACAGCTATCCAAAACGTGGATTGATTTTGGCACGCATGGTCGGACACATCACCTATTTGTCTGAAGAAGCCATGAAACAGAAATTTGGTCGTGACTTAAAATCTGGCAAGTTTATGTATGGTTTTGATGTCGAATTTCAGGTCGAAAGCTATTTACGCTATCAAGGCGAGCAATTTAGCCGTAACTTCGATGCCAATACTTATTTAATTATGACCAAGGCACTCGATTATTTTGATCCTGCACGTGAATATGAACAGTCCTTGCAACAAGCCATGGCCAATACCAAGTGCAAATTTTTAGTGGTGTCTTTTACCACTGACTGGCGTTTTAGCCCTGCCCGTTCGCAGGAAATTGTAGATGCTTTAATCAGCAATCATAAGCCTGTCAGCTATTTAGATATTGATGCCGAACAAGGACATGACTCCTTCTTGTTTCCAATTCCACTGTATGTAAAAGCCATGCGTGCATTCTTGGGTGGTACAGAACATCTTCAAGCAACCCCACAGGAGGCCGTGTAATGCGTCTTGATCAGCAACTTGCCGAAAAGTGGATTAAACCCAATTCTAAAGTACTCGATTTAGGTTGTGGCGATGGTGAACTGTTGGCACACATGAGCAAACAGCATAATATTCGTGCATACGGATTAGAAATTGATCAAGAAAAGATTGCAATTGCGATCAGTCGCGGGTTAAATATCATCCAACAAGACTTGAATTTGGGGCTTAGCCGTTTTGCAGACCAGTCTTTTGACTATGTGGTCATGGCACAAGCCTTGCAAGCAGTAGATGCACCTGACGTATTATTAAGAGATATGGTACGTGTGGGTAAACAGGCAATTATTACCTTTCCAAACTTTGCGCATTGGAAGACTCGCTCTTTTCTTGCCTTAAAAGGAAAAATGCCTGTTTCAGATGCATTACCTTATATGTGGTACAACACCCCAAATATTCATTTATGTACGTTTCGTGATTTTGAGGCACTTTGTGCCGAAAATAATATTCGCATCATTAACCGACTTGCCGTGAATGGGAATCAACAAGATAGTTTACTCAGTAAGCATCTGCCTAATTTGTTTGGTGAAGTCGCAATTTATCGAGTGAGCGCTCTATGAAAAAACTATTATTAAGCACCACGCTATTGGTTGGACTGTTGAGCATTCAAGCCCATGCAGATTATGTTTCACCGTCATCTTCTGTAGCGAGCCAAGCGGCTCGATATTCAACCATGGATATTAACGGCTTGATTAAAGCAGCCAAAGCAGGTCAGGCAGGCGCACAATTTTACTTAGCGACAAAATATCAACAAGGTAAAGACGTTCAACAAGACAGCCGTCAAGCGTTTGCTTGGTACAAAGCTGCGGCAGATCAAGGTTTATCGGCTGCACAACTCAATGTAGGTCGTATGTTGGCAGATGGTATTGGCACGAAAAAAGACGAAGTCTTAGCACGTCAATATTTTGAAAAGGCGGCTAGCCGTGGTGATAACCGTGCCAGCTTTAACCTTGCCATGATGGAAGAACAAAAGAAAAACTATATGGGTGCGTATCAGTGGTATGAGTTATCTACCCGTGATGGCATGCTCGACAATAAAGTCATTTCTTTGTCTGAAGGTAAGAAAACCGCTTTGGCAGCTAACTTAACTCAAGAACAAATTCGTCAAGCACGTGACCGCGCAGACCAATGGATTCAAGCGCAATAAATTTAACTACGTTTGAAGTGATCTCAAAGCACCTTCGGGTGCTTTTTGTTTTATCCGAAATAAACTGCCTGCATGGCCTGTAGCAGTTCAGGACTGAATTCTTCTACTGCAGCAGAACCTAATACCGCATCTATACCACAATGCGGACAAATTGCGGTTTGCTCATCATCACACCAATCTTCAATTTCGCTATAAGCAAAAGTTTCCAGACAGTAAAAACAGCCAGAACGCTCACTTTGCTGCAATAATGTACGGTGCTGACTCGAATAACGGTAGATCTCTGAAATTTTGCTCATCATGATTCCCCTATTTTTTTATATCTCAGCATAATTGGTATGTATTAAAACAAATCTATCTAAGATTAAACTTTTAAGTCTGCAAAATCCGTTAAAATATCCAAGATTATTTTGAATTAAGATCTGAATTATGGCTGCAACTGATTGGCGTGCTCAAGGTACTTTGGTTTTAGCAAGCAATAACAAGGGAAAAATTGCAGAATTTGAAACCCTGTTTGCGCAATTAGACTTGCCTGTGCAAGTGATTCCGCAAGGTCAACTAAATATTGAAGATGCTGTTGAAGATGGTTTGAGCTTTGTTGAAAATGCCATTTTAAAAGCACGCCATGCCGCAAAAATTTCAGGAAAGCCTGCCATTGCAGATGACTCTGGTTTATGTGTGCCTATTTTAGGCGGCGCACCGGGGATTTATTCTGCACGTTTTGCAGGCGAACATGGCAATGATGCAGCCAACAATGAAAAACTTTTGAATAAACTCAAACCACTACGTCAAGACGGCGCAGCAATTGAAGGTATGTTTGTTTGTGTTTTGGCTTTGGTTGAACATGCCGATGATCCATTACCACAAATTTTCCAAGGTATTTGGAAAGGCGAGATTTTAGCAGAAGCTCGTGGTGAAAATGGTTTTGGCTATGACCCGCTCTTTTGGTTGCCTGAATTGGGAGTGTCGAGCGCAGAAATGTCGAAAGCAGAAAAGAATAAAATCAGTCACCGTGGTCAGGCGATGCAACTGTTTAAAGCAAGTTTACAAGCTTAGATTTAACAGATGTGATTGATCTTACAGCCCGTTTTCAAACACGGGCTGTTTTATTTTCAAGCTTTACAAATCAGGTCAAACATCCCTTGTCGTCAAATCGCAACACATTCGTCACCGCATTGTCATACAGACCTGTTGAGATAGGCTCAACTATTGAGAGGTCTAAATCATGGCAGGATTATCTATTTGGCACGTGCTGATTTTTGCAATTGTGGTCATTTTATTATTTGGTACATCTAAGCTTAAAAACTTAGGTAAAGATGTAGGTGGCGCGGTCAAAGATTTTAAAAAATCAATAAAAGATGATGAGGCAGAAGCGGCGCAACTGAAAGAACCTCGTACGATTGAACATCAAGCCAATAGCAGTGATGTAAATTCGACTGTAAAGCATTAAGGCTGAGGGTTTGAGATTATGCTCAATATTGGAATGACGGAACTGCTGATTTTCGGCATCATTGCATTATTGGTGCTGGGTCCTGAAAAACTCCCTGAAGCAGCGCGTTTTGTCGGCAAGTGGTACTCTAAAATTAAACGTATGGTCAGTAATGTTCAAAATGACATTGACCGCGAATTGCGTTTATCTGAATTACGCGAGCAAATGCAGCAAGAAATGGCGCGTATTCAGGAACTTGAAGCAAAGATGCAAGCACAAATGCATGAAATGCAGCAAGAAAAAATATTTGAAGATACAACTGCAAAAAGCACACATTCCCCGCATGCCGTATCAAAAAATACCTTACAACAGCATCATTACACCTTGGTTTTAAATACTGAAAAAACCTCTGCGGTGTTACTCCCTAAAACTAAAATGACATCACATTCAAATTTATCTGCGCTACAACATACTACAGCGCCCTATACTGAAATGAAGGTTGCAGTATGAGCCAATCAAACGCTTCTGAGCTTTCACATTTGCCTGTGAAGGCAGAGCAAGCCGCATTAGAAGAAATGCCAATTACCAAGCACTTGATGGTGCTGCGTAATCATCTTTTTAAAATTGTAGGGCTTATTCTTGCCTTATTCTTCTGTTTATTGCCCTTTGCCAATAAAACTTATCAAGTATTGTCGGAACCATTACGTGCACAGTTGCCACATACATCAACCATGATTGCGACTGATGTTACCGCAACCTTTATGGCGCCGTTTAAACTAAACTTTTTTGTCGCGCTGTTCATTGCGATGCCATTTATTTTGTATCAGATTTGGGCATTCGTAAAACCAGCGTTATATGAAAAAGAAAAAAGTTTGGCGCTGCCTTTGCTGATCGGCAGTATTTGCTTGTTCTATATCGGAATTAGCTTTGCTTACTTTGTCGCCTTGCCATCCATTCTGCACTTTTTCATTAGCGTTTCCCCTGAAACAGTCGCCCCGATGACCGACATTAATAGCTATCTTACGTTTTGTTTGAAGCTATTTTTGGTTTTTGGTTTTACCTTTGAGATTCCAATTGTCACACTTTTGCTGATTATGATTGGTGTCGTGTCTACGCAAACTTTGGTTGAAAAACGTCGCTTTATTATTGTTGGCTGTTTTTTTGTGGCCATGTTTGTCACACCGCCAGACGCTTTATCGATGATCATGCTTGCCATTCCGATGTGGATGCTGTTTGAAATTGGTTTGTTTTTTGGCAAATTAATTGAGAAGCGCCGAGTCAGTCACAGCTAATCTAAAATATTGAATTTTAAAAAGAAGCACATGGTTGCTTCTTTTTTTGTGCGTGTAGATCACAACTGAACGGATTTAATCAGTTTGACACATAAGCTTAACCCGCATGTCATGTTTAGCCACTAATTTACATATAACTTTCAAACGACTAAGCAATTTGCTAGGAAAAAAAATGACTGATTTTATGCCTTACAATGAAGATCAAGAGTTAGATAATAACACTTCAGACAATACGCACTTTCGTGACATTCTAGAACAACGCATGAGCCGTCGCAGTTTAATTAAAAAAACTGCAAGCGGTGCAGCAGCTTTAGCTTTAGCTTCTTCTTTATCTGCATGTAGTGATGATGATGAAGATACAAATGTAACACCACCAACAAGTAAAGAAGAACCCAATACCAAGCCTGAAATATTAACATTTAAAGCTGTAGATAAAAATTTAAATGATATTGTTACTGTTCCTGAAGGTTACCAAGCAACTGTATTATATGCTTTAGGTGACTCAATCAATCCTTCTTATAGCAATTGGAATGCAGATGCAGATGTTCCATCTGGCCCAAGTTTCCAATTCCGCTCTGGTGACTGTCACGATGGCATGAGCTATTTTGGCTTAAGTACTAAAACTGGTCGTTATGATGAAAATACATCAGATCATGGCTTATTGGTTTTGAACCACGAATATATCAACCAAACCTTCTTACATCCAAAAGGCGCAACTAAAAAGGATGGACGTCGCCCAGAAGATGAAGTGATTCGTGAAGTAAATGCACACGGTGTTTCAGTCGTTCATATTAAGAAAAATGCTGAAACTCAAGCTGTAGAGATTGTGAAGTCATCACCATTTAACCGTCGTATTACAGCTTCGACTGTCATGGATTTTGCAGGGCCTGTAGCTGGTTCTCCATTACTGCACACAGCATTCTCTCCCGCTGGTCGTCAAACTCGAGGCACACAAAATAACTGTGGTAATGGTTATACACCATGGGGCACTTATTTAACTGCTGAAGAAAATTTTATTGGTTATTTCCAACGCTCAGGTACAGACCAATACTCAGCCCGTAGTGAAGCTGAAAAAATAGCACTTAAACGCTATGGCTTAGGCTTAGAGATCTCTTATCAAACTGAAAAAAATGCAGACGGTAGTGTTAAACGTGATGCGAAAAACAACATCATTTATATTTTAGATGCTGATGGTAAAAAAATTCCAGAACGCGATGAGCAAGATCGCATCGTGTATTTGAATAAATCTTCACGCTATGGTTGGGAAACAGCAGAAGCTGGTTTTGAATCTCAAGACATGTATGATCGTTGGGCTGCTAACGTAACCAAAGAGTCTGCAACTCAAGACTATCGTAATGCGCCAAATACATTTGGCTGGATTGTAGAAATTGATCCATTCGATAGCCGCTCAAACCCAGTAAAACGTACTGCATTAGGTCGTTTTGCTCACGAAGACTGTCGCGCCAGCCGCGCAATTGAAGGGCAAAAATTTGCATTCTATATGGGCGATGACTCGCGCGGTGAGTACATCTACAAATTTGTATCAGATGCAACATGGGATCCTAAAGATGTGAATGGTGGCTATCGAGCTGGCGACAAATATATGAATTCAGGGAAATTCTATGTCGCTAAATTTAATGCATCAGGCACAGGAGAGTGGATTGAACTGGCTTATGGTAAAAATGGCTTAACCGAAACAAACGCTATTTACCCATTTAGCTCACAAGCGGATGTCCTTACTTTTGCTCGTCTTGCAGCAGATGCTGTAGGAGCTACAAAAATGGATCGTCCAGAATGGGTTGCTGTAAACCCTGAAAATGGTGAAGTGTACGTGACTTTAACCAATAACTCGAACCGTGGTTCAAGCTATGCAACAGATCCTGCAAACCCACGTAACTACACCGATCCTGAAGGTGGTAAAGGTAACGTCAATGGTCATATTATCCGCTTTAAAGAAGAGAATACTGCAGCAACATCATTTGAATGGGATATCTATCTATTTGGTGCTGAAGCAAGTATGGATCCGACAATTAACCTTTCTAATTTAAGCGATGCAAACGACTTCTCAAGTCCAGATGGTATGTGGTTTGACCCACGTGGTGTTCTTTGGATTCAAACAGATGATGGCGCATATACAGATGTTACAAACTGTATGATGTTAGCAGCACTACCTGGTCAAGTTGGTGATGGCGGTGTTGTAAAAACTGTTGGTGATCAAAGTACAATTGCTGGTGCTCAAGTCACCGATAAAAACTTACGTCGCTTCCTTGTTGGGCCAAAAGAATGTGAAATTACAGGTGTAACCATGACACCTGACTACAAAGCAATCTTTATTAACGTTCAGCACCCAGGTGAAGATTCAAAGAGTTTTGATGCGCCAAGCAGCCATTGGCCTGCAACACAAACTGACATGAACAATAAAACTGCACGTCCTCGTTCAGCAACGGTTGTCATCACCCGTAAAGACGGCAAAGCAATTGCTGGATAACATCCATAAATTAAAAATGCCGACATCACGTCGGCATTTTTTATGCCTCAATGTTCAACTGTTGCTGCACAATATCTCCCTTTTGCTCACCATATTGTGTTTTTTCCAGCCATGTAAATTGCTGCGCCTGCATACGTAAAAAATTGGAACAACGTGTACCGTAAAGTGGACTTTGAATAAAAGTCGATGACAACAACGCTTCCATCTCCAATGAAATCCCTGTTTGCGGTAACAATTCAGATGCAACTTTGCGTTCATCTTGCAAAATATCCCACGCCGCAGCATTTAGCTCTGCCGTTGCAAGATCAGGCAATTGCAGCATCGGTAAAAACTCCTGCGTAAAGCGTTTGCGTAAACGTGCAGTTTTTTCCCAAGGGTCACTCATCAATCCATTCGACACCACATAAACGCCTTTGGCTAAAACCTGCGGCGCTTCTCCACGGTTACTCATATACACCGCTTGAGTGGTATCGCCCACAAATAAATTAAAACCTGCATATTCACATTGCTGTTTTTCTAAGGCTTGCGCAAAACGGATAGGTGTTTGCTCAGATTCTAAAAAAGCCTGAATAATATGCCCGCGTGAGGTTGGATATTCACGAACATCATTCGCATCACGATAATTGGTAATCACAGCCCAGCGTCCCGATGGGGTAATGCCCATCCACGTACCGCCCGATTCTAAATCCTGCCCTGCAACAATTGGACTATGAAGCCATGCTGCCAGTGCTGCTGTCGGACGCCGATAAAACTCATCCCGATTTGAAATCAAACACAGTGGTGTGTCTGCCAAGACCTGCCAAGCCAATGCCACAATACACATAATTTAAACTCTTGATCTTTACACATTGAATGTACAACATTTTTCATCACATTCAGCTAAAATCTGTGCAAAACAGAATCACAAGGAACAGGAATGCTCACCTATCCAAATATTGACCCCGTTGCTATTTCGCTCGGGCCTTTGCAAGTCCATTGGTATGGCTTGATGTATTTACTGGCATTTTTATTTGCTTGGGGTTTGGCAACTTATCGTGCCAAACAACGTGGCTGGACACCAGACATGGTTTCCGACCTGATCTTTTACGGCGCTTTGGGCGTGGTGATTGGTGGACGTGTCGGTTATGTGTTTTTCTACGGCTTTGAACAATTTTTGGAAAATCCACTGTGGTTATTCCAAGTCTGGACAGGCGGCATGAGTTTCCATGGCGGCTTTCTGGGCGTGATTTTAGCCATGCTGTTCTGGTGTAAAAAATACAAAATGACGTGGTTTCAAACTTTGGATTTTATTGCCCCATGTGTACCTACAGGTCTAATGTTTGGTCGTATTGGTAACTTTATTGGTGGTGAATTATATGGTCGCCCTGTGACCGATCCGAATTTTGCTTTGGGGATGATTTTCCCGACCGATCCTTTACAATTGGTACGTCATCCATCGCAATTGTATCAAGCCTTATGTGAAGGTCTAATCCTGTTTATTGTACTGTGGTGGTTTAGTTCAAAGCCACGTCCACGCATGGCAGTGTCTGCCCTATTCCTGATTGGTTATGGTTTGGCGCGCTTTGTTGTCGAATTTTTCCGCGAACCCGATCATGGTCAGCTCTTTATTGCATGGATGAGTAAGGGACAATTCCTGAGCTTACCAATGATTTTGGTCGGTTTCTGGATGATGTGGTATGCCTATCAAAAGAAAATTTATGATTGGGGGCCGCAAAAAAACAGCTAAGCTACTACCCATTTAAATGCAGGTTTCATCCATTCAGGCGAAGTCAATCTTCGCCTTTTTTGTGCTAAAGTAAAAATTCTAAATGTTCGTTTAAACAATTGAAGACTGCAAATGCTTGAATTTTGGTTTAACTCACAGATTACAGTCACAAAGAAAATTGCCCTGCTGATGCTGATCACGCTGGTCACTGCAGCTTTATATCTCTTAGAACCCTTAAAGCTCGATGCGATTTTAATGTTTCTGGCCACAGGTATTGTTTTTTTAATTTGTCGTTACTGCAAAATTCATTTTACTGCACAACATCCCACAGGTTGGTTGGCACGACTATTGACTTGGATTCCACTGGCGTTGTTACTCGCAATAATTTTCATGCAGATTCAACACGGTGAAATTTTACTGTCGGGCGCTCAAGGCATTGGCTTTACCGCTTTGGCTATTTGCCTGTTTTCGCCGTTGGCTTTACTGCATCAACATCACGCTTCCGACACACAATAAAGTCACAACTTTAAAAACTCTGCTATTATTCTTTCTGATTTACTGGGCATCGAATTGCCCAAACAAAAAATATTTCTTTTGCTTGACCAGAGAACGCTATGCGCCAGTATTTAGACCTACTCCAACATATTCTTGACCATGGTGGCGACAAAGGTGACCGTACCGGAACAGGCACACGTTCAGTGTTTGGGCACCAAATGCGTTTTAACCTTGCACAAGGTTTTCCACTGCTGACTACCAAAAAAGTACATTTCCGTTCTATCGTAATTGAGCTGTTATGGTTTTTAAAAGGCGATACCAACGTCAAATATCTACAAGAACATAAAGTCAGTATTTGGGATGAATGGTCTACCGCAGAACAAACCGCGCGCTTTGGTCGTCCTGAAGGTGAACTTGGCCCAGTGTACGGACATCAATGGCGTAATTTTGGTGCAACACAAAAAGCCGATGGTCTGTATGAGCAAGATGGTTTTGACCAAATTGCATGGTTAATCAATGAAATTAAAACCAATCCAAATTCACGTCGTTTAATCGTGTCAGGCTGGAACCCGAAAGAAGCAGGTCAAGTTGCTTTACCGCCTTGCCATACTTTATTCCAGTTTTTTGTGCACAACGGCAAACTCTCATGCCAGCTATATCAACGCAGTGCCGATGTGTTTTTAGGCGTGCCTTTTAATATTGCCAGCTATGCTTTACTAACCCACATGATCGCGCAAGTCTGTGATTTAGAAGTCGGAGATTTTGTCTGGACAGGTGGCGATACGCATTTATATGCCAACCACTTTGAACAGGCACAGTTACAGCTAAGCCGTGAACCACTGGCGTTATGTCAGTTAAAACTCAATCCTGAAATCAAAGATATTTTCGATTTTAAATTTGAAGATATTGAAATTGTAGGCTATGAGTCACATCCTGCAATTAAAGCACCTGTCGCTGTTTAATTGCCTGTTGCTAGATTTATCATCTCAACATTTAAATTGCCCCAACGTCCCCAAAAGATGCTTGGCAGACTAAGAAAATACGAGCCTAATTATGTCATTTCAAAATTTAGAAGTTGTACACGTAGTCGCTATGGATCAACAACGCTGCATTGGTCAGGGTAACCAATTGCCGTGGCATATTTCGGCAGACTTAAAACACTTCAAAGAAATCACCCAAGGTGGCGTGGTGATTATGGGACGCAAAACCTTGGAGTCGATGGGACGCACCCTGCCTAAACGTGTCAATTGGGTGATTACCCGCGACCCAAACTGGGCATTTGAAGGCACAAAAGTGGCGCATAGCATTGAAGATGCCTTGCAACAAGCCGTTGCCGATGTTCAAGCCTCAGAAAAACCAAACACTTTATTTATTATTGGTGGTGGTGAAATTTTTAGCCAAACTATGCCGATTGCTGACCGTTTGGAACTGACGCATATTGAACTAGATGTTCAGGGAGATGCGCATTATCCTGCCATTCCTGCCGAGTTTAAAAAAGTGGCCTCAGAACAGCATGTCGATGAAAAATCAGGGATTGCCTTTGAGTTTGCCCGCTATCAAAAATAATGCTGACAGCCTTGGCAATATTTGATTATGATGACTTAAACGGAATTTAACTTTGCCTCAGGAATGGCGGATGCTGCATTTCATCTTCAGTTTAGGTGTCGTTCTTTCTTCTATTTGGCTCAGTATGGCCTTGTGGATTCATCAGCCTTTGGGTTGGTTAATGAGCCGTGTGCTGATTGGGACTTGGCTAGCCTTCACCCTCAGCATTTTGGGCATTTATATCACTCAGCATTTGCTCAGTCGCAATCAGGATATTTTGGTTTATCTTTTGGGTTTTACCTTGGGGCTGTTTTGGTATTTTGGGATGGATGCCAAGCAAGACCGTGACTGGAACCCTGAAGTAGCCCGTATGCTGCATTATGAACAAGTACAAGATCAGGTCACGCTGCACAATGTCCGCAATTTTGACTGGCATGCCGATGGTCGCTATACCGAACGTTGGGAAACCCGCCAATTTAACCTGAAACAGATTACGGGGGTGAATATCATCACCTCTTACTGGATGGGGCCAAAAATTGCGCATACCTTAGTCAGTTTTGACTTTGCCGATCAAGCGCCACTCACCTTTTCCATTGAAATTCGCAAAGAAAAACACGAAGAGTTTTCTGCGATTGGTGGCTTCTTTCGGCAATATGAACTCAGCCTTGTCGCTGCCGATGAAAAAGATATCATCTACACCCGCAGCAATATTCGGGGTGAGCAAGTTTATTTTTTCCCGATCCAGCTCAATCCACAAGAAGCACAAGCACTGTTTCAGGAATATCTGCATAAAGCCGATGCTTTAGCCGCCAAAGCGCATTGGTATAATACGTTGACCAGTAATTGCACCACGCTGCTGTTTGACATGATTCAGGCAGTATCTCAAAAACGTTTCCCTGCCGACTATCGTCTGTTTGCTTCGGGTTATTTACCCAATTATTTATATGATTTGCATGCGCTGGATCATCGTTGGGATATGCAAACTTGGTATCAACGTGCCCACATTAACCCACGTGTGGAAAACTTAAAAGATATCCACAGCCAAGACTTTTCCGCGCTCATTCGACAAGGCGTGCAGCTCGATTCTTCAGCAAACATCAGCACGCCTTATTCGCATCCGACTTATCAGAACAAAGTGCTGCCCTGACCTATTTTGGTCATTTTGCGCAGATACAATCAATTCAGAGAAAAAACCACACCATATCTTGGAAAAAGTTGCAGCAAACATACAAATTTAACTAGAGCCACGGCGCATAATTTGTTTAGATAGCAACAATTTCAAAAAATTAGAGATCATTCCATGCTAAAAAAATACTTCGGGATCACCTTATTGGGTGCAATGATTGCTTTATCAGGATGTGAAACTATGCCAACTCAAACGAGTGCAAGCCAAATTAGCGCAATCAATCAAGCCAACTTAGTACAACGTACATGGACTGCTACGCAATTGGGCAACAGCATGTTAAAAACAGAAGCAAACCGCCAAAACTTGCCATATTTAAACTTTGATGCCGCCACACAAACAGTCACAGGTTCAGATAGTTGTAACCGACTCAGCGGTAGTTATGTCGCAGGACGTGACACCCTACAATTGGGGCAATTGGCAACCACGCGAATGGCTTGCTTAAATAACAACAACTTAGATCAGAAATTTCATGAAGCCCTAAATAAAGTGACGCATTATCAGGTCTATGGTAAAACCCTGAAATTGCTAGATCGCCATGGAAATTTACTGATTCAATTTGAAACACCAACGGCTGCACGTTAACGGCTAAGCCTAATAATAGACAGGCTTAAAATGGTTTATTCATAAAATATAAGGACAAAATCATGCAACTAGCATTGTTTGGTGGCGGATGTTTCTGGTGTGTCGAAGCCGTATTTTTACAACTGCAAGGCGTAGAAAAAGTCACCAGCGGTTATGCAGGTGGACATACCTTAAACCCAAGCTATGAAGATATTTGCCGTGGCGACAGCGGACATGCAGAAGTCATTTTGATTGATTTTGATGAGCAGCAGATCAGCTATTCACAATTACTTGAGGTGTTTTTTGCCACACACGACCCAACCACATTAAACCGTCAGGGCAATGATGTCGGCACACAATACCGCTCTGTGATTTATTATTTAGATGCTACACAGCAACAAGCTGCCGCCGAGATGATTGCAGCTTTACAAGCAGAAGGTTTAAATGTTGTGACAGAACTCAGTGCAGCACCTGTGTTCTACCCTGCAGAAGATTATCATCAGAATTTTTTTGCTAAAAACCCAAATCAGGGCTACTGTAATTTTTCAATCCCCCCCAAACTGAATAAATTACACAGTAAATTTCAGCATTTACTCAGAAAATAAAAGTCAGATTTAAATAGTTCTACACGGTGATGGTCATTACTCAAGCCATCACCGCTATAGCGCACACTTTATTTCACAAAAGTCGTCCAGACAAATGCCTGCGTTTGCCCCTCTAAGGTCATCTTCAACTGATCGCCCGACTGTAATGCTGCCACCCCTGCAGGTGTACCAGTCATTACCACATCACCAGGTTCTAAACTAAATACTTGGCTAATATCTGCCAACAATGCCGCAATATCAAAAATCAATAAACTGGTATCGCCTTGCTGACGTAATTCATCATTAATGTCCAAACGATATTGCACGTTTTTCCAGTCCTGAATTTCCGATACATCCACCCAATCTGCCAACACACAAGAACCGTCAAACGCTTTGGCTCGTTCCCACGGCTGTCCTTTTTTCTTGAGTTCATCCTGCAATTCACGCAAAGTTAAATCCAAACCCAAGGTCACTGCACCTACAGCATCCAATACTTTGGCAGGATCTGTGTCTGCATTTAAAGGTTGGTCAATGCGTAAACTCAATTCACATTCATAGTGACAATTGCCCCAGACCTTATTCCACGTAATCCCATCACTTAAACTGCGTAAACTGCTTGGCGGTTTAATAAATAACACAGGACGATCAGGTACAGCATTACCTAATTCTTTGGCATGGTCTGCATAACTGCGACCGACACAGACAATTTTAGATGGACGTGTACTCATGATCATCCTCAAATAACTCGTAAATTGGGAAAATTAGAACTTACTTTTTAAAAGTATTTTCAAAAACCGTTTGTTCTGCAGGCAGATTAAATGCACGTTTCGGTACAATCACCACTGTACGATTTTTTAATTCCAGCATATAGGTGAGTTTACCCACAGCGAAATTTTGCACCTCGTTATAATGAAATACCTGTTTACGACCATTGGCATACAGCTCGGCATAGTCCTGAAATAAATCAATGCCTTGCTCGCTTTTACCAAATTGGTATTTCACAAACTGACGCTTAAACATCATCGGTAAAAACCAGTAGCGCATTAAAATTTGCAACAGCAAAAAGAAAGCACCAAGTGCAATGTAGTAACGACCTACACCATCAAAACCTAAATAAAAGCCCCAAGCGATAATCGCCACACTAATCAACGGTGTAATAAAACGGGTAAATTGTTTTTTACCAAAAGTCGCAAGGGCAAAGCCGTCTTGAGATTCTTCTAAATTTAAAAAATAGCGCAAAGACAATGCTGGCTGCGTGTCAGACATAAGCTCATCATCAAGTCATTCAAATTGAGCTAAATCTTACACTAGATTGAGCACTTTCCTTATTTTTTTCGTGTTTATTCGCTCAAAGCCAGACGTAAAACAATGGTCATGCTTTTGACACAGAAACTTCATCATTTTTAGATAGTGTAGATGCAAAAAAACCGCATCAAAAGTGCGGTTTTTTATTTCAAGTTGGTGCGCTCAGAGAGATTCGAACTCCCGACCCCTTAGTTCGTAGCCAAGTGCTCTATCCAGCTGAGCTATGAGCGCGACGACTTGATGGGGTGCATTATACGTGTTTTTTTCTGGCTGTTAAGTATTAATTCATCATTTTGCAATCAAATGCACAGATATTGGACGATTCAAAAGAATTTTAACGTAAAACCATGAGTACGCTATTCTTTTTAATAAACTGATTATTGTTTGAGTTTACTAAATTTCAGGCACAAAAAAACCGCATTTAAGCGGTTGATTGTTCAAGTTGGTGCGCTCAGAGAGATTCGAACTCCCGACCCCTTAGTTCGTAGCCAAGTGCTCTATCCAGCTGAGCTATGAGCGCATTACTTGTGTGCCAATTTAGGCGATACGTTACTGTTCGGTTTACTTATTGGTGCGCTCAGAGAGATTCGAACTCCCGACCCCTTAGTTCGTAGCCAAGTGCTCTATCCAGCTGAGCTATGAGCGCGACATAAGTAAAGCGTGGCGGTGAGAGAGGGATTCGAACCCTCGATACAGTTACCCGTATGCGTCCTTAGCAGGGACGTGGTTTCAGCCACTCACCCATCTCACCGTAACGTGCCGCCATAATACAAATTAAGTGCTAGCACTGCAAGCTTCGATACCACAATTTTTGCATATTTTTGCTCAATTAAATATTTTTTAAACAATTTTCAGGATTCATCACCAGAATTACGCCTGAACTTTTGGCAATCGCTGCACAAAAACTAGAAACATCGTAAAATAACGACAGAAAACACATTATTGCAATCATTTACGTGCAGTCTTCACGTACATGACTTATGCTAAACCTATCTTCTGACATGAAGTTTATTCCATGATGAAAAATTGGGTCGATCCTGAAGCGAAAGCTGAAGCCGAACGCTACGAAAATCCTATTCCAAGCCGTACCTTAATCTTAGAAACCATTGAAACCTTGCAAGCGGCACAGTCACATGCAGACTTGGTAGAGCATTTTGCGATTGCCGATCAAAAAAGTATTGACGCCCTGAGCCATCGTTTAATTGCCATGGTACGTGATGGTCAGCTCATGAAAGATGGATTCAAGTTCCAGCTGGCTGCAGAACAACCGACTCATGACGCCACGGTTTACATCAACAGTAAAGGTTTAGGCACAGCCAATATTGCAGGTCATGAAGATATTTTATTGCCTGAACGCGAACTACGTTTGGTGTTTAATGGCGATCAAGTCAAAGTCCGCCAGACATCGGTAGATCGTAAAGGCAAGGCATGGGGGTTTATTACCGAAGTCACCCAGCGTCGTGTCAAACAAATCATTGGTAAATTGTCAGAATACGATGGTGAATATTTTATTCAGCCTGCCCAGCCAAATAGCCATCAACCCATTACCCTTGAAAAAGAATTAATTGAACATGCCCAAGTTAAATTGGGCGATTCTGTGCGCATTGCGATTGACGACTATCCAACCCGCGAAGAATTTGCCACAGGACATATTATTCAGTCGATGGCAGACAAAGCCGAAACTGAAATTATTATTCCGCAAACCATTTTAGAATTTGGTCTGCCGTATGAATTTCCTGAAGAGGTCATTCAAGAAGCTGAAAGCTTTCAAGAACCGACTGCCCAAGACCGTGAAGGACGTGTTGATTTACGCGATTTAGCCTTAGTGACTATTGATGGTGAAGATGCCCGCGACTTTGACGATGCAGTATATGCAGAAAAACGTCCAGGTGGTGGTTACCGTGTCGTGGTCGCAATTGCCGATGTCAGCCATTACGTCCGCACAGGCAAACCTCTGGATGATGAAGCTCAGGAACGTGGGACTTCAGTCTATTTCCCGCATTTTGTATTGCCGATGTTGCCTGAAGCTTTATCGAATGGCTTATGTTCGCTCAATCCACAGGTTGACCGTTTGTGTATGGTCTGCGATTTAAAACTGTCACGCGCAGGTCGTGTCACAGGTTTTGAATTTTATCCATCGGTCATGCATTCCAAAGCACGTTTAACCTATACTCAAGTGGCACAATATTTTGAGGGTGATAGTGCGGCAATTCCAGAAGATCGGGAGGTGCGCAAATCATTAAATACTCTGTTCCAACTGTATCAAGTGCTGAAAGGTTTACGTGCTGAACGTCATGCCATGGAGTTTGAAACCGTTGAAACCTACATGACCTTTGATGAGTTAGGTGGAATTAAAGAAATTTTGCCGCGCAGCCGTAACGATGCGCATAAACTGATTGAAGAATGTATGTTACTCGCCAACGTCGCAGCAGCAGAATATGCACTCAAACATGATGTGCCGATGCTGTACCGTGTGCATGAACCGCCAGAGTTTTCACGTATTCAAAAAGTCCGTGATTTTGTCAAATTACTTGGGCTACATTTTCCAGAACAACCCACTCAGGCCGACTATCAAGCGGTGATTGAAGCCACTAAAGATCGTATTGATGCACCAAGTATTCACGCGGTGTTATTACGCTCAATGATGCAAGCCTATTATGGCGCCAATAATTCAGGTCACTATGGTTTAGCTTACGATGCCTACACGCATTTCACTTCACCAATTCGTCGCTACCCTGACCTATTGTTGCATCGTGCCATTAAAGCGCATTTAAAACAAAAACCATCACCACTTTCGGGCGCAGCTTTAGATGATGCAGGCGAACATTATTCTGCAACTGAACGTCGTGCCGATGAAGCCTCACGCTCTGTCACCACATGGCTAAAATGCCACTATATGCAGCAGCATTTGGGTGAAGAATTTGTGGGCGTAATTTCTGCAGTAGCCGAATTTGGTTTATTTGTTACTCTCAAAGACCTTTATGTCGATGGCATGATTCATGTCAGCCAGTTGGGCGATGACTTCTTTGTATTTGACCAAGCCAGCCAAAGCCTAATTGGACAAGCACGTGGTCAAAGCTTTAGCTTGGGCGATGAAGTTAAAATTAAAGTCGCGGCTGTCAATTTAGAAGATCGCAAAATTGATTTTGAGCTCATGCAGCAACTCACCCATGCAGGTCGTGCTATTCGTATGCGCGCACCGCGCGTGGCAAAACCGTTCAGCCGTGAAGCCACTGAAGAAGTTTTTTCTGAGCGTCCAAGCAAGGCGACTTTAAGTGAAAACGGTGAGCAACCTGTGCCGAAGAAAAAGCCAAAAAGCAAACCGAGCTCTTACGGTAAAAAAACCTCAGCGAAGTCGGAAGCTAAACCGAAAGACAAAGCCAAAAAAAAGACCAAGGTGAAAAAGAAAAAAGCCAATGCCAAGTCTAAATTTGACTAGCATCGGCTATTTCCCAACCACTTCAAAAAGAGCTACGGCTCTTTTTGTTTTTGGGGATCGCCTCAAACAGCCATATTCTGACAAAGTTATGACCTTGATTAGCTAAATCTGCCCTTTTGCCTTGATTTCAGCCCTCAAAAGCCCTACATCTATTAATCATGAAAGAAATTTAGATGGCACTCAAAAAATGAAATTACAGCAAGCAACTTTACCTGTTCCCCAATTTGATCAAATTACACTGGCAGATTTAAAACAAAAAATTGAGCATGCCATTCAGCAGGGACAAAACTTTTTAAATAATCTGACTGCAGTACCTGAAAATACGACGGCGCAATTAAATGTTTTAGAACAGATTGATCAGCTCGAAAATAACATGAGCGAAGCATGGGGCATGCTGTCACATTTAAATGCGGTCATGAATAATCCTGAAACCCGCGAAGTGTATCAAGCGCTGTTACCAAGTTTAAGCGACTACTACACTCAATTGGGTCAGCACACGGTGTTGTATCAAAGCTATCAACATATTCACGACGCCAACACCTTTAAAGATTTGCCTGCTGCACAACAAAGCGCAATTCAACTGGCATTGCGCGACTTTAAACTGTCAGGTGTGGCCTTAGAAGGTGAAGCTAAAAAACGCTATGCTGAAATTTCAGCGCGTTTATCGCAACTGTCATCAGACTTTTCCAATCATGTGTTGGATGCCACTCAAGCCTATTACAAAGTATTGTCCGAAGATCAGCTCAAAGGTTTACCGCCAAGCAGCGTTGAATTGCTGAAACAATATGGTCAGCAACGCGAATTGGAACAAGCTGTGGCAACACTGGATATTCCTGCCTATTTAGCCATTATGACCTATGCCGATGATCGTGCTTTGCGCGAAACCTTGTATCAGGCATACACTACTCGCGCGTCCGATCAATCAGCCCAGTCTGAATTTGACAACACCCCGATCATGGAAGAAATCTTGCGTTTACGTCAAGAAATGGCGCAATTGCTCGGTTTTAACAACTATGCAGAATTATCCCTTGCCAGCAAAATGGCACCAAGTGTCGAAGCAGTCGATCAATTCCTGCGTGAACTGGCAGAACATGCTCGTGCACCTGCAGAACAAGAAATTGCCGAACTCAAAGCCATTGCCGCCCAAGATGGGATTGATACCTTACAACCGTGGGATACAGGCTACTATTCTGAAAAATTAAAATTACAGCAATTTAACCTTTCACAAGAAATGTTAAAACCATATTTCCCTGCACCGAAAGTGGTTGAAGGTCTATTTAGCATCGTCAAGCGTTTATACGATGTCGATATTATTGAGCGCGCTGCCCCTGTTTGGCATCCTGATGCACGTTATTTTGAACTTGAAGATCAAGGTCAAGTGATTGGTGGTTTTTACTTTGATCTATATGCCCGTACAGGCAAACGCGGCGGTGCATGGATGAGTGGTTTCCGTTCACGCATGCAATTGGCACAAGGTTTACAAAAACCAATTTGCTATATGGTGTGTAACTTTACCCCACCTGTTGCAGACCAACCCGCGCTTTTAACGCATGATGAAGTCATCACCCTATTCCATGAATTTGGACATGGCTTACATCACATGCTAACTGAAGTAGATAATATTGCTGTGGCAGGTACACATGGTGTCGCTTGGGATGCGGTGGAATTACCAAGCCAATTCATGGAATTTTGGACTTGGGATCAAGATAGTTTAGATATGCTGAGTGCGCATATTGAAACCCAAGACACCCTGCCAGAACACCTGCTTAAAGCACTGTTAGATGCACGTTTCTTCCAGTCGGGAATGCAGAGCCTGCGCCAAATTGAATTTGCCCTGTTCGATTTAAGTATTCATCGCAGCAACCCTGCTTTAAATGCGGAACAGATTCAAGCCATGCTAGATGATATTCGTCAAAACTATGCCGTTGCGCCAACTACAGCTTACAACCGCTTCCAGCACAGCTTCAGCCATATTTTCGCAGGCGGCTATGCTGCAGGATATTATTCATACAAATGGGCAGAGGTTTTGGCCAGCGATGCCTTTGATCGCTTTGAAAATGAAGGGCTATTTAACACCGAAACTGGCAAGCAGTTTAGACAGTTTATTCTAGCAGTTGGCGGAAAAGATTCAGCGCTTGACGCATTTATCAATTTCCGCGGACGCGAGCCAAAAATTGACGCACTATTACGTCATCAAGGTTGGACGAACACAGTCAAAAATGCTTAAACTAAGACCTTTAGATGAAGTTAGGGGAGTCGTGATGACCATTAAACGTCGTTTCATTGCAGGCGCAAAATGTCCAAAATGTCAGGCGATGGATCGGGTTGTCATGCTCACCGCTGGCGAAGCTGAATGGATCGAATGCATCGAGTGTGATTATACGGAAAACCGTCCGACACATATTGATGAACCTGAAATCCCAGAGGTTTCAGATGAAATTGGGGTGATCCAGTTTAAGCCGCGTCAGTCAAAGTAAAACAATAAGGTTCAACTACGCATGACTGAAGATCAACGACATAACCCTAAGCTTTTATGGGCGATTACGGGCGGGTTAATTATTGTCATTATTGCCGTATTTATCTTTCAATGGATGGGCGATAGCGACAATACTGCGCCTATAGAAACTGCCCCAACTACGGCGCCTGTAGCGAAAACTGCACCTGCTGAAGCAACGCCATTGCAAGAAGATGAAGTAGTACCAAAACAGTTGGTCACAGAAGATTTACTCAAAGCACCTGTCTCTGAAAATGCAACCCTTGCCAAAGAAGAAGTGGCTAAATTAGATGACATTCAAAATCAGCTGAATGATCAACGTGCCTTATTAAAACAGCAACATAGTGATGCCGATGAGTTGATTAAACTAAAAGAGGAGCAAATCAAAATACTGGAAGCCCAACTGGCACAGTAAACCTTCTCTGCTTCACATCAGTCTTTTTAAAATACGATAAAGGGTCAGTGTTGTAGCCAATTTAAGCTAGAATAGCCAGAGGTTATTCTGGCTTTATTTGTATGACATCTTCTGGTTCTGCCCAACAAAATTTGCTCAAAGCAATTATGCTGTTGACCTGCTCTGCCTTTCTGTTTTCACTCATGGGAGTGTGCGTTCGTTACGCATCAGAAACGGTAGATAATGCCACAGTGGTATTTTTCCGTAATTTCATTGGTTTGTTTATTTTTATCCCGCTCATTTTCAATAAAGGCTTGGGCTTTTTTAAAACTGAAAAGTTATGGATGCACACTTGGCGTTCGGTAGTCGGATTAACCGCCATGTATGGTTTTTTCTACGCGATTGCCAATCTAAAACTGTCCAATGCGATGGTCTTCACCTATTCATCGCCTATTTTTATTCCCTTAATTGCATGGCTATTCCTTAAAGAAAAAATCACCAAACCAATGCTATGGGCTGCGTTCATTGGTTTATTTGGCGTGTTATTTGTCGCCAAACCCGATGCAGGTATGTTTAATAGCATGTCCGCAATTGGACTCAGTGCCAGTTTTTTAGCAGCGATGGCTTTTGTCACGGTACGCGCCCTGACTCAAACCGAACCGCCTGAACGCATTGTGTTTTATTTTTGCATGATTGGGACACTCATTTCTGTTGTACCGATGTTCTGGTCATGGCGTCCTTACAACTTAAAAGAATTGAGTTTTTTAATTGGTGCAGGATTGCTGGCCAATATCAGTCAGATCTTTATGTCCAATGCCTACCGTCTTGCCCCTGCTGGGCAAATTGGCCCTGTCAATTACATTGCGATTATTTTTGCAGGGATTTGGGGCTTTAGCTTTTGGCATGAAACGCCAGACTTATTTAGTTTAATTGGCTTTGCCCTAATTTTGCTTGCCATTATTTTGTGCAGTCCACTGTTACAAAAACACCTGAATCATCACTCCCCGCATTCATAATGCTGCTTTGTATTCCCTGCATATCAACCTATTAAAAAAACACCCCGTAGTGAACCACAGGGTGTTTTTAAATAATAAGATGACAGTGATTAAGTATCCATGTGCTTATTCATACCAGCCGAATAGCTTGAACGCATACGGTGCATAGGCAATAATCAACATCGCAGGAAGCATCACAATCATAGGCAAAATCCAACGCTCATAACGATAATAGAACGATTTATGACGAACTTCTGCATCGGCTGCAGCGACTTCTTCATCACCAATTGACTGCCTTGCCAATAAGTGATTCAGCGCTACAGGTGGCGTCACATAGCCCAATTCAAAGCCGATGAGGGTAATCATCCAGAAATGCACAGGATGAATCCCATACTGATACGCCACGGGCGCAACTGTTGCCGAAATTAGAATTACCGCACCGAATGGATCCATAATCATGCCCACAAAAATCATCAGGGCAACAATCAGGCTAATCACAATAAAGATGCTGCTAATGTCGGTTGGGAACGCTTCCATAATTTCAATGCGTTCTAAATAGCCACCTACACTGACTGAAAGCGCCATCAAAATTACCAATGCCCCAATATGTCCCACCGTTTCACTGGTCGATAAATGCAGAGCTTTGAAGAAACCATACTGACGCAATGGTGAATCAGGTGCAGTCAATAATGAGCACTCAGATGAAGCTGCTGTCTGTTGTGCTACAGGCTTGTGATCTAAAGTCTGATCCCACTGCCCCATCGCTGGAATAGGCGCAGGTTCATGGCGCAATTTATCAAACAACACCATCATCAATAAAATAACCGGCATCATGACAGGGGCAGTAAATTCATTCATATTGGTGTCTAAAGCATATTTATAGAACAGCCAAATCAACACAAAAATAAGGATATAGGGCATTACAGGGCCAATAGCACGTAAGGACAATGGCGCAGCTATTCGTGGTGCAGCAATGCGGAATTTATTTTCAGCAAAGAATAACGAAATCACTAAAAATAGGGTTGAAGTCAAAAGAAACACATACAAACCATAGTGATATAGCATGTCCGTTGTGACTTCTTTATTCAGCGATGCCACCACAACAATCAATAGGCAAGGGCGAAGCACCACCCCCATTGAACCCGACATGGCAGTTGCCGCTAATGCAAATTGACGTCGTCCACCCGCATTCCAAACTTCTTTATAAATGATCGCACCTGCAGCAATGACAAAAATCCCCGATGCACCGGTATAAGCCGTTGGTAATGCAGCAGCAATCAGAATCAGCCAGGTTAAGGTTTCAGGTGCCAAATTCCACGGACGCAGAATATTCAGGAACAAATCCACAATTCGGGTTTGTTTGAGCAACATCCCCGCCCAAATAAACAATGCCAAGTTCAGGAAAATACTGGAGAATTCGACCAGTTGCCCCAAGTAAATCCCTTGCCCCATTGGATAATCCATCAGGATGGTAAAGGAGAAACCTGTACTAATTGCCATATAGGCATACAAAGGCACACTCAGGAAAGCAAGACCTAAACTACCGCCTTCACGGGTTGGTGCGGGTGGCTTAATAAGCTGGAATAAACTAATTAAAGTCAGAGTTGCAAACAGAATCATCCACATCCAGTAAATGATTTGCGTTTCACCACTCATCGGTACGCCTGAATTGAGTACTGAACGATATTGACTGATACTTGACGAGGTTAAGAAACCATTCGCCACCACCATTAAGGTCGAATACACCTTGAAGTCAATTTTGGTCGCAGGGCCACGTAAACCAATGTGATGGGTCTTTAAAGTGGCACTAATTGCAGCAAAGACCACCATCAATACCAATAAAATGGCACGGTTTTCAGTACCAAATTTAAAAATGCCAAAGAAAGAGGTTTCAATGGTTCGATACATTTTCAAGCTTGGATGAGCTTGAATATGCTGAATCGCCTGATCATGAAATTGAAATTTTTCTTCACAAATTTGTTTGGCTGCCAAAATTGAAGCACGGACATCTGACTCAGAGGCGGTGCCAAAAATATCGGCAAACTCATCAGCAGCATTGGCTTGCATTTGGGCATGTACTTGCGCATCGACATCGGGGTTGCGTTCACAGTCAGGTGCAGTGGGTTCGGCACGTAAAAATGAATATTGCATACCTGTTGCAGGGTCACCATATAGGCGTTCACCCATGCGCAACAACTGACCATGTACCATTTCACCTGTACCAATAATGAGGGTCAGTAACAACAAGATCAAAATAACGAATGTAGAAATCCATTCTGTCCATATATGTCTGAGCAAAGCCAAGCCAGACCTGCGTTGTCCGTTATTGTGCATATATTTTCCTGTTTTTATTCTGCGCAGAAACCGAGACTCTCGAATTTCTGTCTATCCTTATTCAACGGAATGTCCATCTTCCATTGAGCATTTTTGTATTCAGTTTAAATGTGCATGAGCGTCGTTATTTTTAAAATGACAATATAGATTTTCTTTTAAGTAAAAATGGTCAATTGTGAGATTTTATGTGAGCCCTTTTTGCCATCATTTTGATGTAATTTTAGTGCGGATCAATGCAATAGGCCCAAATAATATAAGCCAATGCAAAAATTACACCCCAAATCACCCCCAATAAATGTGCCTCAACTAACACAGGACTTCCGATTAATTCTGCTGTACCCAAACTGCCCACGGTATTTTCCCAAATCAGTTTAGATAAAATAAGCAGCAACACCAATGCCGCAAAACCACGTTCTTTTTTATAGAGCAAATGCACACATGCCACCGCCACATAAGCACCATGCAGCACCCCAGAAAGTCCTGCATAGGCATCAATATCGGCAAGGAAATAATAGAAACTCAGACTAATGGCAGGCGGTAGTACCAGCAAAAGTGCCACAAAGTGCCATACTTTGGCATGCGGAAAAATAAAAGGTAAACAGGCAAAGGCGATCATATTGAGCAGATAATGAATCCAGCCCACATGCACCCAATGCCCTGTCCATAAGCGCCAAAATTCATCCAATAAATGTGTAGACCAATAAATAAAATGCTCTGCAAAAATCTGCAAACATGCCGAAACCGACATACATGCCGCAATAAACACAATTTTTCGACTGAGAAATTGAGATGAATATTGCATAGGCGCTTGCATCCTCCAAATTATTCTTGTTATGTGCTTCGGCAAACGGATTGCCCAATCCTAAAACTTCTTGTCTATATTGAATTGGGCAATCTTGATATTTTTACAATTGAGCTGCCGTATCCTCATTAAATAAATCATCTAATTCAGATGAATCATCTTGTTCATCCCAGAAACGTTGCTGATCACCAGTACGCACACCTGTATGTTCAGTCCAGTAACGGTCTGAAATTCCTTGTACCATGCTTCCCGCCATGGCATCAATCAATTTAAATTGTGGATTTACAGGTTTTTCGTCACTGCGTGCATTAGAAAAGGCTTTGAGTGCATCGCGGATTTTGGCATCTTCACCACTGGCTTGGGCAGCAACCGCATATAAAGCGTGTGATAAACGCACCCCTTTATTTTCACCAATTTGCATCGACTGCTTTAAGGTTTGATACGGATCAGGTTTGCCATCTCCCGCACCTGGAAGCAAAGTCCAAATTACGGCACGTGTAGCCTCTGGTGCGCCCCAGAATTTTTCATTGTTTAAACAGGTCATACCACGTTCAACAATCGCGGCAATATCTTTAGGCACATGCACTGCCCCGCCTGAATTAATATCATTGGTCATGGCTTGCAAGCCACTCAACATCCCCAACATATACACAGTTTGATCAATATCACTGTTCATTTTTGGACAACCTTCGCCCAAAGGTTTCCGATATTTCTTTTCCCAACGATGCTGAAACAATTGATAGCCTGTGTATTGGCGCTGTGCCGCCAAAGCCGCCCAACGTTTTTGCTGAATCCGCGCATCTTGCGCTTCGCCCACTTGCCCTGCTTTTGCTGCACGTAAATAACGCAATTCAGCATCCAAAGCTTTTTCTTCGGCACAAATACCCGCAGCCGAATACATTAGTACCGCAACACGGGTTGGGTCTGCGCCCATATCTTTAGTCGCCATAATGGCAGGGGTTAAGGAATTACCAGAATTACACACCATTTCAGCATCTTCCATCGCTAAAATTGGCGGCACAATATGTTTTTCAGTAAATCCAAGTGCGACATTGGCACCTGTTTTGATCACTTGTGAACAACCTGATAATAATAAACTTGTGATTGCAAATACGGCCACACCCTGGCCTATTTTTTGGACTTGCGACATTTTCCTGTCCTCTATAATTGTGTTTATGTCCATTGCAACAAACATAGCAGAAGCAATATCTGAATAAAAGCGTCTACTTGCTGCTTCAGATGGATAACTTTGCCATGTTTTAAAGTGACTAAAATTGACTGAAATCTGTCATCCGACAAAATTTAGGCAAAAAAAAGTAGCATTGCGACGGTTCAGCACATGCTACTTATTAACTGGTGCCCAATTCGGGCTTATCTTAAAAAATCTTTCGACTAAATTTAAATCTACACATCTCAGGAATCTGATTTGTATTGATCTACACTTGTCTGGAATTAATATAACTGAAAATAGGGATATGTGTAATCTTTTATGCCAATATAAGATGACTGATCAGGACATGAAAAATAGATGATAATTTTATCTTTATGATACTTATAGTTTTTTATTATTATAAAAATATACAGCTGTCTGTAAATTAGAGCATTTTCGCCAATACTTTTAGAGCCTTCCATTCCGCCTTGGAAACCTGATCACACCAAATCACCACAGGTTTAAAGGCTTGCTGAAATTCCATGACGATATAAATTTGATGATCTATCACTTGACGCAGTTGCACACGCTGAATTTCAATTTGGCGAGCTGTGCTTTTAATCTGTTGTGATACTACACGAGGCGCGAGATAGGAAATTGACCATTCACGGTCATCTAATTGATCTAAACCAACAATTCGGTTTGCACGAACAAATTTAAAATATGTCCAGCCCATAATGACAATACATACAACGCTAAGCCATGGCTTTAACACTTGTAGTAAAAGCCAAACGATGAGTAGAGCGATCATCAGCTGAAACACTATTGCGATGACACTAGGTTTCAGCTGAAACTGCTGCTTAGCCATGCACATAATGCTTTAGTTTACGGATAAAATCTTTCAACTCAGGACGTGGTGGCTCAGACACTTCCATAAACCAATCCAATAAATCTGGGTCTTCCTGCTCAACCAAATCGGCAAACATTTGTTTTTCTTCCGCACTGGCAGTCAAATAATGATTTTTCACATACGGGTCAAAATAGACATCAATTTCCTTTAAACCACGACGGGCACGGTAAATCACTTTGCGTTCTTCTAAGCTGATGTCATCACTCATGCGGTTTCCCCATTAAAATTAAACTCAGGCTAGTTTAACCGACCCCTTTTAAAGTTTCGATGACTTTTATGCAGCATTGACCAAAAGCATCATCTTTCATTTGCAATTGAAACTTTTGCACCTTGTTGCCCCCTATAAATTCTTCTAAGGTGAATTCAAAATAACAACATCAGGAAGATAAAACCATGCAATCTGCCGCAATTCGCCCCATTGCCAATATGTTACCGCGCACCTTATTCAGTGCTGAACACGACAGTTTTCGTGATTTGGTACGAAAATTCTATTTGCAGGAAGTCATCCCCCATACTGAAAAATTTGAAGCGCAGCAGCATGTAGACCGTGAGCTATGGCGTAAAGCAGGTACTTTGGGTTTGCTGTGTAGCACCATGCCTGAAGAATATGCAGGTTCAGGGGTAGACCGCTTATACAGCATGATTTTGATTGAAGAACAAGCCTATGCAGGTGACAGTGCTACCGGTTTTTCACTGCATTCAGATATTGTCGCCAATTACATTAATAACTTTGGCACAACTGAACAAAAACAACACTGGTTACCCCGCATGGCCACAGGCGAAGTGATAACCGCGATTGCCATGACCGAACCCGGTACAGGTTCAGACTTACAAGCTGTGCGTACCTCTGCGGTATTGGATGGCGATGAATACGTGATTAATGGTTCTAAAATTTTTATTACCAACGGCTATTTGTGCGACATGGCGATTGTGGTATGTAAAACAGCGAACACAGACAAAGGTTCAGCCAATCTGTCTTTAATATTGGTAGAAGCAGACCGTGCGGGATTTAGCAAAGGCAAACCACTGAATAAAATTGGTATGAAAGGTCAGGACACTTGCGAATTATTTTTTGATAATGTCCGCGTGCCTCGCAGCAATTTATTGGGTGCAGAAGGCATGGGCTTTATCATGCTGATGAAAGAACTGGCTTGGGAACGCTTAATTGTCGCGATTATTTGCCAAGCAGGTGCAGAAGCTGCTTTTGCACATACACTGCAATATACTCAGCAACGTCAAGCCTTTGGCAAAAGTATTCATAGCTTTCAAAATACGCGCTTTAAACTGGCAGAATTACGCACCGAAATTGATTTCTGTCGTGCTTTTTTAGATCAATGTATGCAGTTACAACTTCAAGATCAGCTCAGTGTTGAAGCTGCAGCGGCCGCCAAATATAAAATTTCAGAGATGTACTCCAAAGTGGTGGATGAATGTCTACAACTGCATGGTGGTTATGGCTATATGCTTGAGTATCCAATTGCACGTGCTTACTTAGACAATCGGGCCAATCGTATTTATGCAGGCACCAATGAAATTATGAAAGAGCTGATTTCACGTTCTTTATAAAATTTCCACCTCAACATAAAAATGGCGCAAGCAATTTTAAATTTCTTGTGCCATATTATTTTTGCACCCAACGATTTAAGACACTAATTTAGGTTTACGCTGCTGTGCAGGCACAGCTTGTTTGAATTTTAAAATACCATCTTCAAAACTTGCTTGTTTTAAAGTTTTGCGATCTTCTAAGTAATTGTTGGTCACTCGCCATGGCGCATGTTTGCCTTGCTTTGGCATCACATCAGCAGCACGCGCGATATAGCCCGAACTCAAACTGCCCATCACCGTATCTTCCAATAACTCTGTTTGGTCACCTTGAGGAATTACCTCGTCATAACCTTGTCGATCCATATAATTGAGCAAACGACAAATATAATCCGCAGCCACATCCACTTTAAGCGTCCAAGAGGCATTAATATAGCCAATAATCATCGCCATATTCGGTACATCGCTGATCATCACACCTTGATATAGCATGTGCTTCGAAGTGTCTAAAGGCACACCATCAATTGTGGCTTGAATACCGCCTAGAATCTGAATATTCAAACCTGTCGCAGACACAATAATATCGGCATCCAAATGTTTACCCGATTTTAATTGCACACCTGTTTCAGTAAAACTTGCAATTTGATTGGTTTCAATCGAGGCATGCCCTTCGCGTAAAATCTTAAATAAATCACCATCAGGCACAACACATAAACGCTGATCCCACGGATTATAATGTGGCGTGAAATGCTTCATATCTACCTTGCCCTTGAGCTGCATTTGGATAGATTTCAGCAACAAAGTCCGCAGTAATTTCGGCTGTTTTTGTGCTAAAGCATAAATGGCGCGTTGCATGCCAATATTACGTGCGCGCGTGATTTTGTAAGCAACATCTTCAGGCAAAACTTTACGCATTTGCTGATAAACAAAATCCATTGCAGGCACTGAAGCAATATAAGTCGGCGAGCGTTGTAGCATGGTGACATGCGCTGCACCACCTTTTGACATAGCAGGTACTAAGGTAATGGCGGTTGCACCACTACCAATAATTAAGACCTTTTTACCACGATAATCTAAATTCTCAGGCCAATGCTGTGGGTGAATAAATGTACCTTTAAACGCATGTTGATTCGGAAAGTCAGGCTGAAAACCTTGATCGTAATTGTAATAGCCTGTGCAACCTAAAACAAAATTAGCCACCCAAGTTTCAATCTGTTGCACTGCATTTTCTATACGTAACGTCCACTTACGTGTTTGAGAGTCATAATTGGCAGATAACACACGATGCTGAAAATGAATTTTTGAGTGTAAGGCTTTTTCTTGAATGACTTCTTCTAGATAGTCTTTGATAGATGCGCCATCGGCAAGTACATTGGTTTTTTTCCAAGGCTTAAAATTATAACCAAAAGTCGACATATCCGAATCTGAACGAATGCCCGGATATTGGAATAAATCCCAAGTGCCACCAAAACTTTGACGACGCTCAATAATTTCAAAAGAACGCTGTGGGCAGTTTTGACTTAAATGTGCTGCTACACCAATGCCCGAAATCCCTGCCCCAATAATTAATATATCAACCTGCTTATCCATGTTTTATTGTCCAGCTTGAATGATGTTTTTTATTAAAGCATAAATTTGACAATACACAATGTCAAGTTTAGCAAAAGTTACTAAAATTTATATCAATTCGGGACAATTTGATCATTTTTGAGATCAACTTATTTTTTTCATAAAAAAAGACCGGTAAAACCGGTCTTTTTCTGAACAACGTGCGTTATTCTTGGCGAAATTATTTAACTTCGCGATCTACAAGCTCAACGTAAGCCATCGGTGCAGCATCACCCACACGGAAGCCCGCTTTAAGAACACGTAGATACCCGCCGTTACGCTCTTTGTAACGAGGGCCAAGAACGGTAAATAATTTACCAACAGTTGCTGCTGAACGAGTACGAGCAAACGCTAAACGACGGTTTGCTACTGTATCGTTTTTAGCTAAAGTGATTAAAGGCTCAGCAACACGACGTAATTCTTTTGCTTTAGGAACAGTTGTTTTGATTAACTCGTGTTCGAACAAAGAATTAGCCAAGTTTTGGAACATCGCTTTGCGATGGCTGCTTGTACGGCCTAATTTCACACCACTATTACGATGACGCATGGTGATAGTCCTACTTAATTAACGGCTACGATAGGCGAAACGATCGTCCATACGGAGACTAGCCGGTGGCCAGTTCTCTAAACGCATGCCGAGCTGTAAGCCTTTAGAAGCCAGAACATCTTTGATCTCTGTAAGCGATTTTTTACCCAAGTTAGGCGTTTTAAGTAGCTCAACTTCAGTACGCTGTACAAGATCACCAATGTAGTAAATATTTTCTGCTTTCAAACAGTTAGCAGAACGAACAGTAAGCTCTAGATCATCTACTGGACGAAGCAAGATTGGGTCAACTTCTTCACGAGGCTCTTGAGCAACAGGAGCTTGATCTTTCTGAAGATCAACAAAAATTGCAATTTGTTGTTGCAAGATTGTTGCCGCTTTGCGGATCGCTTCTTCTGGATCAACTGTACCATTGGTTTCAAGATCAATGATCAACTTGTCAAGGTCAGTACGTTGTTCTACACGCGCATTTTCTACGATGTAAGACACACGTTTGATTGGGCTATAAGAAGCATCTAACTGCAAACGACCTACAGGGCGAGTTTCGCCTTCTGGGAAACGTGAGTCAGATGTTTCATAACCACGACCTTGAGCAACTTTCAGGCGCATTTTTAAATTGCCTGTAGCACTTAAAGTGCCAATCAAGTGTTCAGGGTTAACCACTTCAACATTATGCGGTAAACGAAGGTCTGCAGCTGTTACATCGCCTGGACCTTGTTTTTCCAATGTCAAATAAGCTTCATTTTGATCGAACAGCTTAATAGACAATCCTTTCAGGTTCAGCAAGAGCTCGACGATGTCCTGCTGCAAGCCTTCCAAAGTACTGTACTCGTGCTCGACACCTTCAATTTCAACTTCTACCACAGCTGCGCCAGGTAAAGAAGAAAGAAGGATGCGACGTAAAGCATTACCAAGAGTGTGACCAAAGCCACGCTCTAATGGTTCTAGAATAACTTTTGCCGAGGTCCCGCTTGCCGCTTCGACCTTGATCGCTTGCGGAGTAAGAAACTCATTTGCAGTACGCGTCATTATTGCTACCTCAAGGATTATTTAGAATACAATTCTACAATCAAGCTTTCGTTGATTTCAGCAGGTAAATCAGAACGATCTGGTGCAGCTTTAAACGTACCTTCAAATTTAGAATGGTCAACTTCCATCCATGAAGGGATACCACGTTGAGCAGCCAATTCAATTGCGTTTTTAATACGTAATTGTTGTTTTGCACCTTCGTGAACTGCAATTACATCACCAGCTTTAACTTGAATAGACGCAATGTTAACACGACGACCATTTAAAGTAATGCTACGGTGAGATACAAGCTGACGAGCTTCTGCACGTGTAGAACCAAAACCCATGCGATAAACAACGTTATCAAGACGGCTTTCGAGCAATTTCAACAAGTTCTCACCTGTTGCGCCTTTCACACGAGCAGCTTCTTTATAGTAGTTACTAAATTGACGCTCTAAAACACCGTACATACGACGTACTTTTTGTTTTTCACGTAATTGTAGTGAGTACTCAGATTGCTTACCACCACGGGCCCCGCCATGTTGGCCAGGAGCTTTAGCGTGTTTTTTAGTTTTGACGTCAAATGGTTTAACGCCAGATTTTAGTTGCAGGTCTGTCCCTTCGCGGCGAGAGAGTTTGCATTTTGGACCAATATAACGAGCCATGAATGTTTCTCCTTACACGCGACGTTTTTTAGGTGGACGGCAACCGTTGTGAGGGATTGGAGTCACATCGGTAATGCTGTTAATTTTATAACCCACTGCACCTAATGCACGAACCGCAGACTCACGACCTGGACCAGGACCTTTAACAAGGACGTCCAAGTTTTTCAAACCGTAATCTAAAGCAGCTTTACCAGCAACTTCAGCAGCTACCTGAGCAGCGAACGGAGTTGATTTACGTGATCCACGGAAGCCTTGTCCACCTGAGGTAGCCCAAGCCAGTGCATTACCTTGACGATCGGTAATGGTCACAATGGTGTTATTAAAAGAAGCGTGAATGTGTGCAACACCTTCAGAGACGGTACGAGTGACCTTCTTGCGTGTGCGAGTATCTTTAGCCATCTTTTAGCTTCCAGAAATCTTATTTCTTAATCGGTTTGCGCGGACCTTTACGGGTACGTGCGTTAGTTTTGGTGCGTTGACCACGGACAGGCAAGCTGCGACGATGACGAAGACCGCGGTAGCAGCCTAAATCCATTAAACGTTTAATGTTCATGGAAATTTCGCGACGTAAGTCACCTTCGGTCGGAACCTTAGCAACTTCTGCACGAATCGCATCAAGCTGAGCGTCATCTAATTCACGGATCTTTGTTGTTGGTGCGATACCAGCAGCAGCTAAGATAGTCTTAGCAGTGTGGCGACCAATACCAAAGATATAAGTGAGAGAGATAACAGCGTGCTTGTTATCCGGAATGTTTACACCGGCAATACGAGCCATTCAATTTTCTCCAAAAAGGCAGTTAAGATAATCAACCGCCCCACAAAAATCTTGAGGGGCGGATAATAACCTAATTAGCCTACTGAAATCAACAGGTCTTAATCAAATTAACCTTGACGCTGCTTATGACGAGGTTCTGCGCTGCAAATTACGCGAATAACCCCATTACGACGGATAACTTTGCAGCTACCACAAATTTTCTTTACAGAAGCTTGTACTTTCATGATGAAACCTCTAAGTGCGCTTATCCCTTAGGATGAGCAGTCGTTTTTCTCATTAACGTTTGATTATCGTACTGGTGCGAGGTGAGATGTGCTTGAAGCTGAGCCATAAAGTCCATCACAACCACTACAACGATTAATAATGATGTACCACCTAAGCTAAATGGAATTCCAAATGAGCTTTGTAGAATCATCGGCATTAAGCAGACTACAGTGATGTAAATCGCGCCAATAAAGGTCAAACGACTGAGAATATGATCTAAGTAACGAGCAGTTTGCTCACCTGGGCGAATACCAGGCACATAAGCTCCGCTGCGTTTCAAGTTTTCCGAAACTTCTTTAGGGCTGAAAACCAGCGCAGTGTAGAAGTAACAGAAAAAGATAATTAACGCACCAAAGAGCACCAAATACAACGGTTGTCCAGGCGACAATACCAATGCCAAGTCTTGTAGACTACGCTTGATTAATCCAGCACTAGGATCCGCACTGCCGACCCATTGACCTAAGCTCGCTGGGAACAAAAGCAATGAACTGGCAAAAATTGCTGGAATCACACCTGCCATATTAATTTTTAATGGCAAATGCGTTTGCTGAGCAGTAAATACACGACGACCTTGTTGTTTTTGGGCATAGTTTACTGGAATACGACGCTGCGCCTTCTCAATAAACACAATTGCTGCAAGTACACCCAAAGACAATAAACCAAAAATTGCCAAACCAATCAGGCTTGACTGGCCACTATCAATAGATGTGAAAGATTGCATAATTAAATTAGGCAAGCCTGCAACAATACCTGCGAAAATGATCATGGAAATACCATTGCCCACTCCGCGTTCGGTAATTTGTTCACCCAACCACATTAGGAACATTGTGCCTGCAACCAAAGAGGTAACAGCTGGAACGTAAAAAGCCAGACCTGACGTTAAGGTAATACCTTGACCAATCAGACCTGCACACATCCCAATCGCTTGCACAAGTGCAAGAAACAATGTGCCTTGGCGCGTATATTGATTAATTTTGCGTTTGCCTTGCTCGCCTTCTTTTTTCAAAGCTTCAAGCGAAGGAACCACGGTAGACATCAACTGTACGATAATCGAAGCAGAAATGTATGGCATGATCCCTAAAGCAAGAATCGACATCCGCTCTAATGCACCACCCGAAAACATGTTAAACAAACCAAGGATTGTACCTTGGTTTGCATTAAACAATTGTTCAAGTGCGGCATTATTAATGCCTGGTACTGGAATATGCGCTCCTAGTCGAAATACCAATAACGCACCAATGAGAAACATCATTCGGCGTATAATTTCACGGTATTTCACGTGAAATGGTTGGCCTTTCATCATGTGAACATGACCTGAAGAACTAGGAGACATAGACACTGGGGATTACTCCTCGACTTTACCGCCAGCCGCTTCAACAGCAGCTTTAGCGCCTTTAGTCACAGCAACACCTTGAATAGTGAATGCGCGAGTAATTTCACCAGAAAGTACGATACGAGCACGAGCCATATCTTTACGTACAACGTTCGCTGCTTTTAAAGTTTCAAGGCTAACGATGTCGCCTTCCACTTTAGCAAGCTCAGATAAACGTACTTCAGCAGTTTTCAAAGCGATTTGGCTAGTGAAACCGAATTTAGGTAAACGACGATATAACGCAGTTTGACCACCTTCGAATCCAGGACGTGTACCACCGCTCTTACGTGAGTTTTGACCTTTGATACCACGACCACCAGTCTTACCAACGCCAGAACCGATACCACGGCCTAGACGACGGGCTTCACGCTTAGCACCTTCTGCAGGTGCAAGTTCATTTAAACGCAGAGTCATGGCTTATTCCTCTACACTAACCATATAGTAGACTTGGTTGATCATACCACGGTTAGAAGGCGTATCTTGCACTTCTACAGTATGACCAATACGACGCAGACCTAAACCTTTAAGGCTAAGCTTGTGATTTTTCAAGCGGTGCGATGCAGATTTAGTCTGGGTAACTTTAATCGTTTTCATGATTGATTACCCTTGAATTTGTTCTACTGAAAGACCACGTTTCGCAGCAACCTTTTCAGGAGTTGTCATGTCACGCAAACCGTTGAAAGTTGCGTTCACTACGTTTGCAGCGTTAGTAGAACCACGGCATTTAGTCAATACGTTACGTACACCTGCAGCTTCTAAAACTGCACGCATAGAACCACCCGCAATTACACCAGTACCTTCAGATGCTGGTTGCATGTAAACACGGCTTGCACCATGACGCGCATGAATCGGGTGTTGTAAAGTACCATCTGCCAATTCGATAGTGATCATGTTACGACGTGCAGCTTCAAGTGCTTTAGAAATAGCAGCTGGAACTTCACGTGCTTTACCACGACCAAAACCTACGCGACCATTACCATCACCCACAACAGTTAATGCTGTGAAAGAGAAGATACGACCACCTTTAACAACTTTGGCTACGCGATCAACGGCAACCAGCTTTTCAACAAGACCTTCGTTTTGTTCAACTTTAGCCATGATTAGAACTCCAAGCCGTTTTCACGAGCAGCATCAGCCAAGGCTTTGATACGACCATGATATTTAAAACCAGAACGGTCAAACGCAACTTTAGTTACACCAGCTGCTTTCGCGCGTTCTGCAATTAAAGCACCTACTTTTTGAGCTGCTTCAACGTTACCAGTTGTACCAGCACGTAAAGTAGCATCTAAAGTTGAAGCTTGCGCTAAAACTTTGCCACCATCTGCTGAAATAACTTGAGCATAGATGTGACGCGGCGTGCGGTTTACACACAAACGAGTCGCACCCAATGCACGGATGTGCAAGCGTGTGCTTTTCGCACGACGCAAACGGGATTGTTTCTTTTCGTTCATAAGAACCTCGCGCCTTATTTCTTCTTAGCTTCTTTACGAAGAACAACTTCATCCGAATAACGAACACCTTTACCTTTATATGGCTCTGGTGGACGGTATCCACGGATATCCGCAGCAACTTGACCTAAAGCTGCTTTGTCAGCAGATTTAAGGATAATTTCAGTTGCAGTTGGAGTTTCTGCAGTTACACCTTCAGGAAGGGTGTAATCGATTGGGTGTGAAAAACCAAGGTTAAGGTTAACAACGTTACCTTTTACCGCAGCTTTATAACCAACACCAATCAATTGTAACTTACGTTCGAAGCCTTCGCTCACACCTTTTACAAGATTGTTAAGCACAGCGCGAGCAGTACCAGCTTGCATCCAAGCGTCTTTCGACTCAGCTTTAGGAGCAATAGCTAAAATACCGTCTTCCTGTTTTAGCTCGACCAGCGCATGCAGGTTGAAAGACAATGTACCTTTGCTGCCTTTCACTTCGACCTGCCGGCCGTTCTGAGTAACTGTAACACCGTTAGGTACAGTTACTGGGGCTTTAGCCACACGAGACATGAGGAATCACCTATTATTAAGAAACAAAAGCAATAACTTCACCACCGATACCTGCAGCACGTGCAGCGCGATCAGTCATGATGCCTTTGCTTGTAGAAACGATTGCAATACCTAAACCTTGCTTAACGCTTGGAAGTGCATCTTTACCGCGATACTGACGTAGACCTGGACGGCTTACGCGTTTCACAGTTTCGATAACTGGTTTGCCTTCATAGTATTTTAAAGTAATCGTTAATGTAGGTTTGCCTTCGTTGTCAGCCACTTCTACATTTGCGATATAACCTTCTTGTTGAAGTACGTTTGCAATAGCAACCTTCAACTTAGAATTAGGCATAGAAACAGTTTGTTTCTTTGCCATTTGAGCGTTACGAACACGCGTTAGCATGTCGGCAACGGTATCTTGCATACTCATTTATAGTGCTCCTTACCAGCTTGCCTTAACAACGCCCGGTACATCACCTTGCATTACTGTGTCACGTAATTTGTTACGGCTTAAACCGAACTTACGGAAGTAACCATGAGGACGACCAGTTAAACCACAACGGTTACGAAGACGTACTGGAGATGCATTACGTGGTAATGCTTGTAATTTCATCATCGCTTCGAAACGCTCTTCGTCGCTTGCATTTACGTTTGCAATCGTTGCTTTTAATTCAGCACGTTTTGCAGCGTATTTAGCAACAGTAGCTTCGCGTTTCAATTCGCGATTAATCATACCTTTCTTAGCCATATCGACCTCTTATTTGAACGGGAAGCCGAATGCACGCATAAGCGCACGGCCTTCGTCATCGGTGCGAGCAGTCGTAGTAATGGTGATGTCCATACCACGAATTTGATCAATCTTATCGAAATCGATTTCAGGGAACATGATTTGTTCCTTGAGACCCATAGAGTAGTTACCACGACCATCAAATGATTTCGAAGAGAAACCACGGAAGTCACGGATACGAGGGATCGCGATAGAGATCAAACGGTCTAAGAATTCGTACATACGTTCGCCGCGTAAAGTAACTTTACAACCAATCGGCCAACCATCACGGATTTTAAAACCAGCGATTGATTTACGAGCTAATGTTAAAACTGGTTTTTGACCAGCAATAGCTTGCATATCAGAAAGAGCGCCATCTAACAATTTCTTGTCAGCAGCTGCAGCACCAACACCCATGTTGATGGTAATTTTAGTGATGCGAGGGATCTCCATCACATTCTTAACGCCCAATTGTTCTTGTAATTGAGCCTTAAGTTCGTCGTTGTAACGTGTTTTAAGTCTGGCCATTGCCTATTTCAACCTATTACTTCGCCACCGCCACTGATTCACCATTCGATTTATAAACGCGAGTTTTCACGCCATCAATCGTTTGGTAACCAACACGGTCAGCCTTTTGGGTTGTAGCATTAAAAATTGCCACGTTTGAGATATGAAGCGAAGCTTCCTGCGTTACGATACCGCCTTCAGCGCCCGTAGCACGGTTTGGCTTCTGGTGCTTCTTAACCAAGTTAAGACCTTCGACCTTAACACGGTCATTAGAAACTGACAGAACAGTACCCTGTTTGCCTTTTTCTTTACCTGCGATCACAATTACTTGATCGCCTTTTTTAATCTTAGCCATGATTGCCTCTTATAGAACTTCAGGAGCCAATGAAATGATTTTCATGAACTGTTCAGTACGAAGTTCACGAGTCACTGGTCCGAAAATACGAGTTGCAATCGGTGCTTTGTTGTTATTCAAAATAACAGCAGCGTTATCATCAAAACGGATCACAGAACCGTCTGGACGACGAATACCGAACTTTGTACGTACAACAACAGCATTCATCACGTCACCTTTTTTAACACGTGCGCGTGGAATAGCTTCTTTTACAGTAACTTTAATAATGTCGCCAACAGAAGCATAACGACGATGTGAACCACCTAGTACTTTAATACATTGTACGCGGCGAGCACCACTGTTGTCAGCTACGTCAAGCATCGTTTCGGTTTGAATCATTGCCCTACTCCAAAACCGAGCATCACCGGTCACAATTTCGAAAGGCTCAAAGAGTACTCGAAATTGACCGATGATGCAACAAGAACGTTAATTACTCAGCAGCAGCTTCAACAACTTCAACTAAAGTCCATGACTTAGTTTTAGACATTGGGCGGCTTTCTTTGATGGTTACAACATCACCAATCTTGGCGGTATTGTTCTCATCATGAGCGTGTAATTTGGTTGAACGGCGAATCAATTTGCCATACAACGGGTGTTGAACTTGGCGTTCAATAAGGACAACAATAGATTTTTCCATTTTGTCGCTTACAACTTTGCCAGTTAACGTGCGGACTGTATTTTGACTCATTGCCCGTTCCCCTGTTTTTCGGTAAGGAGGGTCTTGATGCGTGCAATAGTTTTACGAGTAAGCGCAACTTCATGCGATTTACCCAATTGACCAGTTGCTTTCGCCATACGAAGACGGAATTGGTTAAGCTGTTGCTCATCAAGCAAAGCTGTCAACTCTTCTACCGACTTTTCACGTAGATCTTTAGTTTTCATTACATTACCGTCCGAGTCACGATAGTGGTTTTAAACGGAAGCTTAGCAGCAGCAAGCGTAAACGCTTCACGTGCTAATTCTTCGTTCACACCATCAATTTCGTACAAGACTTTACCTGGTTTGATTTGACAAACCCAATATTCCACAGAACCTTTACCTTTACCCATACGCACTTCAAGAGGCTTAGAAGTAATTGGTTTGTCTGGGAATACACGGATAAAGATCTTACCACCACGCTTAATACGACGGCTAATTGTACGACGTGCCGCTTCAATTTGACGCGCAGTCATTTGACCACGTTCAACTGATTTAAGAGCGATAGTACCGAAAGATACTGAGCTACCACGGTGCGCTAAGCCAGTGTTACGGCCTTTTTGCACCTTACGGAATTTAGTACGTTTAGGTTGCAACATGGATTATTCTCCTTTTTCAGCAGAACGATCATTGCGACGACCACGACGCTCTTGACCTTCACCACGACCGCGACCGCGTTTAGCTGGACGTTCTTCAGCAGGTGCCGGGTTCATGACTTGTTTCATGCCACCCAAGATTTCACCACGGAATACCCAAACTTTAACGCCAATCGTACCGTAAGTAGTTTCAGCACGCATAGTTGCATAGTCGATGTCCGCACGAAGTGTATGCAAAGGTACACGACCTTCACGATACCATTCAGTACGTGCAATCTCTGCACCACCTAAACGACCAGAAACCTCAACTTTGATACCTTTAGCACCAGCACGCATAGAGTTCTGTACCGCACGCTTCATAGCACGACGGAACATTACACGCTTTTCTAATTGAGAAGCGATTGCTTCAGCAACTAAACGTGCATCTAAGTCTGGACGGTCAATTTCGTTGATGCTTACTTGCGCAGGAACACCCATAATAGATGTTAATTCGCGTTGTAATTTCTCAATGTCTTCGCCTTTTTTACCGATTACGATACCAGGACGCGCAGTGCTAATTGTTACTTTAGCAGCACCCGTTGGACGTTCGATAAGAATATTGCTTACCATTGCGTTCTTAAGTTTTTTAGTTAAAAACTCACGAACTTGAAGGTCTTTAAGCAAGTATTCAGCGTATTGTTTCGGATTCGCATACCAGTTAGCGTTATGACGTTTCACAACACCTAGGCGGATACCGATTGGATGAACCTTCTGACCCATATCAAACCCCTACCTTAACGGTGATGTGACAAGTACGCTTAGTAATACGATCTGCACGGCCTTTAGCACGTGGCATAATACGTTTAAGGCTCATGCCTTCGTCAACGTAAATCGTAGATACTTTAAGGTCGTCTACATCTAAACTGTTATTGTGTTCAGCATTTGCAATTGCAGATTCCAATGCTTTCTTAACTAAAACAGCAGCTTTTTTGTTGCTGAAGTTTAAAATGTTAAGTGCATGCGCAACAGATTTGCCGCGGATAAGATCTGCAACCAAACGTGCTTTTTGTGCCGAGATAGCGGCACCGCGTAATTTAGCAGTTACTTCCATCATAGCACCTATTAACGTTTAGACTTCTTGTCAACACCGTGACCACGATAGGTACGAGTTGGCGCGAATTCACCGAGTTTATGACCAACCATGTGTTCAGAGATAATCACTGGAACATGGTTACGACCATTGTGAACAGAAATTGTTAAACCAACAAAATCTGGGAGGATCATCGAACGACGCGACCAAGTTTTGATCGGCTTACGGTTATTAGCCGCGATTGCCGCTTCAACCTTAGCGAACAAGTGCGCATCGACGAATGGGCCTTTTTTCAGAGAACGAGGCATTGTCAGATTCCTTTACTTGTTACTTAACGCGACGGTCGCGAATAATCATCTTAGTCGTACGCTTGTTGGTACGTGTCTTGTACCCTTTAGCTTTTTGACCCCATGGGCTTACAGGTTGGATACCTTTAGTACGCCCTTCACCACCACCGTGCGGGTGATCAACCGGGTTCATTGCCATACCACGAACGGTAGGACGAACACCACGCCAGCGCGAAGCACCTGCTTTACCAAGTGAACGAAGGTTGCTTTCTGAGTTAGATACTTCACCTAACACAGCGCGACATTCAACGTGCACTTTACGCATTTCGCCTGAACGTAGACGAACGATAGCGTATGAACCGTCACGACCCAACAATTGAACTGAAGTACCAGCAGAACGCGCTAATTGAGCACCTTTACCGATTTTAAGTTCGATGTTGTGAAGAGTAGCACCGATTGGCATATTACGAAGTGGTAAGCAGTTACCTGGACGAATTGGAGCATCGTTACCAGATTGAACTTGATCACCAGCACGTAAACCTTTAGGCGCAATAATATAACGACGTTCACCGTCAGCATACTTCAACAATGCGATGTGTGCAGTACGGTTTGGATCGTATTCAATACGCTCTACAACAGCAGGAATGCCATCTTTGTTACGTTTGAAGTCTACGATACGGTAGTGTTGCTTATGACCACCACCAACGTGACGTGTAGTAATGTGACCGTTGTTGTTACGACCACCAGTACGTTTTTTAGCTTCCACCAACGGCGCATAAGGCGCACCTTTGTGAAGATGGTCGTGAACGACTTTCTCTACAAAGCGACGTCCTGGAGACGTTGGCTTACATTTTTGAATCGGCATAAATTTCGTCCTTATTCCGCTGCGCTTTCAGCGGTATCGCCCAAGTCAGCCATTTCAACATCTTGGCCAGCTTTCAGGGTGACGTATGCTTTTTTAACATCAGAACGGCGTCCTAATGTACGACCAAAGCGCTTAGTCTTACCTTTAGTGATAGTCGTGTTAACTTTAACAACTTCCACACCAAATAATTGCTCAACTGCTTTTTTGATTTCAAGTTTGTTTGCATTTAATGCAACTTTGAATACTTGAACACCAGCAGTTTCGCCTAAAACTTGTGCTTTTTCTGAAAATACAGGTCCTTGTAGGACTTGATATAAACGTTCGTTGTTCATCCGAGTTCTACCTCAATTTTCTTAGCAGCAGCAACAGACATTACAACTTTGTCGAACGCGATCAAGCTAACAGGATCGATTGCAGTAGCATCAACCACATCAACGTGTGGAAGGTTACGCGCTGCAAGATATAGATTCTCATCTACAGCTTCAGTTACGATCAATGCGCGAGTTGCATTCAAGTCGTTAAGTTTTGCAAGCAACTCTTTAGTTTTAGGAGCTTCAACAGCAAACTCTTCAACCAATACAAGACGATCTTGGCGAACAAGTTCAGCTAAGATACATTGCATTGCACCGCGGTACATTTTGCGGTTAACTTTTTGAGACCAATCTTGTGGACGAGCAGCAAAAGTTTTACCACCACCAACCCAGATTGGGCTACGAATAGAACCAGCACGAGCGCGGCCAGTACCTTTTTGACGGAATGGTTTTTTACCACCGCCAGCAACGTCTGCACGTGATTTCTGAGCTTTAGAGCCTTGACGACCACCAGCTAAGTAAGCTGTAACAACTTGGTGTACAAGTGCTTCATTGAATTCACGACCGAACGCAACTTCAGATAACTCAACAGCAGAGCCGGAAACAGTATTTAAATTCACGTTATTTCCCCTCAAGCCTTGATCGTAGGACGTACAGTTACGTCACCACCAGTCGCACCAGGAATCGCACCTTTAACAACAAGAACTGAACGCTCTGTGTCGATAGATACAATTTCAAGACCCTGTACAGTTACGCGTTCAGCACCTAAATGGCCAGCCATTTTTTTGCCTTTGAATACGCGACCAGGAGTCTGGTTTTGACCTGTAGAACCTAGAACACGGTGAGAAACAGAGTTACCGTGAGTAGCGTCTTGAGTACGGAAGTTCCAACGCTTAACACCACCCTGGAAACCCTTACCTTTAGACTGACCAGTTACGTCAACGATCTGACCTACTGTGAACAAATCCACACCGATAGTTCCGCCAACTTCACGACCTTCAAGGTCAGCTTCTGTAGCACGGAATTCTTGAACTAAACGACCAGCAGCAACACCCGCTTTAGCGAAGTGACCTTTCTGAGCGTTAGTTACGCGAGATTCGCGACGTTCACCAGTAGTAACCTGAATTGCTTGATAACCATCTGTTTCAAGCGTTTTGATTTGAGTGATGCGGTTAGGATCAACCTCAATCACTGTAACAGGTACAGAAACACCAGCATCTGTAAAGATACGGGTCATACCGCACTTGCGACCGACTAAACCAATAGCCATGTGCATAAACCTCTAAAAAAGCGGCCTAATTAACTTAGAGTGTTAATTAACCGAAAGCCTTAACCCAATGCAATCTGAACATCAACACCAGCTGCTAGATCTAATTTCATCAACGCATCAACAGTTTTATCTGTAGGTTGAACGATGTCGATCAAACGCTTGTAAGTACGGATTTCATACTGGTCGCGCGCATCTTTGTTTACGTGTGGTGATGTTAAAACGTTGAAGCGTTCGATGCGAGTTGGCATCGGGATTGGACCACAAACTTGTGCGCCAGTACGCTTAGCGGTTTCTACGATTTCTTGAGCAGATTGATCGATCAGACGATGATCAAAAGACTTCAAACGGATACGAATTCTCTGGTTAGACATACCAGTTAACTCCAAGCCAAATATATAAAGAATCACCCTTGACGCATCTCACCCCACTAATTTAAGGCAAGTGTCAAAGGCAGTGAATTATCACTAAGGTCATGATCGATGCCACGACTGTCACGATGTTAACTACTTTCTTCGCAGTTAACCCCCTTGCATAAAGGGTCGCCCATTATAACGATTGTTTAATGCATAAGCAAATCTCTTTTTGGCTTTATTGCTTTATTTTTCACGCTCTGCCGATTTCTCTTTTTAAAATATACGATTAGCACTTTATATATGAGTTAAGCAGCATTCCTATCCAATTATTGAGTGTAAATTTAGACAATCTGCTTTTTGACCATTTCCTCTACCTTGACAGCGCAAATCATCCTCACCATGACTAACTTTCATTTCTGTGTTAGCAGCACAATCCATGACTTTATTCCCTAAGTTTGCTTTGTACTAAAACATAATCTATTGCACGATTCATTAATTGGTTGCCTGCCTGAAATTGTGCTGCAGACATCTGTTTTAATTCATGCGCGGGTTGTACATACATGCCTGAAAATGCAGGTTTCATTTCAGCATTGTCCAAAAACAACTGCAAAGCCCGTGGGGTAATTTCTGGATGGAACTGAAATCCTAGTACGTTTTTCCCAATTTGATACAGTTGATTGGTGCAAGCGGCATTACTGGCAAGTCTTACCGCGCCCTTAGGTAATTCAAAAGTTTCGCCATGCCACTGCATCACTGAGATTTGATCAGGCATTTGGAAACAGCTTTCTGGTATATTTTCGACTTTATAGACAGGATGCCAACCACGTTCTTGTTCAGGATTAGGACTCACTGCTGCACCCAACGCATTGGCAATCATCTGCCCACCTAAACACAAACCGATTGCAGATTTACCCATCGCCAAATAACGCCTAATCCAGCGTTTTTCTGTTTTTAACCATGGATAATGTACTTCATCATTTACACTCATGGCACCGCCCATCACAATTAACAGGTCAATATCTTCAACTTTGGGTAAGGCTTCAATTTCAATATTTTGCTCAGGCGGTAAAGCAAAAAATTCGGTTGCAGTGATATGCGCCCCCATCTGCTTTAAATAGTCATAGCAACTTCCAAAACCTTCACCTGCACTATGCTGAAAATAATGCACGCTTAGTGGTGCTTTCATCTGGATCATCCTTTGTATTTTCTATACTTCAGCTTCTGCAAAAATAGCGCCAAGTTCAAGGCATGTCTTGTAGTGCAGCTTTTTATAGCCTAAAGCCAGTATTTCTCTTAAGCTAAACTCAATATTTGCTTATTTTCTGAGTGAACCTGTGAAGAAAAATGCTCAAACTGCTTTAATTCATGCACCAAGACGTGCCCCACAATATATTCAAACGGTACAGCCTCCCCTATTTCGTGCATCGACCATTATCTTTGAAAACACAGATGCACTGTTTAATCGACACTGGACTGATGCTTATGATTATAGCTATGGCACACATGGCACACCGACTACATTCACACTCGCTGATCAGATTGCGCAATTAGAAGGTGGTGAATACTGCTTACTCGCACCAAGCGGACTATCAGCAATTAATTTGGTGAATTCCTGCTTTTTAAGTCAAGGCGATGAAGTTTGGGTGGCTGACAATATTTACGGCCCAAACATGGAGCATTTACGCAATTTAGAGCAGCGTTACGGCATCACCGTTCAAGTCTACAATCCAATTGATGTCGATAGCTTTCAACCTTCTGCCCAAGCCAAACTGATTTGGCTAGAAGCGGCAGGTTCGGTCACACTAGAGTTTCCAAACCTAACTGCATTAGTCAAAAAAGCCAAATCACATCACATGCTCACAGCCTTAGATAATACTTGGGGTGCAGGACTTGCGTTTAATGCTTTCGATTTTGGTGATGAACATTTAAGTGTCGATATAAGTGTCCATGCCCTGACCAAATACCCAAGTGGTGGTGGTGACATTTTAATGGGGTCTGTCGTGACCCGTGATCAACACTTACATCATCAACTGTTTCGTATGCATGCCATTCAAGGTATTTGCGTATCGGGGGATGATGTCGCGCAAGTACAACGCAGTTTGGCTTCGATGCAACTACGTTATGAGCACCAAGCAAAAAGCACAATTGAATTACTCAACTGGCTGAAACTACAACCACAATTTGCTCAGGTGTTGCACCCTGCCGATGCCACATCTGCGGGGCATGCGTATTGGAAAGAAATTTGCCGCGATGGACACAGCGCAGGTTTGGTCAGTGTGATTTTTAAGCCTGAATATGATTTAGCCGCTGTACGTCAATTCTGCGATGCTTTATCTTTATTTAAACTCGGCTTTAGCTGGGGCGGCCCTGTAAGTTTAGTGATGCTTTACGATCTCAAGACCATGCGTACCTTAGATCATTCTCACTTGGCTGAAGGATTATTGGTGCGTTTTTGTATTGGACTAGAACATCCTGCAGATTTAATTCACGATATTCAAAATGCCTTACAACGCTTCAGCGACTAATGCAGCACAGATCATCATTTTAACAATAGCTATATAAATCAGGATAAAAATATGAGTACAGCAATCGTTATTGGTAAAAAAACTGCCGACGTTCAACAAGACGTGGTTTTACATTCACAGTTTGCCAACCGCCACGGTTTAATTGCAGGTGCAACAGGTACAGGTAAAACCGTTACCTTAAAAGTCTTGGCAGAAAGCTTTTCACGAATTGGTGTACCCGTATTTTTAGCCGATGCCAAAGGCGATGTTTCCAGTCTAGCCAAAGCAGGCAGCAGCAGCCCAAAGTTTGATGCACGTATTAAGAGCTTAGGTATCGAAAGCATTCCGTTTGCAGCATCTCCTGTGGTGTTTTGGGATTTATTTGCCGAACAAGGTCATCCGATTCGTACCACCATTTCTGAAATTGGCCCGTTATTATTGGCGCAAATGCTGAACCTGAATGACACCCAAGAGGGCGTGTTGTCTGCGGTATTCCGTATTGCCGATGATCAGGGTTTATTACTGATTGATTTTAAAGATTTAAAAGCCATGCTGACCTATGTCAGCGAACACGCCAGTGAATTTAAAGCTGAGTATGGCAATCTTTCTCCAGCCAGTTTGGGTGCGATTCAGCGCAATTTACTGGCTTTAGCTGATCAGGGCGGTGATAAATTCTTTGGTGAGCCGAGTTTGGATATTTTGAATTTTATTCAAACTGACAGTCAGGGACGCGGCAATATTAATGTTTTGGCTGCAGACAAACTCATGAACACGCCAAAACTGTACGCCACCTTTTTATTATGGATGTTATCAGAACTGTTTGAACAATTGCCTGAAGTGGGCGATATGGACAAGCCAAAACTGGTGTTCTTTTTTGATGAAGCACACTTGTTATTTGACAATGCCAGCAGCGCGCTACAAGAAAAAATTGAACAAGTGGTACGCTTAATTCGCTCTAAAGGCGTGGGGATTTATTTTGTGACCCAAAACCCGCTGGACTTGCCTGAAAGCGTATTGGGACAATTGGGTAACCGTGTTCAGCATGCCTTACGTGCTTTTACACCCAAAGACCAAAAAGCAGTAAAAACTGCCGCAGATACATTCCGTGCCAACCCAGACTTTAAAGTTGAACAAGCCATTACCGAACTTGCGGTAGGTGAAGCCTTAATTAGTTGCTTAGATGAACAAGGCACACCGCAAATTGTAGAACGTGCTTGGGTAATGCCGCCCTACTCATCGTTTAGCCCAATTAGCACAGAAGAACGTCAAGCCTGTATCAGCCAGAGTGTTATTGCAGGTGTGTATGAGCAGCAATTAGATCGTGAAAGTGCTTATGAAATGCTGCAACAAAAAGTTGAACAACGTCAGCAACTAGCCGCAGCAGCAGAACAAGCTAAAATTGAAGCCAAAGAAGCTGAAGCACGCGCCAAGCAAGAGGCTAAAGAAGCCGAAGCACTCGCCAAACAACAAGCGCGCGAGCAAGAACGTCTAGCCCGCGAACAGCAAAAAGAAGCAGAACGCGCTGCCAAACAGCGTGAAAAACTGACTCAGGATATTGTGGGTACCTTTGCCAAAAGCGCAGCACGCAGCTTAGGCGGTTCTACTGGGCAGAAAATTGTACGAGGTTTGTTAGGGTCATTATTTGGTAAGAAATAGCATGTTATAAACGATGAGGTTTGTATAGATTTCATTCATGGATGCACCATCCAAAACCTAAATGAACACTTACAAACCTCTCGCTGTCACATCTACAAACCCCATAAAAACTTTAAAAATAATGGGATATTTTTATAATCCATATTTTTTTTAAGGTTTCACAAAAAAATGTTTGCAATCCTTATTTATAAGATGTATTTTGAATACATCTTATAAATAACAGCCATGAGAGATCGAACATGACTCCACAGCAAATTGACCTTGTAAAAGCAACTGTTCCTGTACTCCGTGAAAATGGTGTCGCACTGACTGGTTATTTCTATAACCGCATGTTGGGGAATAATCCTGATCTAAAAGAAACCTTTAACATGGGTCACCAACGTAGTGGTGCGCAGGCTCAAGCGCTTGCAGGTGCTGTATTGGCTTATGCTGAAAACATTGAAGATCCTTCTGTGCTTGCGCCTGTGATTGAATTGATTGCCCACAAACACGTGAGCTTAAACATTCAAGCACCTGACTATAATATTGTGGGCGAAAACCTACTTCACTCTATTAGCGAAGTATTAAATATTTCAATGGAAGATCCTCTAATTGATGCATGGGCAGCTGCTTATGGTCAGTTAGCAGAAGTGTTTATTAATGCTGAACGTGCAATCTACGAACAACACGAACAAACTAAAGGCAGCTGGTTAGGCTGGCGTAATTTCAAAATTGCCAAGAAAGTTGTAGAAAGTGACGAAATCACTTCAATCTACTTCGAGCCAGTAGATGGTGGCGATTTACCAAAATACGAAGCAGGTCAATATATTTCAGTACGCGTATTTGTACCTGAACTTGGCTTGAAGCAACCACGTCAATACACGCTATCGACTAGCCCACAACAAGATTACTTACGTATTTCTGTAAAACGTGAGCCAGGCAATGGTGCAGATAAAGTTGCAGGTTGGGTATCGAACGTATTGCACCAATTACCAGAAGGTTCTGAAGTTGAAGTATCTGCACCAACAGGTAACTTCTTCCTCATCGACAGCAACAAACGCAATGTCTTCATTAGTGGCGGCGTTGGCTTAACACCAATGATTGCAATGTTGAATCAATTGGTGACTTTAGATGTGCCACAACCTGTGACATTTATTCACGCATGTCGTAGCAAACAAGTACATGCCATGAAACAGCATCTCCAAGACTTAACTGCAAAATGTCCACGTATTCATACGTTGACTGCGTATGAGTTCCCGAACGAAGGTGATGTACTGGGTCAAGATTACGATGTTGCAGGTCGTTTAGACCTCAGCACTGTAGATGCAGCGCTGTTACCAGCCGATGCAGATTACTACTTATGTGGTCCAATGCCATTCATGGCAGAACAGCGTAAAGCTTTACTTGCGCGTGGCATCAAAGATGAGCAAATCCATAGCGAAGCGTTTGGTACAGGTGGTGTTCGCCACTAATCTAAAGCGTTAAAAGCTAATAGGTAAGGCTAGTCTAGTTATGCTAGACTAGCCTTAATTTATTTGTATTTAAAAAAAACATCTGTGCGATCATGCAATTAAATAAATTCACCGACTATGCGCTGCGTATTTTAATGTATATCTCGCGTCCTCGAGATGTACCCTATACCATTGCGGAAATTGCACAGGATTTGCATGTTTCCCAGAACCATCTGGTAAAAATCGTTCACTTTATGGGTAAGCAAGGATGGCTAATTACCACTCGTGGTAAAGGTGGCGGGATTCGCTTGCATCCTGAAGCATTGCCTTTGCGTTTAGGTCATGTGGTGAGAATCCTGCAAGGTGAAAATCAAATTGTAGAGTGTAATACCCCGCCCTGCGTGCTGCGTGCGCAATGTGGACTAAAAGGCATTCTCAATCAGGCAATGGAACAGTTTTATCAAAGCTTAGATCAATACAGCTTGGGTGAAGTGCTACAGCCTGTACCCAATTTACAGTTCAGTACACAATCTCCAATCCCGCTGATTCATCTTTAAAGTAACTTAAACGGTCAAAGCAATATCATCCTAGATGTTGCTTTTTTCGGGCATTCAGGGCGCAAAGGTCGCTTGCCTGTATGACTTGCTTTATAATGCCTGTTTGTAGACCATGAATTGAAGTTAAGTTATGCACCATAGCAGAGGAAAATCGAAAAACAGTAAGGCAGCAGCACAGCCACGGCAGAAAATTAGCTACGAGAAAAAAGTAGACCCTGCCATTACTGAATACTCTGTTCGCGCCTTAAACTGGCTGCGTAAAGCCGAGTTTTTAATGAGTGCGCCTAAACTGAATTTATGTGTAGAAGATACTGGCTACGAAGTGGCTTTTGCAGGACGCTCCAACGCAGGTAAGTCCAGTGCAATTAATGCTTTAACCAATCAAAAACAATTGGCACGTGCTTCTAAAAAACCGGGTCGTACTCAAATGATCAACTTCTTTAGTTTGGGCAACCCCGAACAGCGTTTGGTCGATTTACCCGGTTATGGTTATGCAGCCGTACCTGAAGCCATGAAAATTGTGTGGCAAAAAGAACTCGAAAATTATTTGATTCATCGTAAAAGTTTACAAGGCTTGGTGTTACTGATGGATATTCGCCATCCCTTACAGCACTTTGATGTGATGATGCTGGAATGGGCGTATTCGCGTAAATTGTTCGTGCATGTATTGCTCACCAAATCGGACAAACTCAACCGCGGCCCTGCCAATAAAGTATTGCTTGAAGTCAAACAGCAGTTGAAAAAGATGAAACTAGATTTCTCGATTCAATTGTTTTCATCACTCAATAAGCAAGGTTTGGAAGAACTTGCGAGTGTGATGGGCGGTCGTTTGAACTTCACCTTAGAACAAGCGCATCAATTTGATTTAGACAGCATTCCAGAAGCGACTGGCGATGATGTTGATGTTGATGTTGATGTTGATGTTGATGTTGATGTTGATCAGCCTGAATCTTTAGATATAGACGATCCAGCCACATCTGATACCAAAACCAAATAGTCCGTTAAATTACTGACTATTGGTCGATAACATAAAGTCCTATTCGTTCAATCTCGAATAGGACTTTTTATTTGTATGTCCACTTTCAGTTTTACGCCGTAATCACAATCTCTCTCACCACCAAAGTTGCACTTTACAACGCAGCCAGAAATGCCCTACTGTCAAGATCATAACAATTAGACATTAAACAATTACATGCGATAAGGAGATCAAACATGCAAGCACACATTTCAGTGATTACCTTAGCGGTAGAAGATTTACAACGTGCACTCGACTTTTACCGCGACGGCTTAGGACTTGTAACTGAAGGCATTATCGGTCAGGAATTTGAACAATGTGCTGTGGTATTTTTTGAACTGCAAGCGGGTCTAAAACTAGCGTTATGGTCTAAACACAGCTTACAACAGGACATTGGCTTCGCCCCTGCCGAACAAGGCTCAGCCCAAATCACTTTGGGCCATAATGTACATAGCCCACTTGAAGTAGATCAGGTATTAAAGCAAGCGCAAAATGCAGGTGCAAAAATTTTAAAACCTGCACAGAGCACCTTTTACGGTGGCTATGCAGGCTATTTTCAGGACTTAGATGGTCATATTTGGGAAGTCGTTTATAGCCCTTGCTGGGAATAAACCTTTCACTAAAAATACGCCCCTGAAGTGAAATATTGCTTGAAGCACAGTATTTAAGAATTTAATGCAGGGTCTTCACGGGTATGCCGATCGACCACCACACTGATCATCATATCGCCCTGCACATTCACCACAGTACGTACGGTATCTAGTAAACGATCTATGGGCAATAAAATTGCAATCGCTTCTGCGGGCAAACCAACCGACTGCAATACCATAATCATGGTCACCATTCCTGCACTAGGAATACCGGGCGCACCGAGTGAGGCAATCATGGCCGTCGCACAGACAATCAGTTGTTGCCCCAAACTTAAATCCAGCCCCATTAAGTTGGCAATAAACAGTGCTGCGGCTGCCTCATACAAGGCCGTTCCATCCATATTTAATTGTGTACCTAGCGGAATCACAAAGCCTGCTGTTTGCGGCCGTACACCTAAATTTTCCTGTGCACATTTCATAGACAGCGGCATGGTGGCCGAACTGGAACTAGTGGCAAAAGCAGTGATCAGCGCCGCACGTGTACCTTTAAAAAAGGTGATCGGATCCATCTTGCCAAAAACCCATAACAGCAAAGGCAAGACCACCACACCATGAAAAATGGTGGTACCTGTCACAACGGCGGCAAACTCTGCCAAACGGCTAAGCACCGAAATATCTTCAGTGGCAACCAACTTGGCCAATAAGGCAAAAATACCAAATGGTGCCAGTTTCATTACCCAGCCAATCATCAACATCATAATTTCAAAAAATTGCTGGCTGAGTTTACGTACCGTTTTAAAGTGCTCACCGCCTTTAACCAACGCCACACCCACCAACAAGGCAAAAATCACCACCGCCAAAACATTGCCTTCAGCAAAAGCTTTAAATGGATTGATTAAGGTGTTTTGAATGAAGTTGGTAAAAAAAGAAGAAGGTGTAAGCGTATCTGGAGTTTGATGCTGCGCCATCGCATCCTGAAACATTACAATATCTACACCTTTGCCGACAGCGAATAAATGCGCACAGGCCAAACCTAAAATTAAAGCCAAAGTCGTGGTGGTGACACAACACGCCAACGTAATTTTCCAGACTCGACTCAATTGCCCTACAGCCTGTAAGTTCGACACACCGACCACAATTGAGCTAAAAATTAGTGGGATCAGCAGCATTTTCAGTAAACCAATAAAAATACTGCTCATTAAACCAATGCCATACAAACTGGCGCTAAAAAATGTGCTGTCTGGAAATAGATTCAGAATAAAACCAAACACCACACCCAAAATTGCGGCAATTAGAATTTGTGTATTGAGGCTCATACGCAATTGAGTTTTTTAATGTGATGTGTGGACTATGCCATGTGGCTGAAATTGAATCGAGTATTATTTTTCTAGCGCACTTTGATTAGGTTCAGATCGTGCTTCAGGATGTAAAAAAGCCGACATGAATGTCGGCTGATGAATGTAGATTTTAAAGGCTATATTTTATTGCGTTTCGATTTCACGTAAACGAATCAAGCCTTCCTGACTGGTGCTACACACCAATTCACCATTTTGCCACATGCGCCCAAAGTTCAAACCACGCGAACTAGTGCTAATGGTGGCTTCCATGTCGTACAGCATCCAGTCATCCACACGGAACGGTTTATGGAAATACATGGCATGGTCAATACTGGCACACTGCAAACTTGGTGATAAATAGCTCAAACCATGCGGACGCAGTGCTGTGGTCATTAACGTGAAGTCTGAATAAAATGCCGCAATTGCCTGATGCAAAGACACTTCATCCACCTCTGGTGAAATGCTGTCATGGGTACGAATGTAGTGTGCATAAGCAGGTGCTTCAGGCTGCGGTAAAAATGGATTGCTCGGATTAATCGGGCGAATCTCCACCAAGCGATCACGCATAAAACTGGCACGCACATTTTCAGGTACAAACTCGACAATATGCTGTTTGAGTTCCGCTTCGTTTTTTAAAGCTTCTGCTGCAGGATAGTTTGGCTCTGAAATTTGATAATTCAGACCGTCTTCCAACGGCGCAAAGGACACCATCGCAGTAAAAATGGTACGCCCATGCTGAATGGCACGTACTTGACGGCTAGAAAAACTTTTACCATCACGCAAACGGTCAACTTCATAAATAATAGGTGCGTTGACATCGCCACCAAACAAGAAATAGGCATGCAATGAGTGCGCAGGACGATCAGTGGTATAAGATGCAGCACGTAAAGCCTGTCCCAAAACCTGTCCACCAAAAACACGTTTACCCACCAAGTTACGACTGATACCTCGGTAGATATTTTCTTCTAACTTTTCTAAACAAAGAAGTTCAACCAGCTCTTGTGTGAGTGCGTTCATAACTAACCTATGTATGGCGGAAATTGGGGATGCGGGATCGAAGTCGATGAAAAAATAAATCGTCAAAATAAACTGACTATTTTAAGCCTGCTATTTTGCCATAGATTCTGCATCTTTTACCCATCAAAGACTGACCGCTGTGTCACAACTTAGCCGATCAATTTTGCTAAAAATACGATTTTTAACGATAAAATCTAACAATATTCATGCAAATTATCTAAAAATGCAGCGCGATTATTAGATACAATGACGCAAAATAAATTCCCTACTGGCTAGGGACTTAGGTGATGAAGTAGGAGTGAATATGTCCAAGCGTGGTTTTGGTCAAATGTATCGTCAGCTTTCTGGTAAGCTGCTTGACCTTGTGGTGACACCGCATGTTTTGGGTGAAGTCCCTGTCAAGGATGCGCAAAGTGTAGACTCAAATGCCACTCGCACCAAGATAACTTGCTACGTATTGCAAAATCACTCACGCAGCAATGCCTTGGTGGTCGATGGCGAAACACGTCGCTTAAAACTCACGCCTGCGCTTGATCCATTGGTGATGGGTTCACATAAAGAAAAAGCCTCGATTCTGTTTTTACAGCATCACGATGAGAACAACCTACTCAATCCACCACCTTATGCTTTTCCGCCACGCTTGTTACGTTTAATTGAACAATTAGAACAACACCCAGAACTTGATATTGAATTGGTACCTGTGACCGTGTTGTGGGGACGTTCTCCAGACAAAGAGGATTCGTGGTTTAAACTACTGTTTACCGATACGTGGGCAACGCCTGGCACAGTCAAGCAGTTAATGAATATTGGGGTGCATGGTCGTCAGTCTTATTTGGAATTTCACGAGCCACAATCATTACGCGCTTTAATTGAACATGCCAAAACTGAGCATCCGAACCTGTCGCCTGCGACCTTTATTGTTAACACTCTAAATAATTACTTAGATGGACAACGTGAAGTCGTACTTGGCCCAGACTTGTCTGACCGCCGCAATGTCATGCTCAGTCTGATTAAATCTCCCGATGTGCAAGATGCTATTCGTCGTGAAAGTTTACGCAGTAAAATTAGCGTGATTGAAGCCGAGCGTCGTGCGATTGGTTATTTAAATGAAATCGTGTCGGACTACTCTCATGCAGCGGTACGCTTTGCCGATATGGCACTGACCCGCTTATGGACACAATTGTACGATGGCGTGGAAGTGCATAATTTTAGTACCGTGCGCGAACTGGCCAAAGACTATGAAATTATCTATACCCCATGTCACCGCAGTCATATCGACTATTTATTGCTGTCTTATGTGATTTACAAACGCGGCATGATGGTGCCGTACATTGCTGCGGGCGATAACCTGAATATGCCATTTGTAGGTCAATTGCTTCGTGGTGGCGGTGCGTTTTTTATCCGTCGTACTTTCCGTGGCAACGGCTTATACACAACCGTCTTTAAAGAATATTTATTCAGTATTTTGTCGCGTAACACGCCGCTTGAATACTTTATTGAAGGTGGACGTTCACGTACAGGCCGCTTGTTGCCACCAAAAACAGGCATGCTCGCCATGACCATTCACAGTCATTTGCGTGGTCGTGCTAAACCGATTGCTTTTGTGCCAACTTATATTGGTTATGAACGCCTGATGGAAGGTTCAACCTATGTGGGTGAAATGCAAGGCAAGCCAAAAGAATCTGAATCGCTAATGGGCATTTTAAAAACCATGCGCAAGATTGAACGGATTTTTGGCAAGGTGCATGTCAATTTTGGCGAACCTGTGTTTTTAGATGATGTTCTAAAACAACACGATGCAGAACACATCAGCATTGAAAAAAATGATGATCCTATTCCACCACAAGTGTCAGATGCAGTGAATACTTCAGCACATGCGATTTTGGAAAACATTAACCGTGCTGCGGTAATTAACCCGGTATCTTTGTTATCGCTGATTTTACTGGCAACACCAAAACATACCTTGGATGAAGAAATTTGTGTGAAGCAGTTAGACACTTACCGTAATCTGCTCACTGCCCTGCCTTATGATGAGCGCACTCAAGTCACACCATTATCAGGTAAAGAAATTATTGCCTACGGCTTAAAACTCAAACTGATTAAACGAGTGCAGCACGTTTTGGGCGATATTATCGCGATTGAAGACCATCAGGCGGTGTTACTCACCTACTTCCGCAACAATATTTTGCATGCCTTTGTCTTACCATCTTTAATTGCAGCATTGGTGAAACATAATGGTTCGATTCGTCGTGGTGATTTAATCAACGTCATTCGTACTTTATATCCGTTCCTGAAAGCTGAGTTGTTCTTGAAATGGCAAGATCAGGAACTCAAAGAACGGATTTGTGCCTACGTGGAAGCCTTGATTCAGGCCAAATTGATTTCTGAAGATGCAGAAGGCAATTTAATTTCACCTGCACCAAATAGTGAAGATCACAACCAATTGGTAGTATTGGCTGCGCCTGTAATGCAGAGTTTAGAGCGTTATTACATGACGCTGGCGCTGATTACACAACGCGGCTCAGGCAATATTTCGGCACGTCAAGTCGAAGAACTGAGCCATTTGGTCGGTCAGCGTTTGTCGGTGCTGTATGAATTCAATTCACCTGAATTCTTTGACAAAGCCTTATTCCAAAGCTTTATTAAAGTTTTGACTCAGCAAGGTTATATCAGCACCAACAGTGACAATGCGATTGTGTTTGATGACAACTTTAAAAACGTCGCGCAATACGCCAATTTGGTGTTGGATGATGTGACTTTGCAGATGCTGCAACACATCACCACCTTTAGTGATGAAGAATTGCGTGAGGCTTTGGAGGCACTTGCTGCACAACAAGCGAAGAAACGCTTGAAACGTAAGAAGAAGTAGTTTTCACACAAAAAAGCATAGCGATCTGTATAACAATGGGTCGCTATGCTTTAAATTGAATATAGAACAAAATTTATAGCATTGATAAAATCATCCACCTAAGCGCATTAATTTCTCTTGAATTGCATCACTCACAAATGCATTCAAAGAACTATCTTCCGAAGCTAAAACAGCTTTGCGATGTAACTCAGGACTGATACGAACATTAAATGTTCCCTTGAATGGCTGATCGGGTTTCTTCCCTAATTCTGCACAAGAATCTAAATATCCATCTACCGATTCCTGAAAAGCTTGCTCAAGTGTTTTTAAGGTTTCAGCCTCATAAGTAATAAGATCTCGAATGAACGCCAATTTTCCAAACAACTCACCTGTTTCAAGGTCTGGTTCAATCGTCCCTAGATAGCCCTTGTATTTAAAATAGCTCATAAAAAACCCTCCTGCTTGAGTGCCTGCTTTACAGCTTTCAATGCCCCACCTTTGATTTCATTTTCAGGGTGAGGTCGATGCAGTAAAATCATGTGCTCGGTTTTGAGGTTTTGACATCCTCCCCCCCTTAAAAGAGGGTGATTCCTACAGCTAGACGCTTATGCCCAAGCGCAAGAATGTTTAAAGCTGAGTTTATATCTCGATCATGAACTGTACCACAGCTCATGCACTCCCATTCTCTTATTCCAAGATCTGTACTACCTTTGGGACTACTTGAGGTGATCTCACCGCAGCACGAACAGATTTGGGTGGTATAGGCTTCTTGGACTTCTTCAAACAATACGCCTGCGTTCTCGCATTTATACTTGAGCATTGTTTTTAGTGCCGAAAATCCTGTATCCAAAACAGTTTTTGCCATTTTGGTTTTTACTAATTTTTTAGCACTCAAGTCACCTACAATAATCAATGCATTTTCATTCACAAGCTTGGTGCTTGCTTTATGCAAATGATCTTTTCGACTATTTGCAATCTTGGCGTGTAATGCACGAACACGCTTCTTATTCCTGGCTCTCTGAGCAATACCTAATGTCTGCTCATATTTTCGATAGAATTTTGGATTTGAAATTACAGTGCCATCAGAACAGGTGGCAATATCTTTTAAGCCTAGATCAATACCAATCGCTTTGGTTGCTGTCGATTTATCTTGCTTAGGCGATTCAACAACAAGACATACATACCAACGCCCACGGCTATCCTCTACAAATGAACCTGTTTTTAACGTGTATTTGCTTAAACCGTAGCTATCCCAAAGCTTAAATTGGTGTTTTCCATACTGGACATATCCAGTGGCATATTTGATAGCCAACTTTTTAAAGGGAACCCATCCCAAAGAGCGCCTTGCTGATTTTTTATTGCTGACACGCCATTTCAGCTTTGCCTTTTTAAATTGCTTTCTTCGGGTGACTAATTCTTCAGTTACAGCCTGAATGGTTTGACTATGTAAATTACATTCTTTGGATGTACCTTTCGTATATTTGGCAATATCAAAAGCAGAGAGAAATTCACCTTTCCGCTTCAAATGCCTAAACCCTAAATCATTGACATAATTCCAGACGAAGTTCACTTCTGATGCTAGTTGGTCTAACACCTTGCAATGTTTGTCTTTTATACGTAATTTAAGGGTTTTCATGTACTTATATTAACAATCAAAACTCAAGGAAAATAGTCCTTAGTTAAATCAAACGACACTTCATGTCGTGTCGCTTATATCTCTGACCTGAAGGACTGAGTTTTACGCTCCATTTGATAAATGATTACACATTGAATAATTCAACCCCACTCGCCACCATCCTCTGAGCAAAAATCCTTTTCCCTGTTTCACGCTCACCTTCCAACACCAACTCAGGTAAATTCAATTCACGCTGAATCTTTAAAATCATTTCATGCAAAGGCTGAGCTTGGTTATTGCTGCAAATATATGATGGTTCTGGATGTTCCACGTGAAGTAAATGTGCCAAAAAACCTGCCAAATCATCAATATGAATCCGATTTGACCAATGTATATTCGGGTAACTTTGTGTGCTTTCCGCAAGTTTGAGCATGCGTGCAGTCGAAGTGCCATAAATACCCGAAGGACGTACAATCACACATTGTTCAGGATAAGCCTGTTGCCACAAGTGTTCCATCTGCAACAACAACTGACCTTGCACATCACTCGGCTTAGGCACAGTATCATCATCAATACATTCACCTGCGTTTTCACCATAAACCCGTGTAGATGACACCACAATAATTCGCTTTACAGGATGATCTTTTAATGCAGTAACAATCGGCTGAACAGAATCTACATAAGTCTGTTGATACGCTTCTACAGAACTCAAAACCGTATTCCGAGATGGTGCAAGTAATACATAAACGGCATCAACAGGTTGAGTCTGTGATAAATCGAGCTGTTGAATATCTTGAAGCAGATGCGTCATATCAGGATCTGTTTTCGGACTGCGGCTAATTGTGGTAATTTGATGACCGAGCGTAAATAGTTGTTTTGCAACACGCTGCGATGTTTTACCATAACCAATAAATAGAATATGCATTCAGCACCTAATCATAGCATTTGAAGTTGAGGGGACATGGCTGCAGTCCATCAGTTGCAAGGGGTAGGCTCTGCCTCTGCTGCATTACTCGAAAAACTAAATATTTTCACCACAGATGACTTGCTGTTTCATCTACCGCGTGACTATGAAGATCGTAGCACGATCATTCCCATGAACCAATTAAACGTGGGGCGCAGCTATTTACTCGAAGGTGTGGTTAAAGGGGTCGATTTTCCACCGGGTAAACGCAAGTCGATGGCTGTCAATTTAGAAGATGAATTTGGAAAAATCACCTTACGTTTTTATCATATTTATAAAGGTATTACAGATCGTGCCAAACTCGGCAATCGTTTAAGAGTATTTGGCGAAGTACGGGTTGGGGCGCGTGGTCTGGAAATGTATCACCCCGAATTACAACTGATTACTGAACATACCCCACTGCCTAAAACCCAACTGACTGCCATTTACCCAAGCACCGATGGGCTGACCCAAGCCAAATTACGTGAATACGTCAAACAAGCTTTGGCACAGCATAGCGATGATTTGCCTGAACTCTTGCCTGAAAAAATGACCAATGGCTACGCACTCAAACAGGCGCTGGATTATATTCATCATCCACCTTTAAATGCCAATATGCTGCAATTGGCACAAGGCTCTCACCCTGCACAGCAACGCCTGATTTTTGAAGAATTGGTGGCGCATCAAGTCAGTTTACTGACCCGACGGGCTTATATTCAGCAAATTGCCTCACCTGCCTTTTCCCCAAGTCAAAAACTAGCGCCTGCGTTACTCGGCAACATGCCATTTCAAATGACAGGCGCACAGCAACGGGTTTCGCAAGAAATCATGCAGGATTTGCAGCGTAATAAACCCATGCTGCGCTTGGTACAAGGTGATGTAGGTGCAGGTAAAACGCTGGTCGCTGCAGTCGCAGCGTGTCATGCGCTAGAAGAAGGTTGGCAAGTCGCGCTGATGGCACCCACTGAAATTTTGGCAGAACAACATTATCTGAACTTTCAAAAATGGTTTGAACCATTGGGCTTAACAGTGGCATGGTTGTCTGGCAAACAAAAAGGCAAAGCACGCGCAGCGGCTGAACTGAGCATTCAAGATGGTAGCGCCAATTTGGTGGTTGGGACACATGCGTTATTTCAGGACAATGTGCAATTTGCCAAATTAGGTTTGGTGATTATTGATGAACAACACCGTTTTGGGGTCGATCAACGTCTGGCTTTGCGCAATAAAGGTGCCAATCACACTACACCGCATCAATTGGTGATGACTGCAACGCCTATTCCGCGAACTTTAGCCATGTCCGCCTATGGCGATTTGGACACTTCGGTGATTGATGAACTACCGCCAGGACGTACACCTATTCAAACGGTGACTATTCCGCTAGATCGGCGTGAAGAAGTCTTACAACGCATTGCCAGCAATTGTGCCGAAGGCAAACAAGCCTATTGGGTCTGTACCTTGGTGGAACAGTCGGAAACCTTAGATGCGCAAGCTGCCGAGGCGACTTTTGCTGAAATTAAAGAACGCTTTCCTGAACTGAATATTGGGCTGGTACACGGCAAAATGAAAGCCGATGAAAAACAAGCCGTCATGCAGCAATTTAAAGACAATCAATTACAGTTGCTGATTGCCACCACAGTAATTGAGGTCGGGGTCGATGTACCGAATGCTTCAATTATGGTGATCGAAAATGCCGAGCGTTTAGGACTTTCACAGCTACATCAGCTACGTGGACGAGTCGGACGGGGTGCCAAAGCCAGTTTTTGTGCCTTGTTGTATAAAAATCCACTTTCGCAAAATGGACAAGAACGCTTGCGGATTATGCGGGAAACCAACGATGGTTTTGTGATTGCAGAAAAAGATTTAGAACTGCGCGGCCCAGGTGAACTCTTGGGAACCAAACAAACGGGAGATATGGGCTTTCGGGTGGCTAAATTAGAACGGGATGATCATTTGTTGGCACAGGCGCATCATGTGGCACAGCAAATTTTAAACGATTATCCTACACATGCCGAAGCTTTGCTAAAACGCTGGCTGCCTGAGGCACCACGTTATGCCTATGTTTAAACGGATTGCAGTCCTAAGATGACTCAGCCGATCAATCTACTACAATGCGGCATACAATGGCTGCGCCAACTGCAACCGTGTCAGCTCTGCCATAGCGACACGCAATGGCAACATTCGGTCTGTCAAACCTGTTGGCAACAATTGCCGTGGCGTAGCCAAGCGGTACAACGACAAGAAATGCAGATTCAAGTCACTTTTGATTATCACTATCCAATTAATCGCATCATTCAACAATTTAAATATGAACAGCAGTTACATTACCAACTGCTTTTAGTAGGCGCGCTAAAACAACTGTCTTATCCTAAAATTCAAGCCATTGTACCGATGCCAATTTCCACTGCCCGCTTGACTGAACGCGGCTACAATCAATCTTTATTGTTAGCAAAAGGACTAGCGCGGCATTTAAATGTCCCGATTTGGCAACCTGTGACCCGCTTACAACAGCACGCGCAAAAAGGCTTAAGTCGCTTAGAACGATTGGAAGACATCCAACAGCAATTTCAAATTCAGAATGCGCCTAAAATCCGTTTTCGTCGGGTTTTAATTGTGGATGATGTGGTCACGACGGGCAGTTCAATTCATGCACTCAAACAGCAGTTGCTCAAGCTCGGCTGTCAAAAAGTCGAGGCGGTTTGTCTGGCCAGTGCTGAATAAAAAAACTATTCGGTTGAATATGCTCAACGCATTAAAAAGTTGAACTTAAAATATAGAAGAATGATCAACTGCTCTTAATTTTGTTGTAAATATTGTTTTAACCACGGCATCACCACTTCACGGGTCAGCGGTGCCAACAAAGTATCTTGATCATCCAAATCTACCCACTTCATTTCGGCAATTTCAGCAGCAATTTTTGGTGCCTGATCAAGCTGAACCCAATACACATAACTGACCAAACGGCAGTCGGGCTCATTGGCCGTTGCTGTTTCATAGCGTCCAATAAATTGTTGAATTTGCGCCTGACAGCCAATTTCTTCGGCAATTTCTCGCAACATGGTCGTTTCAGGCGCTTCATTGGGTTCTAATTTGCCACCGACCTGCATAAAACACGCGGTATGCTGTTTACGCACCACCAATAACTGCTGTTTGACATTTAAAATAATTGCAGCTGCAACGGTAATGATGTTGTTGATCTCAGCCATTTTATTTCGCCAGTTCCTGCTGCACCCACTCTAGCTCAGGCACTTCCCATTTCATTTCAGGAACACGGTATTGTTCAAATTGCTGCAAAATATTGTCAATACAATTCGATACAATCAATGCCTCACAAAAACGTGGCTGAGTAAAACCTTTTTCAGAGGTCTGTCTTAAAAACTTCAGCAAATCATCATAAAAGCCAGCTACATTAAAAAAGGCACAGGGTTTTGAGTGAATTCCTAATTGTGCCCACGTCCATTGCTCAAAAATTTCTTCTAAAGTTCCAGAACCACCCGGCAAAGCAATAAAGCCCTCGGCCAATTCTGACATTTTTATTTTGCGGGCATGCATGTTTTCTACGATGTGTAATTCGGTCAAATGCGGATGCGCCAATTCATGCTCTGCCAAACTTTCAGGCATGACACCAATTGCACGCCCACCTGCGGCCAAAGTACTATCTGCCACCACACCCATTAAGCCTGAGCGTCCACCGCCATAAATTAAAGTTTTGCCTTGTGCAGCCAATGTTTCACCCACTTTTCGTGCATTTTCAACAAAAACTGAATCTTTTCCTGGGGCAGAACCACAGAAAATAGCAATTGACGACATCATTTTTTCACCATGTTATCTGGCTGTCATGCCATAAAATTAAACTTCAGGGAGATTTTTAAATAAAATAGCATTCTGAGCAGTGTATTTAGTAAGATCCTTGTCTAAAATACACCCATCCACAAAACCCATACTGCGCAAGGAGAAAAGACGAATGCTTGAAGCCTTTTATGCCACAGAGCGCGGTAGTCTGGAAGATGCCACCATTAACGGTGGTTTTGATTTGCATCCAGATCTGGTCTGGATTGACCTGATTGCCCCTTCACAAGAAGAACAGCAATGGGTACTAGACGCATACTCACAAAATTTACCAACCTTAAAATCTTTGGAAGATATTTCATCTTCAGCGCGATTCTACCGTGATGATGACGGTATTTTACACATTAGTACCTATTTTTTAACTAAAAATAAAAACTATCAAGTCGATGGCGAAACTGAAGACAATTCCAGTATTTTAGCCACTGTGCAAACCGTCGCCTTTATTTTACATAAAGAACACTTGTTTACCCTACGTGGTGAAAAATTAGTGGCGTTTCGGGCATTTCGGGCGCGTGCACGACGTAACGACTACGAAATTGACTATAAAGACCCGACTTGGGTGCTTTTAGGCTTGCTTGAAGCCAAACTGGACGAACTTGCGGATATCTTAGAAGATATCCACAAGGACTTGGAAAAGTATTCCACAGAAGTTCTGAATAACCGTCATCGTGAGCAAATTTTAGACCTCGATGACATGATTACCCGACTGGCACAATTAGAAGACATGCTTGGAAAAGCGCAATTGTGTTTGATTGATTTACGTCGTGTCCTGACCTTTTTGGCACGTCCGCGTGCGTTGGGTAGTCATATTTACGATGCCGACATTCGAGAACTCAGTGAAGATGTACGCTCACTGGTCGAACACGATGCCTTCTTATTCCAAAAAGTGCGCTTCTTGCTCGATACCACTTCAGGCTTCATTAACACCGAACAGAACGACACGATTCGTCGATTCTCTATTTTGCCGAGTATGTTAGCGCCACCGATGTTAGTTGCCAGTGTTTATGGTATGAACACCGACGTGTTACCTTTTGCCAAAGGCACCACCAGTTTTATAGTGGTCAGTATTATTTTAATTGGCTTCTTTATTGGCCCATTAATTTACTTTAGATGGAAAAAATGGATTTGATACCTTTTATTCCCTCTCTTTTTAGGCATAGGTATCTACACATCTTTAGGTACCTAGTGCAATGGTTGCGATTTCATTCAGTTCATCTATTGAATATTCTGAGAGCAGTTGAAGAGTATTTAGTAAAATCGAGAGTCCTGCCAATATGGCAGGCGCACTCTCTATCTTGCCTCTTTTCTGTTGTCTACCTGAGAGCCTAGTCAGAAATGCACGGACTTTCTGATTTTGTTCATCTGTACAACGCTGCACTCTCCACGTCAACACACAAGCCATGCAACTGATCAGCAAACGCCTTAAAATCGCTTCTGGCGTAGTCTGAAGCCATGACTCAATATCATGGCCTGCTTGCTTGAGAAGTTTGAAATAACATTCGATTGACCAACGCCAGTAATACCAAGTCGTCAATTCCACTGCGGTAATCTCGGTTGGTACATTGCTGATCAATGACCATCTTGCAACTGTCTTTTCATTAATATCTTTAACCACCGCAATAATCAGTCTAGCCTCAATTGCAGCACCTTAATCCAGTCAGCAAAACTGAATGGACTGGACCCTTATGCCTATTTAAGTGATGTGTTGAAAAGACTGCCGACACAGAAAATAATCCAGGTTGAAGAATTACTACCGCATAAGTGGAAGCCTGCCTGATTCAAATAAGCTTCACCGGATGCTTACGAATAAAGCGGGAAACTAAACGCAATAAAAAAGCACCTTACAAGAAGGTGCTTTTTTGATGGTTTTTTCAGTTTTAGACGATTAGCTGCAAATCATCTTGCAAATGACAGGCTTGAATGATCTTCATCATTTTTTCAGGAACCGCTTTAAACTGTAAGCCCTTGGCTTCAGGCGTCTGACGCAACCATTGCACCAAAACGGCCAAAGCCAAAGTGCTTCCGTGTTCCAGCTGCGCCAAATTAACCACCAAAGGCAACTGCTGCTGACGAATCAACTGCAGACCTTTTTGGTAATATTGCTCTGCATTACTGAAATCTATTTTTCCAGAAACACATAATTCCTGATTTGATAATTCAATCACGCCACACCTAACCTATTTTTTCTTTTCAACCGCAGCTTCTGCATCTGGCTTAAAGGTTGCAATGGCTTTATCAATATTGCCGCCATTACGCTTCACGTTCGCTGCAAACTGGTTACGGAATTGCAAACCTAAATCAATACCCGACACGTTAATGTTACGGATTTTCCATTGGCTGCCTTTGTCTGCCAACTGGAATGACACAGGAATTTTTTCACCATTATGCAAGAAGTCAATGGTCACCACTGGGTTCTTGCTGTTGGTCGCCTTATAAGGACGCATGGTGTAGCTTTGGTTGCTAAATTTCGCAAACGCTGTGCCATAATTCTCAATTAAGGTTTCACGGAAGTTTTTCTCAAACTGCGCGCGCTGTGCTGCTGAACTGTATTGGTTCGTCGCATAAGTACCCATCACAATACGGGTAAATGCTTGCGCATCTACATACGGATCAAGGTTTTGACGCACAATCGTTTTGACCAATGCTGGATTGTTCTGCAATTTAGCATGATCTGCTTTTAAACGTGCAATCAAGCTATCGGCAACTTTTTTCACAAAAGCTGGTGGCGCTTCTGCAGGTGCAGCAAATGCAGTTCCTGCCAACATGGTTGAAAGTACACTTACCGCCAGAGTTTGCTTTAAAAGTGTTTTCACGGACAATCTCCTTCATTACTCAACAAATGACACTTCTGCATCTGTTGTTTCAGCTGTCGCTGTGTCTTTATCTGCGTCTGACGCTGCGTTGGATGTTTTCGCTGCACCGCCAGTAATAAACTTACTGATTAAATCTTCTAAATCCATGGTGCCTTGCGTGTTGGCAATACTTTCGCCACGCTTCACAAAGTTCAAACCACCACCTGGAACCACTTTGAGATATTTCTCACCCAATAAACCATTGGTTGCTACCATTATGTAAGCATCTTCATCAATACTGGTGATGGATTTCATGTTACCCAACAGTTGTTGTTCCATTTCTTTTTGTTGCTGAGGATTTGCTTCTTGGTATTCTGCACTGTAGCGCAATTCTTCAAGCGCATAATTTTGCACTGTTTTTAGTTGTTCAGGATTAAAACTGGTCAACTTGCCATCTAGTTCAAATTCAACTGTAGCCAAACGCGATACAGGGTCTAGGGTAATATCATTGACACGACCAATGGTGACACCGCTCATAGTAACTTTGGCGCGTGGTTTTAAACCATTCACGTTGTCAAATGTTGCTGTCATATTGTAACTGTCGCGCAAATTGGTACCCACCAATCCACTGACTTTCATGGCCAAGAAAAACAATGCAATGCCTGTCAAAATGACAAATACACCTACGGCCAGCTCACTTGTACGTGATTTCATTAAACACCTCCGAACATGACCGCAGTCAACACAAAATCAAAACCTAAAACACATAATGAAGAATACACCACGGTTCGTGTGGTCGACGTCGCAATGCCTTCCGATGTTGGAACACAGGCATAGCCTTGATATACTGCAATCCAAGTACAAATTAATGCAAAAACAAAACTTTTAATAATTGTGCCGTTAAAAATATCTTTATAGAACTGCACGCTGCTTTGCATACCGCTCCAGAAAGAACCTTCATCGACACCTAGAAAATCGACCCCAACCATTTTGCCGCCCATAATGCCAACCGCAGCAAAAATAATGGAGAGCATTGGCAGGCTGACAATTCCTGCCCATAAACGTGGTGACACAATACGCTTGAGTGGGTCTACCCCAATCATTTCCATACTGGCCAATTGTTCTGTGGCTTTCATCAGACCAATTTCTGCTGTTAAGGCAGAGCCTGCACGTCCTGCAAATAACAGTGCAGCCACGACAGGCGCCAACTCACGCAATAAAGTCAAAGACACCATGGTGCCTAACATGGCTTCTGAACCGATATTGACCAAAATGGAGTAGCCTTGTAAGCCCAAGACCAAACCAATAAATAAACCCGACACCGCAATAATCAATAACGACATCACGCCAACACGGTACATTTGGTACAGGAACAGCTTCACCCCAAGCAGGGTTGGCATGGAAAATAGAATTTGCAACAACATTTGGGTGGCGACACCAATGCCACGAACACGCTCAATGACGCGTTGACCTAATGCGGCAATAGCATTCATGAACGCACCTCATCACTTAAATAAGCCCGATGGCTAAATTGATAATCGACTGGCCCTTCGGCAGCGCCTGTTAAGAACTGACGTACAAATGCCGATTCATGCTGTTTTAATTCTGCAGGTGTACCTTCGCCCTGAATCACGCCTTCCGCGATAATATAAATGTAGTCGGCAATTGATAAAGTTTCGCCAACATCATGCGAGACGATAATGGTGGTTAAATCCAACGCTTCTCGCAAGGAACGGATTAAACGGGTCAACACACCTTTTACAATCGGGTCTTGCCCTGCAAATGGTTCATCATACATGATCAATTCAGGGTCTAACGCAATCGCACGTGCCAATGCCACGCGACGGTTCATCCCGCCTGAGAGTTCTGCAGGCATGAGCTGTTCTGTGCCACGCAAACCGACTGCTTCAAGTTTTAAAGCCACCAGTTCTGCAATTAAATGTTCAGGCAACTGGGTATGTGCACGCAATGGAAACGCGACGTTTTCATATACGCTCATATCGGTAAATAACGCACCGCTTTGGAATAACATGCCCATACGTGCGCGCGCAGCAAACAACTCCTGACGCGACATTTGCGCAAGATTTTTTCCATCCAGTAAAATATCACCATGATCGGGAGTCAACTGACCACCAATCAAGCGTAATAATGTGGTTTTACCTGTACCAGAAGGTCCCATAATGGCCGTAATTTGCCCACGGCGAATCTTTAAACTGACATTTTCAAAAATGACACGTTTCCCTCGCTTAAAGCTCAGTTCATTGACTTCAATCAATGACGGCTCATGTTGAGGTGTTGAATTATTCATAGCTGAGGGTCTTCCTGCATTTTTTCAGCACGCATACTATAAAGGATTGAAGCATAAAATGTTATCTAGCAAATTTTTTAAAACTGTGCACGTCTTGTGCAACTATAAATATTATTGTTATCTAAATCACTTTCATTACAGCAAACACTTAAAAATAAGAGGAAATAATATAATAAATTAAATTACATAAAATCAGCGCTAAACCAATATACGGCATCATTCCCTCTCTCGTCTGCATCAGCATTCGCAAGCCATCGATGTTCATAATTCGCACAACACAATAAAAACATGACACAGTATACATTTTATTCAGACGGAAAATCATTTTTTAACATAAAAAAACCGGTGCTCAACACCGGTTTTCTTTAAGCTGACGCTTCAGATAGCGCTTAGTCGTTAAATTTACGACGTGGGCGATCAAAACCACCTTCACGGCGTGGACGATCTGAATTGAACTCACGACGTGGACGATCTTCACCACCAAATGAACGCTTAGGACGATCATCAAAAGAACGTGGTTGACGGTCACCAAAACCACCTTCACGACGTGCAGGACGATCACCAAAATCACGTTTTGGACGATCACCGAAGCTACCTTCACGACGTGGTTTGTAATCTACGCGGTTGCCACGGTTGTCATCATTCGCATCAAAACGCGGCTTATCGTTGAAGCCACCTTCGCGACGCGGACGATCTGAATTAAATTCACGACGTGGACGATCATCAAATGAACGCTGTGGACGATCACCAAAACCACCTTCGCGGCGTGGACGATCTGAATTAAATTCACGACGTGGACGGTCTTCAAATGAACGCTGTGGACGATCACCGAAACCACCTTCACGACGTGGACGGTCTGAGTTGAACTCGCGACGCGGACGATCTTCACCAAATGCAGGACGTTCACCACGTGGTTTGTCATCAAAGCTGCGACGTGGACGATCATCACCACCTTCACGACGTTTAAAGTTGCTTTCGCCTTCAAAACGACGACCACCACCAAAACCGCCACGACCACCGCGACCGCCATCACGACGACCACGACCACCGTCACGACCAGAACGTGCTGGTGGTGGAGATGGCTCTAAGCCTTCAATTTCAGAAACACTTAAACGTGCATCTAAGAAATCTTCCAAAGCACGGATTTTGCCACGCTCACGGTAAGTTGCCAAAGTAATGGCATTACCGGTACGACCCGCACGACCTGTACGACCAATACGGTGTACATAGTCTTCATTTTTCATTGGTAAACCAAAGTTGATCACGTGAGAAATCGTTGGTACGTCTAAACCACGTGCTGCTACGTCAGTTGCAACCAAAATTTTTGCACGACCTTCACGAATGCTACGTAAACGACGGTTACGTACAGTCTGTGGCATTGCACCGTGTAGAGCAACGACAGAGTGACCTGCTTCAGCCAATTCTTCAGCCAGCATATCGGTATCTTCTTGAGTAGATGCGAATACAACCGCTTGATCTACACCTTCATCAGATAACCAGTGTGACAATAATTTTTTCTTGTGCTCGAAACCATCAGTCCAGTGTAAAGTCTGGGTGATGTCCATGTTCGTTGAGTGACCTGTTTCAATCGCAATACGTACAGGCTCATTCATCATGCGTTCTGCAAGTGTGATAATACGGCTGGCAAAAGTTGCAGAGAACATCAAGGTTTGCTTACGGTTAGCAGCTAAATCGCTAATCGCTTCTAGGTCTTCAGAGAAGCCTAAATCGAGCATACGGTCAGCTTCGTCTACAATTAAGGCATCAACTTTATCAAGTTTGATTTGACGACGGTTCACCAAGTCAAGTAAACGACCTGGAGTCGCTACAACCACTTGCGCACCTTTTAATTGTTGGATTTGCTTACCAAAAGGCATACCACCCATGATTGCTGCAATACGTACACCTTTCATGTGACGTACAAATGCAATCGCGTCTTGGCTAACTTGTTGAGCCAATTCACGTGTTGGGCAAAGCACTAAAATTGACGGCTGAGTAATAGCTTTCATACGCTCTTTAAATGGTACGAAAGTATCTTGATTAGCAAGCGCGTTTAAAGTTGGGAGTAAAAATGCAGCAGTTTTACCAGAACCTGTTTGGCTAGATACCAATAAGTCTTTACCTTCAAGTGCCGCTGGGATCGATTGTTCTTGAACAGGAGTCGGCGTAGTAAAGTTCAAGCCTTCTAAAGCTTGTTGTAAAGATTCATGTAAAGAAAAATCAGCAAAAGTTTTGCTCATAGAGATTTTCACCCTGAAAATGGGTGCTCCATTAAATAAAGTCAGATGGACATCGGCAAAAAGCGGTACAGCAATTATCGCTGACAATTTAAGATTCAGCGGCGATCCGAGTAACGACGATGTGATATAACGCACGCATGATTACGGCTTAACCTGAAGGAATCGCTTTAGCGATTGGGGCGCGAGATATCGTCCTCTCTTTGGACCGCACGCGCATACACAATGATTAGAAGAGAAATGTTCAGGTAATGAACAGAAATTAAGTGCGTGCGCGGATTATAGCAGGATTATTTTAAAAGTCACCTTATTTAATCGACTTTTGCTGTTTTTTGTGTAAACAGTGATAGATTCTGCTTTTATGGCTAGTATATGGACGATAACAACAGATTTAAAACCAGCAGTTTTAGACCGTTAGGTAAAAGAAAAGCCCTCAGGATGAGAGCTTTGCTAAGTGTCTTATTTAAGTATAAATATGATCAGCTGATTATTTCGCTGCTTCGCCCCAAGCAGGCACAACCGCTTTCATAAGTGGTTTTAACATTTTCATTGAACATGCCAAAACTTGCCCATTTTCCATAGAGTCGCTGCCACCACGTGCATCGACCACAGTACCGCCCGCTTCTTTCACAATTAACTCACCCGCAGCAATATCCCACGGTTTTAAGCCAAGTTCAAAATAGCCATCTAAACGACCTGCAGCCACATAAGCCAAGTCCAATGCAGCAGAACCTGCGCGGCGGTATTGTGCGCCAGCTTCTGTCACATTGAATAAACTTTCAAAATGGTTTTTGGCATAAGAAACAATTTCGCCATCACGTTTAGCACGATAAGCATGACCTACTGCCAAGAAGGTATTGTCTAAACTGTCTTTTACATTTACACGAATACGACGTTGATTCATCATCGCACCACGGCCACGGCTCGCAGAGAATAATTCATCTTTTACAGGGTCGTAAATAACACCGTGCTGTGTCACACCTTTGTGTTGCACTGCAATCGAAATACAGAAATGAGGGAAACCGTGAACAAAGTTTAGCGTGCCATCTAAAGGATCAATCACCCAACACCAGTCGGCATCGTGACCTTTGCCTTCCTGCATGCCAAATTCTTCGCCCAGGAAGCTGTGATTTTTATAACTTTTGCGTAATGTATCAATGGTCAATTGCTCGAGGTAACGATCTACGCGCGTTACAGGACCATCAATGCCTTTTTCTTCGACTTGTAGATCGAGTTTATGACGATTCTGATGCGCTTTTAAAAGCTCTTGACCAACTGTTTGAGCCGCACGCGCAGCCATCACCACCATAGGTTCCATTGAACACCCACTACAAATTTGAAGAGATTGATAAAGAATAATGCATGAAAGCCCCAATATTTTAGCAAATATTGAGGCTTTTGGGGAAGAAGTGTTGCTAAAAATTAATTCAATATAGATTGATGCAGTTTTTGCCAAGCATTTTGCATTGATTTTTCAATGCCTTGTGCATCTAAACCTGCCTGTTGCAGCATTTGACCATGTGTCGCTTGTTGCATAAAGCTATCTTCTAAACCTAAATGAATAATCGGTTTGACAATCTGGGCCTTCGCCAAGTATTCACTCACGGCACTGCCTGCACCACCCATAATCGCATGCTCTTCTACAGTGACGAATAATGCAGTGCTGTCTGCAATCTCAGCTAACAGTTTTTCATCCAATGGCTTCACAAAACGCATATTCACCACACGTACTGCGACATCGTGCTGCTGAGCAAACGCTTCAGCCGCTTCAACTGCCGCTTGCACACGGCTACCAAAAGCCAGCACTGAAATATAGTCATCATATTGTGGATTGAACTGCGCCACAATTTCAGCTTGTCCTAATGGAATTGCAGTCATCTGCTGCTGAATTTCGACACCCAAACCATGCCCGCGTGGATAACGCACTGCTGCAGGGCCGTTATATAAATAAGCCGTGTGCAGCATTTGACGACATTCATTTTCGTCTTTTGGTGCCATAATCACGATATTCGGTACGGTACGCATATAGGCATAGTCGTAAGCACCTGCATGGGTCGGGCCATCTTCACCCACCAAACCTGCACGGTCGATACCAAAAGTAACATCCAGATTTTGCAAAGCGACATCATGAATCAGTTGGTCATAACCACGCTGCAAGAAGGTAGAGTAAATCGCCACCACAGGCTTCAAACCTTCACAGGCCATACCCGCAGCCAAAGTCACCGCATGCTGTTCGGCAATCGCGACATCAAAATAGCGTTCTGGGAATTGTTTGGCAAATTGCACCATGCCCGAACCTTCGCACATGGCTGGCGTAATTGCCAATAATCGTGAATCTTGTTCTGCCTGATCACATAACCACTGCCCAAATACATCAGAATATTTAGGTGCGCTAACTGGTGCAGCTTTGGCATGAATTTTACCAATGGCATGATATTTAATTTGATCAGCTTCTGCAGGCGCAAAGCCTTTGCCTTTTTTAGTGTAAACGTGAATTAAACGTGGGCCTTTACGTTTTTTCAGCGCATTAAACACGTGTGTGAGTTGTTCAACATCATGTCCATCGAAAGGGCCGAAATAATCAAACCCAATCGCTTTAAATAAGTTGTCAGCAGCTTCAGTAGCAGCACAGTGCAAACGCGAGTTATACGTCCACTTTGGATGTGGCTGCACGTAAGCTTCACCTGTTTCACTGACATAAACCGATTCACCACGCTCCCAAATAGCAGCAAGATGTTTGGCAAAGCCGCCTGTGCTGCATGAAATTGACATATCGTTGTCATTCAGCACCACCATCATATCGGCTTGGTGAGCCACGGCATCATTCATGGCTTCAAAAGCCATACCTGCCGTCATGGCACCATCGCCAATAATGGCAACAACTTCACATGGGTTTTGCTGATAACGTCGTGCCAACGCCATCCCCAAACCAGCAGAAATAGCTGTTGAGGAGTGACCAACGCCAAAGGTATCAAAAATAGATTCTTCACGTGCAGGAAATGCAGCCAAACCATCTTTGGCACGAATGGTGGTGAGTTGCTCGCGGCGTCCTGTCAGGGCTTTATGCGGATAAGCCTGATGACCGACATCCCAAATTAAGCGATCGTGTGGGGTATTAAAGCAATAATGCAGCGCAACGGTCAGTTCGATCACGCCTAAGTTTGCGCCAAAGTGTCCTCCACTTTGACCTGCGGCATACAAAATGAATTGACGTAACTCATCTGCCACCTGTGGAAGCTGGCTTTGCGCGAGTAAACGTAATTGCTGCGGATGGTCAATCTCATCGAGCAATGGTGTTACAGGGCGTTGAGTTGGAATTTCTGTATACAGCATATGTGGCAAAGCCTTCTAAAGCCTGGCAAATCCTAAGCGAGGTCAATGGGAATTACTCGATCATATAACCGAATGGTATTACCTTCAATCAGCCACATTTCTAGCGATGTAGTTTTGAGCAGTGATTTCAGTTGGGCACACGTTGGGTGGGTAGATTATCCTGAATAATCTAACTATTTATCAACCATTATCGTGCGCTTTATACAAAAAAGAAAATCTTCTGTATAAATTCGTGTTCGCTATTCTACTAATGTCTGAGCATTACGCTATACTTTAAACAATTTATCGACTATTTCACGAGTTAAACAGTGCCGATTAAGTTTGTCGCAACCTCACGATTACCGACCGCATTTGGTGAATTCAACATTACGGTATTTCAAGATCCTGAAACTGGCGAAGAACACGTGGCATTATCCAAAGGTTTGGACACTGCGCCAACCCAGCCCGTTCTGGTACGGATTCACTCAGAATGTTTAACTGGCGATGCTTTCGCGTCTTTAAAATGCGACTGTGGCCCACAGCTTCAAGCCACTCAACGTCTGATTAATGACGCAGGACAAGGTGTGATTTTATATTTACGCCAAGAAGGTCGCGGGATTGGCTTGACCAATAAAATTCGTGCTTATGCCCTGCAAGATCAAGGACATGACACGGTGGATGCTAATTTAATGCTGAATTTACCTGCCGATGCACGTCGCTATGATATGTGCAGCATTATGCTAGATCATTTGCAGGTTAAAGCTGTGCGCTTAATCACCAACAACCCTTTGAAAATTCAAGCATTACAGGAACAAGGGATTACGGTGGTAGACCGTGTGCCTTTAACTGTGGGGCTAAATCCATTCAATGAAGAATATTTGCAAACCAAACATGAACGCATGGCGCACATGTATGATAAAGGTGACTTTTGAGTCACCTTTTAATTTTTGAATTAAATAATTTCTACGCAATTTGTTTAAATCGTCATCGAAAAAATACGATTATTCGGCATACGGCGTTTTAAACGCAAATCAAAGGCCATACAAATATTGCGCACAAAAGGTTTACCTTTTTCCAAAATCTGAATGTGCTGATCTTGAATGAGCAGTAATTCATCTTCCTGCATTTCCTGTAACTGTTGCAGCACTTGCTCAATTTCAGGAAATGCCAATTCTGGACTGGCCCACGACGTTTCAAAGCTGCACATTAAATTTAAAATATGCTGACGTATTACCAAATCTTCCCGATCCAGCACATGCCCTTTAAACACAGGAATTTCATTGCAGGCTAAACGGGCATAATAATCTTCAATGCTTTTTTCATTTTGCGCAAAGCTATACCAACTGTCGCTAATAGATGAAACACCCAAGCCAATCATAAGCTGCGTTTTAGATGCGGTATAGCCCATAAAATTACGGTGCAAGGTACCATTTTTAAACGACTGATACATACCATCACGTTCTAAGGCAAAGTGATCCATCCCAATTTCATGATAACCATAGGCCAAAAGACGCTGTTTGCCTTCTTCATAGCACTGACGTTTTAATTCATCTTTAGGTACATCTTCATCTTTAAAACCACGCTGCCCATTGCCTTTAATCCATGGCACATGCGCATAACTGTAAAATGCCAAACGGTCTGGCATTAAACGTTGGGTCTGCTCAATGGTATTCAGTACATCGTCTAGATTTTGAAAGGGCAAACCAAAAACCAAATCATGTGAAATAGAATCATAGCCAATTTCACGCGCCCACTCGGTCACACGTTGCACATGCTCAAAAGGCTGCATCCGATGAATGGCGCGCTGTACTTTTTCATTATAATCCTGCACGCCATAACTAACCCGACGAAAACCCAAGTCATATAAAGCCTGTAAATGTTCACGGGTGGTGTTATTGGGATGACCTTCAAAACTAAATTCGTGCTGTTCTGCCACTTTGGCTTTTGCCAAAATGCCTTGAATAAGCTGCGTCAAATGTTCGACAGAAAAGAAAGTTGGTGTGCCACCGCCCAAATGAATTTCTTTAATGATGGGAGTGCTTTCGAGCAACTGACAATATAAGTCCCATTCTTTTAATAACGCCTGAATGTACGGTTGCTCGACTTCATGGCGTTTGGTGACGCGTTTATGACAGCCACAAAAAGTGCATAGGCTTTCGCAAAATGGCAAATGAATATACAGACTGATGCCTTCGCTGGCATTAGATTCATCAAACGAACGCTTCAGCGTTTGCTGCCACGCCTCGGCAGAAAAGGTAGCATCATCCCAATAAGGTACGGTTGGATAACTGGTATAACGTGGTCCAGGCACATTGTATTTTTGAATTAAAGAATTTGCCTGCTGTGTCATCCACTCTGCCCCATTCAGTTAATTGCTGCTGACTAAAATTTAGATTGTAAAAACTATTGTGCTGAGCTTGTGCATGGAAATCAACCTAGTCTTTTGCTCGGAATACATGCTGAAATACAAAGCACCTTGCGCAATTGCATGAGCGATTTGCAGCAAACTGGATAAACCCCTTAATTTTTAGACAGTTTTATGTTTTGATGTAAGCCATTTTATTTTTATGCTGAGGTGGCCATGTCGCATCCTACTCACGCGGATATTCAACGTGTACGTGAATTTCTTCTCGATTTGCAGGCGCGAATTTGTGCGGCTTTAGAACAACAAGAACAGGCAGGTGGTGGAAGCGCACAGTTTGAAATTGATGACTGGCAACGTCCTGAAGGTGGCGGTGGTCGTTCCCGCGTCTTACAAAACGGTACGGTCATTGAAAAAGGCGGAGTGATGTTTTCGCACATCAATATTTCCAAACTGCCTGCTTCTGCAACTGAACGTCATCCAAATATTGCAGGCGCACCTGCGCAAGCGATGGGTGTATCATTGGTAATTCACCCGAAAAACCCGCATGTACCCACCTCGCACGCCAATGTGCGTTTATTTGTCGCTGAACCTGAAGGACAACCGCCAATTTGGTGGTTTGGTGGTGGTTTTGACCTGACACCATTTTATCCAAATGATGAAGATGTGTTGGCATGGCACCAAACAGCACATGACTTATGTGCGCCTTTTGGCGATCAAGTCTATGCAGAACATAAACAATGGTGTGATGACTATTTTTATTTAAAGCACCGTGATGAACAGCGTGGCGTGGGTGGTTTATTTTTTGATGATCTGAATCAATGGGACTTTGACACCTGTTTCAACTATATTCAGGCGGTGGGTAACGGTTATTTGGCTGCAATTCTGCCTATTTTTGAGCGTAATCGTGACAAAGCCTATACCGAAGCACAACGTGAGTTCCAGCTTTACCGTCGTGGACGTTATGTGGAATACAATCTGGTCTATGACCGTGGCACTTTATTTGGCTTGCAGACAGGTGGACGGATTGAGTCCATTTTAGTCAGCTTACCAAACTTGGCGGGATGGTCGTACCGTCCTGAATGGGCAGAAGAATCCGCAGAGAAAAAACTCACCGACTATTACTTAAAACCACGCGATTGGTTAAATCTCAAGACGAGTTAAAGCTCGCGACTGGTGAAACCTTGCGTACATCGCAGTGTAAAAAAGATCACATTCAAGGTTCAAAAAAGCGATTCTTCCACGAATCGCTTTTTTACTTACAAACTTTATTGCTTATTTTCAAATCAATAAATATGCACAGCATGAATTAACTGTCATGATAGTGCGGATGGATTTTAATAGATGATGTGACCGCGCACCCTATTCGACCATGCACAAATAGGATTTAACTATCCATACATCAAACCATGAGTCAAAGGCGAATTCATCAAACTGTCAAAGCCTTATGTCACACTGCGCCACATCTGTCAGGAGATCCGCATGTTTAGCCCGCTGTTCAAACACAAAATCTTTTTATTTTGGGCAACCTTTGCCATGTTACTTGGCTCAATTTGCATGACCTTTATTTTTGAAAGTCATCTTTCAGATGGCTTAGCCATTAGTAGCAGCATTTTAGCGGGCATTGCCATGTTCGTGATTGCCACTATTTTGGTATTAGAAACCGTTTTAGAGATTTGTAATCCTTAAGTCCAAAGACTCCCACCGTTTTATACCGCCATAGGCTTTAGTCCGCGCTGAATTTGACGTATATTGATGCACATTTCAGCACATGGATTTTGGCAAATGCGCAAACAATTTGCCGTGATTGGCAACCCAATTGAACAATCACGTTCTCCTGAACTGCATCATGCCTTTGCAGAAAAAACAGGCATTGACCTGCAATACAGCAAACGCCTTGCCCCTCTTGATGGTTTTAGAGACAGTGTTGCAGACTTTTTTAATCAGGGCGGTGTAGGCATGAATGTAACCGTGCCTTTTAAAGAGCAAGCATTTGCCCAATGTGGCGTATTAACTGAACGTGCCAAAATTGCCAAAGCAGTCAATACCTTGTGGATGCAAGATGGTGTTTTGCATGGCGACAATACCGATGGTCAGGGTTTGGTTGATGCCATTCGTGCTTTGGGCTGGAATTTAGAGCACAGTGATATTTTGATTATTGGCGCTGGTGGTGCAACCCGCGGGGTAATTTATCCGTTGGTACAAGCAGGCGCAAAAAAAATTGTGATTGCCAACCGCACCCTTGCCCGTGCTGAACAACTGGTTGCTGACCTACAAGCTGCCGTACCGCAAGCAGAATTACAAGCCATGGCACTTACCGATTTAACAGGTCAATTTGATTTAGCCATTAATGCGACGTCTGCCAGCTTAACGGGAGATGCCCTCACCTTGCCTGAGTGTTTGCAGTTTAATTTTGCTTATGAAATGGCTTATGGCAAACCTTCGAGCTTTTTAGAACAAGCCAAAGCGCGTGGCGTACCGACATCGGAAGGTTTTGGCATGCTGGTCGGACAGGCGATTGAATCTTTTTATATTTGGAATGGCGTGAAACCTGAATTAAAAGATTTCCTCTAAATCATCACCAAATAAAAATAGCCCTTGAGCAGCAAAGGGCTATTTTTTTATTTAAACTGGGCAATCTTGTTGAACGCTGATTGCCCATTTTTCACCCACGGTTTATTTTACAAATTTCTGCATATCTTCATACACATCCATATATAACTCATAATCAATCTGTTCAGCCTGATCTTCAGTTAAAGTGCGAATTGAATTTTGGCTCAATTTGCCCTGCTGACGATCAACATACGTCTGCCCCAAAATGTGTGCCGTTTTCTTTAAATTCTCCAAGTCAGGCACATCCCAATCATAAGCTGCTTCATAGGCTTTTAAATATTGCTGAGCAAATATCTGTTGTGGTTGCTTGTATTGCTGTTTCAGCTTACGCCATTCAAGTGCGACTTTATTTTCATCGACTGCATCTTCAGTCAAATTATTGATACGACGACCAATTGCATTATTAAATTGCTCATCTTCTTCTAAATGATGCTTGGCTTGTAAAGCTTCAATCCGTTTTAGCGCGGCACCTTTCGGGTCATAGTAGCGCTCATCACTGAACCAATAGGCATACACTTCTGCCATTTCCTGCAAGGTTTGTGGACTAAGATTTTTTACCCACGTACTTTGCTCTGCTGCCATGTGCACTAAAAATAAAGTCTGATAAGTCTGACTAAAAGATTCTGTTTGTTGATAGGTTTTTTGTGCCAACTGCGCTAATTCTTCATCATAACTTAAGGCGGGTTTTGCAGTGGTCTTATCTTTATTTTCTGCAGTTTCCTGCTCCAAGGTACGCCCTAAATTTGTCACCCATTTTTCTAAAATTGAGTCTTTACTGACTTCTTGAATGGATTTGGCTTGACGCAGCGCACTACGGTCAATTTTGCTGGCTTGCCCATAATTCGCAATGCTGACATCGTTATACACATGAATTGTGCCGTAATTTTCGCGTTTAAATTGCAGTGCATAATCAATTTTTGCAGCACGCCCCTGATCATCTAAAGCCACATCAATTTGCATCGGTGTTTTTTTATCTTTAGGTGTAGCATTCATAATCTGTTGAATTTCAGCCTGATGTTTTTGCCACAAAGCTGCGAAAGCAGCGGCATCGACCAATTGTTCCGAACGATATGGTTCAAAAACTTTAGCTAGCTTTTCTTGCGGTGAAGCAAAGTGCTCATCTAAAACCGATTGTGCCTGCTCAGCACGACTTGGGCTAAATGCTTCTAATTCATAGGCATAAGCACAGTAGGTTAAATCTCCAACTTTGGCTGTTTTTGCTGTTTCGATCAAACGCTGACAGTCTTGTTCGCTTAGCATACTTGCGGTGCTTGCTGAATCTTCAGCCTGCTCAGCCGCTGCCTGAACGGCTTGTTCAGCTGCGATCATGGCATCTTCACTGGCATCTGCTGAATAATCTGCCACATTACTCACTGTCGTTTCAGTTGCATAAAATTTCTGACTGACCAAATCACGTAAAGCAAGGGTGGCTTGATACGCCACAAAAGCCTCTTGGCTCATGCCATAATCTTCAGCAGTTTCATTGTGTTTCAAGTAGTCTTCAACACTTTCTTTGGCCGATGTATCTTGCGTAATTTCAGCTTGTTCAGCAGCATCTTCGGTTGTGGTCGCCTGCCCCAATACAGTCTGTTGCAAATACGGTGCATTGACCTGATCAAACATGGCAAGCTGCAGCAACATATCTTCCAAACTACTGTTCAAACGAATTTTTTCACTAATTTTTTGCTGACGGTCTTGTGCAGTTAAAGATAACTTTTGAATATGTTTAGAATCTGCCAATACATACGGCACCGCATTCATGGCTTTTAAGTATTCGGCAAATTGTGCCACTTTAATCCGCTCAAAATCGGCTTTGTATTTAGAAAAGTCGATATAGGCAAAGTCATTTTGACTGTCTTTATTCACCAAATAAGGCAACAAAGAAAAATAGTTGGTATAGAACTTATATTCATTAAAATCGACCACCATCGGTACTTTCATTTGCACCAAAAGTGTCGGTTTTTCATAGCGTGCTGCCACATTCAAAGCAGCAATTTTTTGCCGATAATGCACCGAGCCATCGTAGCTAAACTCAGTATCATTCAATACATTCAACAGAAAATTAAAAGGACTCGATTTTTCGATTGCCCCTGCAGCATAGGAAGCAGAGTTTTGTTCCTTAGCCATTGCCGTATATAAGTTTTGTTTTTCTTGTGTACTTAAACGGACTTTTTGCTGTTTTAAATACTGATCTAATTGCTTTTTAAGTACAGGATCAAGTGTGGTAGGAGCAATATCCGTTACTTTTGGTGTTGCTTCAACTAAATTGCTCTGTACCCGTAATTTGCCCTGAAAATCATAACTAGGTGTTTCAAAGATGGCATTTAACCCCGTAATTGCCTTTTGTTCTATACTTACCGTCTGATTGGAATTGGTCTTAATGACATGCTGCGAACAACCTGTAGCAGCTAAACTAAAAAGACATAAAGATAAATATTTTAATTGTATCTTCATTGCTAAACACCTTATATTCATTATAGATTGGTCTGTTCAAACGTACAGATTATGATACATTGTAACATAACACTTCATTCGTTTTTGTAAGGTGAATAATTTTCAGTATTCGCATTTCTGACATTTTTATTCGCTATTCTTATCAATGTTTTTTGATCATGAGTGTGAATAATCAACATATCGATACAGATAATCCAAAACTATTTCTAAATTAGGATTAAGACTATGCCAGCATATAAAGCCCCATTACACGATATTCGTTTCTTAATGAACGAAGTGCTTGATTACCCGACCCATTACAAAAATCTTTCTAACGGTGAACTTGCGGACGCAGATACAGTCGATATGATTTTGGAAGGTGCAGCAGATTTCTGTGAAAATGTACTTTCTCCACTCAATCAATCAGGCGATGAAGAAGGCTGTCATTTTGAAAATGGCAATGTGACCACACCGAAAGGCTTTAAAGAAGCCTATGACCAATTTGTGCAAGGTGGCTGGCAAGGTCTGTCTTACCCTGAACAATACGGCGGTCAAAACCTGCCAATGTCGCTAAACCTCATCAAATCTGAAATGATGGGTACAGCAAACTGGTCATTCCAAATGTATCCAGGTTTAAGCGTGGGTTGTATCAACACCATTATGCAATTTGGTACAGACGCGCAAAAAGATACCTATTTACCGCACTTGGTTGCAGGTACTTGGTCAGGCACCATGTGTTTGACTGAACCACAATGTGGTACCGACTTAGGTCAGGTAAAAACCAAAGCAGAACCACAAGCCGATGGTACGTATGCGATTTCAGGTACCAAAATCTTTATTTCTGCAGGCGAACATGACCTGACTGAAAACATCATTCATATTGTGTTAGCACGCCTCCCAGATGCGCCTGCAGGCACAAAAGGTATTTCATTATTTATCGTACCGAAATTCTTGCCAACCGCAGAAGGTACGGTGGGTGAGCGTAATCCTGTCACTTGTGGCTCTATTGAACACAAAATGGGGATTCGCGCGTCTGCAACTGCAGTCCTGAACTTTGACAATGCCGTGGGTTATTTGATTGGTGAACCAAACAAAGGCTTACATGCCATGTTTACCTTTATGAATACTGCACGTATTGGTACAGCAATTCAGGGGATTTGCCATGCAGAATTGGCATTCCAAGGTGCATTACCGTATGCCAAAGAACGTATGTCAATGCGTGCCCTTTCAGGTAAAAAAGACCCTGAAAAAGTAGCTGATGCAATCATTCACCACGCCGATGTACGTCGTATGCTCTTAACGCAAAAAGCCGTGGCAGAAGGTGGTCGTGCCATGATTTATCATGCTGCACAATTGGCAGATAAAATGAACGACGCTTTAATGCGTGGTGATACTGCAGCTTTTGAAGCGCATGATGACCATTTAGGTTTCTATACCCCAATCTTAAAAGGCTTCTTAACTGAAATGGGTTATGAAGCTGCCAACCACGGCATGCAAGTGTACGGCGGTCATGGCTATATTAAAGAATGGGGCATGGAGCAAATTGTACGTGACTCACGTATTTCAACACTTTACGAAGGTACCACTGGTGTTCAGGCACTCGATTTGATTGGTCGCAAAGTGTTGTTAAGCTCTAAGGGCAAAGTGATTCGTGACTACACCGCTGAAATTTTGAAATTCTGTGGTCAACATGCACGTAACAAATACATGCGTCGTTTTGCATGGGACTTAACCAAGCTATGTGCTCAATGGAACGCATTAACCGTGCGCATTATGTTGGCAGCTCGTAAAGACCGTGACATCGTATCCAGTGCTTCAGTGGACTTCTTGATGTTCTCTGGTTATGTCATGATGGCTTATTTCTGGGCGCAACAAGCGGCTGTGGCTTCGACCAAATTGGCTGAAGGCAATGGTCAGGAAACACCTGAGTTCTATAAAGCCAAAATCAAAGTTGCCGATTTCTACTTTGAGCGTTTATTGCCACGTACTCAAGGTCATGCAGAAGCAATGGTTAATCCATCTAAAACCATGACTGCATTAGCACCAGAATATTTTAGTTTTGACTACTAAAATATTCTAAGCAGATGTAAATCAAAAGAGCGCGTAATGCGCTCTTTTGGTGTGTACTTCAAAAAGTCAGTACTCGAATTTACACATCAATTAAAATTACTTTTAATGCGCTGTTGGAAAACCATGAAATACCCACTGAATCAGATATAAAATCAGAAAAATTAAAATCACTAGACATAAAATTTCTAATCGTTTCATTCAATTTACTTCTTAGTCTGGTCTTCTAGCAACATATAAATTAAATCCAGCTCAGGACAGACATATCCCATTGCGGTTAAAGCCGCGGTAATTTGCCCACGATGATGTGTTGCATGATTAAACACGTGCATTAAGGTTGCTGCATACGGCAAACTCATGGCAACACCAGTTGATGTTTTATAATGTAAGTCTTGATCAAAAAAATTAGTATCTACTTGTTTTAAAAAGTGAATCCAGTTTTCAGCTTTCTTTTCAAGCTGTTCAATAAGCTGTGTTCTATTGGTTTCAACGATATGATCTAATGGCAACATAGCAGAATTCTGCAAAGCAAAACGTGGAAACCATAAATAATGTTCACCGACTAGCAAATGATTGAGCGTGCCAAAAATACTTTTAAAATATAAGCCCTGATCCGAGAAAAAATCACCATCTGAAACAGATACCAAAGCATGTTTTAGTTTTTGAGTCGCCCATAAATTATAGTTCGCAAGTAACTCAAAGGTTTTTAAGTCCATTCAAATTTGTCCTATTTGAGTTCTTACCACAATCTGAAAAATATTGAATTTTATATTCTCCTACAAAAACGCTTCCAATACCGAGTTTAAAAACACATGCCCTTGCGCAGTACATGCCAATCGCTTCGGATCATCCTGCAACAATTGCCGCTGACGCAATGTATTTAAAATATCCTGCAAATCATCCAAGTTTAAACCTGTGCGGGCAGTATACAAGTTTGCCTCAACCCCATCATTCAGGCGCAGTGCATTCATCATAAATTCAAATGGCAACTCATCGGCTGCAATTGCTTTAAACTGCAAGTTTTCCGCAGGTACTTTGGCTAAGTAATCTTTCGGCAAACGGGTTTTTTGGAAGCGATACACACCATCATGCAAAGTCACTTTGCCATGCGCCCCCGCACCTATCGCCAAATAATCGCCAAACTGCCAATAATTTAAATTATGTGCAGACGGCAACTCTTTACGCCATGCAGACACTTCATAATTCACAAAACCTTGCGCAGTTAAATAGGCTTCACCCTGCGCTTGAATTTCTTCCAAGACATCATCTACAGGTAAAATTGGCTGAGTGCGGAAAAAAACAGTATTAGGCTCAATAGTCAATTGATACCATGAAATATGCGTTGCACCATGTTCCACTGCCAGTTTTAAATCCTGCAGTGCTTGCTGCAAAGTCTGTTCAGGCAAGCCATGCATTAAATCGACATTAATTCGCTGAAAGCCCGCTTCACGCGCCAAGCCAATTGCGGCAATCGCATCATCATTAGAATGAATACGCCCTAATTTTTTTAAATGCTCAGTATTAAAACTCTGCACGCCAATCGACAAACGGTTAATGCCTGCAGCCAAATAATCTGCAAAGGGATCATGCTCCACTGTTCCCGGATTAGCTTCCAACGTAATTTCGCAGTCATCTTCAAAAGCTAGCACGGCTTTCAGCTGTGTAAATAACCATTGATACCCCTGTGCTGAAATTAGCGAAGGTGTGCCACCGCCAATAAAAACACTGTGAATTTTCCGCCCCTGCGCAAACTGAGTCTGGGTTTTAAAATCTTCCAGCAAAGCCTGTAGATATTCCTGTTCTAAATCTAAACTCAACTTACCGTCAGGCACAGCATGTGAATTAAAATCACAATACGGACACTTACGCACGCACCACGGCATGTGAATATATAAAGATAAAGGAATATCAATGGGTTGAAGTGGATTCAAAGACAGACTCAATGCAAAATCAAAACAGTGATACAGATTTTAACATGACTACAGCAGGACACTGATGTATTCCCTAGAATTTGCTTTAGACTAGAATCTGTTTAATAAGAAAAAATGTGAAAATGATGAAGATATCCAGCCAATTACTCTTAATTTTGCCACTGGCGATGGGCATCGGGATTGCAATGGCCTTTCAAACTGCAATCAACAGCCAATTGCGTGAATATTTATATTCTCCGTTACAAGCTGCCCTTTTCTCTTTTTTGGTTGGTACAATAGTTTTAGCCATACTGGTATTTTTTCAGCAAGTCGAAAAACCCAACCTCAGCACCTTGCTCAACATCCCATGGTATTTATGGATTGGCGGATGTCTAGGGGTTTATGCCATCAGCATGAGTATTTATAGTGCTCCAAAACTAAGTTTACTCACTTTATCTGGGGTGATTATTTTTGGACAAATGGTCACATCAATGCTGATTGATTATTTTGGGTTCTTGGGCACTGATAAAGTCAGTATCAATTGGCAACGTCTTTTAGGTAGCGTGGTGATTTTTATTGGTGTGCTTCTCACTTTACAACGCTAATACCCAAACGCTAAGCACCTCATGCATTGAGATTTTTTGTGTCAAATATACATTCTGTGACCACGACCCGTTTTGAATTAAAACAGCTTTTTCAACTGATGATTCCAATTTTGGTCACACAATTTGCGCAAGCAGGTTTAGGTCTGATTGATACCATTATGGCAGGTCACATGTCTGCCACCGACTTGGCTGCTATTGCGGTGGGGGTCGGGTTATGGATGCCCATTATGCTGCTGTTTAGTGGCATTATGATTGCCACCACACCTTTGGTGGCAGAAGCCAAAGGGGCACGAACCCCTGAAAAAATTGCCACTATTGCCCGCCAGTCCTTATGGATTGCCTTTATTTTAGGCGTGATTGCAGGCCTGATTTTACAGTTCATGCCTGCTCTGCTGCCTGTGTTTGGTGTGCCTGAAAGTTTACAACCCAAAGCAGGTTTATTCTTACATGCCATTGGTTTTGGGATGCCTGCCGTAACCATGTATGCCGCCTTGCGCGGTTATTCTGAAGCATTGGGCTATCCACGTCCCGTCACGGTCATTAGCCTGCTGGCTTTGATCTTGTTGGTGCCTCTCAACTTTATGTTTATGTATGGCTGGGGGCCATTACCTGAATTAGGCAGTGCAGGCTGTGGTTTTGCCACCGCAATTTTACAATGGCTCATGTTATTTAGCTTAAGCCTGTATATTTTTAAAAGCAGCGCCTATCAAAGCACTCAGGTTTTTAGTCAATGGGAAGCGCTTGATGCAGTCTGGATCAAGCGCATTTTGCTGCTTGGCATGCCAATTGGTCTGGCAATTTTCTTTGAAGTCAGTATTTTCAGTACTGCTGCCATCGTCATTAGTCCTTTGGGTGAAACGACATTGGCTGCTCATCAAATTGCCATGTCCGTGACCTCACAACTGTTTATGATTCCCATGTCGTTGGCAATTGCTCTGACCATTCGCATTGGTACCTATTATGGCGAACAGAACATTCATGCCATGCGTAAAGTACAGGTATTGGGTTTTGCCACGGCCACCCTGTTTGCGTTTTCCACCATGGCACTGATGTGGTTTTTCCGCCCTGAAATTATTTCTATTTACAGCAATGACCCGCAAGTAGCGCAAGTCACTTTATATTTATTGTTGTTTGCCATTGCTTATCAGCTCATGGATGCTTGGCAAATCAGTGCGGCAGGTTGTTTGCGTGGCATGCAAGACACTCAGGGCCCAATGTGGATTACCATGCTTGCTTATTGGGTTGTGGCTTTCCCCATTGGCGTGTATTTAACTCGTTACAGCAGTATGGGCGCTGCAGGGGTTTGGGTCGGGCTGATTGTCGGTTTAAGCATTGCCTGTGTGTTACTTCTGACCCGTTTATATTTCAATAATCGACGACTGGAACGCCAATTTACAGCATAAACCTCAGCCTACTCACCTACATGCCAAAATACGTTTTGGCACGTGGGTCTTGTGATCAAAAAATACTTTAACAATTAAAAGTAGGCATTTTGCTCACGAACACTTATGATCAAAAGATAGTAAAGATGATCTTGAGGAACATCGCATGGCAAAAACGGCGCGTACACCTGGTCGTCGCTTTATGAAACTTGCGAGCATGACAGCAAGTATTGCAACCAAAACGGTATCGAACTCGATTAAAAACCTCACCGCAGATGAAGAACAAAAAAATGCGGCACGCAGCCAATTGTTTCAGGATATTGGTATCCAAATTGCTGATACCTTAGGCGAAATGAAAGGTGCGGTGATGAAAGTCGGGCAAATTGCCTCGCAATATAAAGATATTTTTCCGCCTGAAGTTGCCAAAGCCATCAGTAAATTACAGCGCCAAGCACCTGCTATGCCTTTTGCCGAAATTAAAGCACAAGTTGAAAAAGAACTCGGTAAACCACTCGATAAAATTTTTAAACACTTTGATGAAACACCATTTGCAGCCGCTTCGATCGGACAAGTGCATAAAGCCATTTTGCCCAATGGCGAACAAGTGGTGGTTAAAGTGCAATATCCAGGGGTGGATGAAGCCTGTGAAAGTGACCTAAAACAAGTCCGTTTAGCCTTACGCTTAATGGGCGTGTTAAAAATAGACCGTAAATTGCAAGACCGTCTGTTTCAGGAAATTCAGGAAAGTTTAGACAATGAACTGAATTATCAAATCGAAGCACAAAACCTAGAAGTAGCACGTACATTTCACGCGGCTTTGGATGATAAAATTATTATTCCACAGGTTTTCAAAGACTATTCTTCACGGCACATTTTAACCTTAAGTTTGGAACAGGGCGAAAGTATTGAAACCGCCAGTACATGGTCACAGCGCACCCGTAACACTTTGGGGCGACGCTTACTGCGTGCCATGGGCCAAGAAATCTTTTATTTAAAACGCTTCCATTGCGACCCGCATCCAGGCAATTTTGCCTTCCGTGAAGATGGTTCAGTCATTATTTACGACTACGGCGGTGTGAAAACTCTGTCGAGCGATGTAGTACATCATTTTAAACAACTGATTCATGCCGCACGTGCACAAGACATTGCCGAAATTGAACAGCATTTAGATGCACTGCAGGCAATTTCTGCATTGGGTAAATTCCCTGAAGATTTATATTTGCAATGGTTAGAAGTGCTGATGCGTCCGCTAACCACACATTATGATTTTGCTGAAAATTCTGCCCATCATGATGGCGTTGAGTTGGTCAAAAGTTCATTGAAATATTGGGATGTGTTTAAGCCTTCTCCCGATACCTTAATGGTGAATCGAACTGTTTCAGGGCATTATTGGAATTTAATTCATTTAAAAGTACATGATAATTTAAATGATATTTTTGAGGAGTTGGTTCCACCGCGAGCTTAGACTCAACTTTGGACTCAGCAAAGGATGCTGAAAATAAAGCCCAATCTGTTTTATGCTCCGTAACTAAAATTATAATCCAGACAAAAAATCCTCCCAAATGTAGGAGGATTTTTTGTTATCTAAACCGATTCATTCAAGTTGAAACGATGAAATTCAAATTATTGAATTTCAAGGTGTTTGATTAAGCATTCCAGATCATCGGCAGACAGTTGTCCAATATAAGTGAGTTGTGTTTTTTGGATAGGCAGCTGATATGTTTGTACTGTATCAATCCACGATGGCTTTTTTAAACCAGCCTGTTGCCAGTTTTTAATTTCCACATATTTGCTTTTAATAAAAGCAGACTTATTTTCGTACTGACTACTTAAACGGAATACAACATAGTCGGTGTCCGTTTGGCGAATATACAACACAGGTCTGGTCTTACCATCGGCAATATCTGTAAAGCCAACATAAGCCCAATAGAGTTGTTGGGTCATTAGTAGCCGCCATCATCTTCTAAAAAAGCAGCAGTATCCGCAGCGCTAGACACTTTTACACTAGGAACATTATGGCTCATCGCGATTAATCTTGCTGTATTCAAATCCTCGTCACTCACCTGAGTCGTGACAGGTATTTTGCCAGTTCGTGCAATTTCAGCATAAACCATGCTCATTACAGTAGCAGGCGTCAGACCAACTTTTGTCATAATGTATTCTGCTGATTCCATAATTGCCTGATCAACCGTGTATTGAACCCGTTTTTTTACCAATGTTGTCATCATATGCTCCATTTACACCACTAAATGCCATTTTATGCCTCAAAATAGCACGGGTCAAACTTGTTCTTACGATGCCTTTTCACTTCAAATAGAAAAAATTATTTAATCTGTGCAGACACTATTCCCTCAATGAAAGCCCTTATACAACGGGTTTAGAAAAAGATTGGATAATTTTTATGTAAAACTCACTAGAAAGAATGCATGTGGGTTTTATTTGCCAAATTAATTGTTATGTTATAACATTTCACAAATTACACATTTAGTTTGGAGAAATCTCATGCGTCCAAATATCCACCCTGAATATCGTGAAGTTTTATTCCACGACACCAACGCCAATGCCTATTTTGTGATTGGCAGCACCTTGCAAAGCAGCCAAAGTAAAGAATATGAAGGCAAGGTATATCCTTATGTGACTTTGGATATTTCAAGCGCATCGCATCCGTTCTACACAGGTGAACAACGTCAAACCAGTAATGAAGGACGTGTCGCGAGCTTCAACAAACGCTTTGCACGTTTCAAACGCTAAGCTTGAGTTTTATTGCAAAATCTCACAATCACTTCATATTCAGTTAAGTTTTCTGTTTTATATTTTAAACATAGCAAGATTGCTCATCGAAACGATGGGATATCCTCTATCTTCAAAGCCCAAGCACTCTCCTCCAGCTTGGGCTTCTTTTTATTTATAATTTTTATCTAATGGATTTTTCTACTCAACGATTGATTTGGTACAGACCCTAATCTAATGTTTTAAAAACTGTTGAATCACATAAAAGCCCAATCCCAGCAACATCACTCCCAAAACCACACTGGAAAGCGCATAACTAAACGCCATACCTTGCTGTCCATGTCTTAAGAGTTGCCAAGTTTCTAAACTAAAACTGGAAAAAGTGGTAAAGCCACCTAAAATACCTACCATCAGTAATAAGCGGGCTTCCTGCTGCAACACAGGATATTTCTGACTCAATCCAAAAAATACACCTGCCAAAAAGCAGCCAAACAGATTGACCGACCACGTTGCCCATGGAAAATGCTGTGCCGATTTAAATAAATACAGGCTTGCGGCATAACGTAAACTTGCCCCCAATGCACCACCAATTGCCACCAATAGCCAATTCATCTGTTCTACTGTCCTTTTTGCGGCTATGTCGTGTATTTCTCACAGCCATAATTTTTAGTCACATGTGATCTCTCTCTGTATTTCAAGATATTCTTGCCCGAAGCATCCATATCTTTGCTCAGATTTTACATCTTCCTAAATCACATAAGTTAAATACACGAAAAAGTTTTCCACTCAAAACCAAATTGCGCTAGTCTGCATATTATTTCAATTTAGGCACATGTGGAGGATGTCATGGCAAAAGAATTATTGGCTCAAGTTGAGGCAGGCAGTGCAACATTTGCCGATGTGATTGCATTCATTGAAGCACACTATAACCACACCCCAACCGCATTTAAAAATGGACAACAAAACAATGCGGCCACTGAAAATCAGGGCAGCGCCAAAGTGTTTTCTTTTGCTCAGTTAAAAGGTTTAGATCAGGCACAAACCCTCAGTTTGTTTGCAGAACACTATGCCTCGGTACGTGCAAACCCGACAAGCAGTGACCACCAAAATATTCGCCAGTTTATGCAACATGGTTGGGATGGCATCCAATTTGAAGGACAAGCACTCAGCGCCAAATAATTTTTAGTATTTTAGTTTTAAATTTAGATAGGAAAGCCGTGCGATACTGATTATAAACAGCCTCACACGGCTTTTTATTTTAAGAAAATTATAGATTTTTTGCTGCTAAATCTCACAACAATTCGAGCTGTTTAGCATAATCAAACATATCAAGAAATACGCACCCGACATTGCCATTCTTGTATTGCGGTTTTTTCCCATGCACGGGCATGTTTCACGTGGAGCAATTCCTGACCAGCCTTGACTGCCTGAAAATAAAATATTTTTTGTCCACCTTGCCCTACTTGAGCAGAAGATGAAGCTTCAGCAGTATGATAAATACTTTCTACATCAAATAGCTTCAGTGACTCTACCAAACTCCATTGATAGCCTGTACTTGGGTTTTCATTCAGTTGTAATTCTAAAGTTTGTCCGACATCCATCTCTAACAATGCGGGACATTGCTGCTGCGCTGTAAATTTAAAAGTTTGCCCATCAATGCTTGAATTCATACCTGTGCATGCGCTTAAGCCCAATGCCACAACACATCCACTCAAACCCATGCGCAAATAGCAATTCATCACCCTGTCCTAACTTTTAACCTTTTCAATCCACTGAATTGAACTGACGCGAAATACTTCGCACGCACCATCCCCCGTATCGGTAGGGGTAAGCGATGACGTCCAAACCAAGTCCTGATCTTTCACCTCAACCAACTCACCTTTTAAACGCACCAAATCACCACGTTTTACTTTTTGAATGTCTTTGGCAATTTTTGGGTTGGCAGGAATGATGTGCATATTAGATACCATTTGCATGGCTTGTTCTGCAGGCACAGGTAAACGGTCTATTTTCCAGTTTAAATAGCGGTCATATTGATTGACCGTGATATGACGGGCAATTTCAGGCTCAGCAAACAAGCCCCAACTCACCGCATAATCAATCGGAGAAAATTTGGCTTGGGCATCATCTTGATAGGTTTTTGAACCCAAAATCCGAAAATCACCTTTAAAGGGTTGCAACACTTCAATCGACTGACTTTTCAATACAGGAGGCAGACCTTTGGCAATATTACGCTCGACTGAGGCATAGACAGAACATGGCAAAGCCAAAGTCATTAACAATGCCATAAGTTTTAGCGAAATATGTGTGTTCATTCTAAAGTCTACCTAACAAATTCATCTATCTATATTTATCTTAATCACAGATTATGAATACAATAGTTGAAATTGGTAACAAAATGCATTCATTCGCTTATTCTGGCATGACCAAAAACCTGTAATTTCAGCTAAGCTTAGGGTCATAAAATCCATAATCAGATCTGCACATGCTCTTTGACATCCTCCTCGACCTAAAGGACGGAGATTCCTACTGCTAGACGCTCATGTCCGAGCGCAAGAATATTCAGTGCGGAATTTACATCCCGATCATGGAGCGTACCGCACTCCACACACTGCCACTCTCTTATTCCTAAACCTGCTCTACCTTTCGGACTACTAGAGCGTGAGCCACAGCACGAACAAATTTGGGTGGTATAGGCTTCATTGACTTCTTCATAACATACCCCTGCGTTCTCGCATTTATACTTGAGCATGGTTCTTAGTGTTGTCCAACTGGCATCTAGCACAGACTTGGCTAGTTTGGTCTGCGCTAATGCTTTGGCATTCACATTGCCAACGAAGATGGCTGCATGTTCATTAACCAATTTTCGGCTGAATTGATGCAGCATGTTTTGTCTTACATTTTTAATCTTGACATGGATGGCTGTGACACGTTTCTTATTTTTTGCACGTTGAGCAATACCAAGTTTTCGCTCATATTGCCGATAGATTTGAGGGGCTTTAAGTTTTACGCCATCTGAACAAGTCGCTAAATCTTTTAAACCTAGATCAATACCTATGGCTTTGCTTGACGTTGGCTTAGCTTGCTTTGGTGAATCTATAACAAGACAAACATACCAACGTCCACGACTATCTTCTACGAATGTGCCTGTTTTGATATTGTATTGACTTAATCCGTAACTATCCCATAGTTTAAATTGATGTTTACCATATTGAACATAGCCATCAGCATATTTGATTGCAACCTTTTTAAACGGTATCCAACCCAGTGAACGTCTAGCTGATTTTTTATTACTGACACGCCATTTTAGTTTTGCTTTTTTGAACTGCTTGCGTCTTGTGACCAATTCTTCTGTCACTGCCTGAATAGTTTGACTGTGCAAGTTGCATTCTTTCGATGTGCCTTTCGTGTATTTTGCAAGGTCGTATGCTGAAAAGAATTGTTGTTTACGTTGTAGATGCTTAAAACACAAATCATTGACATAATTCCAGACAAAATTTACTTCGGATGCTAACTGATTTAGCACCTTGCAATGTTTGTCTTTTATGCGTAATTTGAGTGTCTTCATCCAATTATTTTAACAGTATTTTTCTTAATAGTGACTATAGCACAAGTATTTAAAAAGACATTTCGTGTCGTTCATATGATTTACTCCAGTCGCTTATATCCTCGTGCTGAACCACGAGGTTTTTCGCTCCAGTGGATAAATTTTTTCAAAAACATATTTTTCCGCACTTGCTGAATCAAGTCATGCAAACCCCATCCTTAATGGATTTGCGACGAGAGCTTTTATTGAGCGTATCGGGAGAAGTTTTGGAAATTGGCTTTGGCACAGGTTTAAATTTACCTTTTTATCAGGGTGTAGATACCGTGTATGCATTAGAACCCAATACAGTAATTTTCCAATTTGCGCAGGAACCAATTGATGCAACACCGTTCGTGGTTGAGCAGATCACCGCAAGCGCAGAACAATTGCCTTTTGCAAGTAATCAATTGCAGCATGTGGTGTCCACGTGGATTGTGCAGTATTCCAGACCTAGAACAAAGCCTACGAGAGATTTATCGCGTCTTACAACCGGGCGGCACTTTGCACCTCGTAGAACACGTTTTAAATCGACAAAACTTAAATATTCAGCGTTTGCAACATCTGCTCACACCAATTCAAAAGAAAGTTGCAGATGGCTGTCACTTAAACCGTGACATTGAAATTGCCCTACTCGAAACTGGTTTTGAATTGGGTGAAGTCCAATATATTGATATTGCAGGCATTCCAAGTCTTGCACAGCGCATGTTATTGGCGCGAGTACATAAACCTCTTTAATCACAATCCTCAAAATCAATCCGAATGGTTTCAAAACGCAGTCTGCCCTGCTGAATGGCCTGCGCAATTGCTTGCTGACCTTTGGTCAAACGTGCGCCACCACTTTTAATATCAATTAGGACGATTGCAATATCTTCAGCATGCCCATTGCCATCCCGATAATCGGTATAGCCATCAAACACGATATAATCAACAGGATCACCTAAAAATTTGGCATCGCTCGGTAAATACTGAAATTCGGGCATAATCGGTGCTAATTGCTCTGCCATTTTGCCTTTCAGTACCGCACGACTGGTATTTACACTGCGCTTTTGTGCCTGCAATAATGCCTGCTGATGTGACAGTTCAATTTCTGCAATATATTGTTCATACTCGGCTTTAATCCGTCCATTGCGGCTATTGCTTAAAATTAAGGTGGTCAGCACCACGCCTATACAGGCACCAATCAGCATCGCCATCCAGATTGACATAAAACCTTCCTAAACCTTTTTTGCAGAACTCGATACGACTTTTGTCAACTGTCATATTCCGAGCACAAAACAATGATATGCTAGGGATGAGCAGATTAAAATCGATTCGAGGGTCATGAAAACTATATTAATTGCCAACCAAAAAGGTGGCTGTGGAAAAACCATTACGGCTATTAGTTTAGCATCTGCGCTTGCACAAAAAGGCTATAAAGTTGCTTTGGCGGATGCCGACAATCAAAAATCTGCGCTGCAATGGTTAAAACAACGACCAGAAACAGCCGCTCCAATTCAAAGTTTAGATTGGCGTCATGAAAAGTCGATTGGCGATGCACCCAAAAACATTGAATATTTAATTATTGATGCACCTGGTGCGTTATCGGGTGAGCATGCCGAGCAGCTGATTAGCGAAGCACATGCCATTATCACACCTCTACAGCCTTCATTTTTTGACATTGACTCCACCCGTCGCTTCTTAAAACACTTACAAGACATTAAGCGGATTCGTAAAGGCAAAGTCCAAATTTTGCTGTTGGCCAATCGGGTCAAACCCAACTCTGCCAGCTCTAAAGATATTCAGGATTTTTTCCAGAAAATCGAGCAACAGCCTGTGGCATGGATTTCAGAACGTGCAGCCTATGGACAATTGGCAATGCAAGGTTTAAGTATTTTTGATAAAACCCAAAAAACTTATCTGCAAATGCAAGATCAATGGCAGCCTGTACTGAATGCCATTGTAGATGACCCTGCTCAATGGTTTTAAAGCCTAGAATCGCCACCGTTTAGAACTTATTCACCAGAACTTACCAAGCTCTCGTTTTCGGGAGCTTTTTTTTCAGTTAATATGGCACATGACCTTAGGAATGTTTCAGTGAATTCAGTGCAACAGTACGCGCCAACATTACAAAAAATTTTATTGTTTGGACTGTTTTTTGTCCTGATCTTTTTGGGTTTTCACATACTCAAATATTTTATTGTTCCTGTTGTTTGGGCAGCAATCATTGCCTATATGAGCTGGCCACTATATCAGTCGGTGCTACGTTTATGCGGTCATCGTCCTACGCTTAGCGCAGCCTTAATGATGCTGATGGTCACGTTGGTGGTCGGCATTCCACTCACCTTTGCCATTTTTATTCTGCAACATGAAGGTCGTAATTTATATTACGAATTACAAAAACAGGTCTTTTCTGGGCACTTAAATGTCCCTGATTTCATTCGTAATTTACCCATTATTGGTAAAGAAGTGACGCGTACCCTTAAAGAAATTAATCACGACCCGAACAGCATTGTGCAATCCATTTCCTTATGGATTCAAGGGCATTTGAATTACGGTAAAGTGGTGATTAATGAAGTCAGCAAAAACCTGATCAAACTGGGTTTTGCCCTGCTGTCATTATTCTTTTTCTACCGCGATGGTCACACCATCTTGCATCAAGTCAGCAAAGCACTAGAAATGGTGATTGGGCCACGTATTCATCACTATTTAGATACTATTTCTGAAACCACACGTGCTGTGGTTTATGGCGTTGGACTCACTGCAATTGCGCAGGCTTTACTCGCAGGCGTGAGCTATTTTGTCGCTGGGGTACCTAACCCAATGGTGCTAACCATTGTGACTTTCTTATTTGCCTTAATTCCGTTTGGCCCACCTTTAGCTTATGGTTCGGTTTCGCTGTGGTTATTTAGCCAAGGGCATACCATGGAAGCCATTGGTGTGATGGCATGGGGCGTATGTGTGGTCAGCACTGCCGATAACGTGATTCGTCCTTTGGTGATTTCAGGTGCAACTCAAATTCCATTCCTGTTAATCATGTTTGGAGTTTTAGGTGGAATTGCCAGTTTTGGTCTAATTGGTCTATTTATTGGCCCTGTGATTTTGGCCGTGTTACTGGCCATTTGGCGTGAATGGTTGCATGAAAACAACCAGCCCGAAGCTTTAATGTTGCCCAAAGCCACGCTTGCGCATGATCTCCCTGAAGACGATTCATCATCCAATTCAAAGCTTGATTAAGCTGTTTTACTGATCATATTGCTCACATGGCTGTGTTGATCTGAATAAATCAGCTCAACACAGTACATACATACTACTACGCAAACGTTGTATTGTAACGGAGCTAACTTTGCTTCAATCAAGACATCCCTAAATATTATGCACAACAAACAGGATGTCTTTTATGCGCTCAATACTCCAATTTGCCAGTCTTGCTGCTTTTAGTGGTCTAGTACTCATGGGTTGCAGCACCACCGCGACCACACAACAAAAATCTAAAATCTTAAAAATGCATGCTGTTTCAGCACAAGGGATTGGCAAGGAATTAGGTACGGTTGAACTGCGTGACAGTGCAGCAGGCTTAGTTATTCACACCCAACTCCAACAACTCCCTGCAGGGGAACGAGGTTTTCATATCCATGAAAAAGGTTCATGTGCAGCAGCAGAAAAAGATGGAAAAATGGTTGCTGCTTTGGCAGCGGGCGGACATTTTAATCCCAAAAATATCCCGAATCATGGTACACCGCTTACAGGACATTTAGGGGACTTACCGGCTTTAAGTGTTGCAAACGACGGAACAGCTAAAGTGACTGTGATTGCACCCCGTTTAACATTGGCACAAGTTGAAGGGTTGGCCTTGATGATTCATGCAGGCGGTGATAACTATGCCGACCATCCAAAACCATTGGGCGGCGGCGGTGAGCGAATTGCCTGTGGGATTATTTAAGCGAGCATGATGCATTTTCAATAAAACATTTATTACCAATTGTGGATAAGTTAAGGGTTATACACATGCCTTTCGACTTATCCGCAAAAAGTAAAATTTATCTTTTTGAGGATTATTCTCAAACGACGCTCAATGCAGGTCTTCTTGCTTTATATCGGTCGTCTTTCATAACCACACTTACTCGTTTTTGAATAACTTGCTACTAATTTGCAAAAAATTAGCTCAATTTTGCAGCCATCGTATCTAGCTCATCAATGTGCAGAGCTCCCAACAGCTCGTCTTTGCGATTGTCACTATTTGCGCTACACTGCTGTTTTATCGACATGAAAAAGATTTGGGCATGAACATTAAAACATTACGTTGGGTTGGGTTCCTAGAAGGTATTTCATTCTTATTGTTGTTATTTATTGCTATGCCCATGAAATATATGTTCGATAACCCAATTTTAGTGAAATATGTAGGTATGGGACACGGCGTATTGTTTATCGCATTTTTAGTAGTGCTTTTTGTGGTTTGTGAAAAACAAAAATGGTCTCTTAAAATGTTTATTTTGGGCTTAATTGCTTCAATTTTACCTTTTGGCCCATTTGTTTTTGATGCTAAATTGAAAAAGATGGAACAACCAGTACAAGCTTAATCTGCAAGTCCTTTTCAGCTTTCATCATATTACACATTTTCTCAACTTTAATTTATAAATCAAATGTTTGCAAGGTGATGCCACATCACCTTGTTTTATGATGCAGCTGAAAAATTTAACCCCTTAAAACTGCCCTGCAGCAACTCGCTCCTGCATCACCTGTTTAAGCATCATGCGTGGCAAACTAAACCAGAGCGTTATCAGCACCAAACAAGCCAAACTATACGCCCAAATATCAAACCGCATATATAAAACACGCACCAGTTCAATCACAATAAAAAAGCACAGCATCAATATCATTGAAACACTAGCAGCAACAGTACCTTTAGACACTTCCGATGACATTAAGGCGAAACGGTATAAGACTGAGAAGCTCATTCCCTCACCAAAACTAATCAAGCTCATACCAATCACCAAACACCAAACAAAATAGATTTGCCAAATTGCCCCCAATACGATCAGCACACTACCCAACAACATTAAAGGTAAACCAATCAAGACTGTTTTTCCTAAAGGTAAACGGTCAATAACTTTCATCAGTACCAGATTGCCTAAAATCAAACCACCCAAAACAGGAAACTGCGCCAAACCGTATTGCAGACTACTAAAGCCTAACTCTTCCACCAACATCACAGGAGATAACGCAATCCACAACATTAAAGGCATGCTCAATAAGGGCAGCGCCAATGTCAAACCTAAGAATCTGGTATTTTGAAAAACTTGTTTAAAATCATCCCATACATCTCGAAATGGAGGTTTGGGAATACGCTGCTGATTTTCAGGCATTTTGGCTTTCAGTCCAAACCAACTCAAAAATGCCAACAGTGCTATGCCGATAAAACCCCAATGCCAAGAAACATGCTCAATCATAAATGCACCTAAGACTGGGCCGAGCAAGGGAGCAAGTAAAGAGACGTTCGCCATGAGCGCCATGACTTTAATTGCATCACGTTCTGCAAAGTTTTCCTGAATAGCCGCATAACCGACTGCACTAATGACTGACAAACCAAAACCTTGAAAAAAACGAAGAACAAGGAAGCTTTCAATGTTCTGAGTCAATAAAATCAATAAACAGGTTAGGGTAAAAAATGCCACGCCGCCCAATAATACTTTTTTGCGTCCCAAACGGTCAGAGAGTGGCCCCAATAACCACGCCACACAAGCACCCCCCAGCAAATAAAATGACATGGACGAAGCTGCCCATGCACCACTGACACCAAAATCTTGTGTGACGGCCAACATCGCGGGTTGAACCAAGTCATTGCCAATATAAACCGCGAACTCAAACAAGACCAAAGCCAAGGGAAACATGAGTGTGGCACGTTGAATGGTATTTTTTTGCTGCTGTGGCATGAGTTATAAAGGACAAAACGATGCAAGTCAGCCGCGTTTAGCCCATAAAAATAGAAAATTGAGCTGCAGTTTAACAGAGTTGAATGGAAAATTTATGGCGCATTTTTTAAGTCCGTTAAATAAATTGCGGCACTTGATGTGACATCAGACCAAGTTAGGCATCACCTCCTTCAGCGGGTTAAGGCGATACAGTATTGCCCAATTCATAATGTGAAAATACCGAAAGCACAGGATAAAAATCACCCACGGCAAAACGGCTATCATTGCGGTGTAGAAATGCTAGAGTTTTGATGGACATGCTGCGCTCACACGTTTTTGAATCGAATGAAGTCATCCTAAATAAAAGCTGTGGATAACACGAGTATTATCCACAGACGCTTTGTTGCATTTTTAGAACATCAGGCAAGATTTACCTAAGCCCTACAGCAATTTAAGGACATTTTTTGCTTTGGAAAGTCTTGGTATTTTTACCACGTGCGCATAAGTAAGCGGTTTGCACATCACCCTGCTGCCATTGTCCATTAATATTTTTAAAGTGATAAATACTACGAATTGAACGTACCGAATCATCCATTAAGCCTGTTTCGGTAATTTTTACTTCTGCCGCAGTTGGTGCTTCGACACGGTTAAAGTATTGACGAATTTCAACGGTAGCCAATTCTTTACGCAAATCTGGACGTTGTTTGAGTACCTGCGCCAAAGGTGTTTCTGCAGGCGTAACTTGTGAAATAATATTCTGTGTAGTCGCACAGCCTGACAATAACGCAACACCCAATGCGGAAACCGTGATTAAACGCAACATAACTCCTCCAAAATGTTGATTATTATTTATGCTTATATGATGCCTTGTTCGAGCAGAAACGCTAGAACAGAAATGTAAAATTAAAACAGCGGCATAAAAAAACGCATCACGAGGATGCGTTTTTCAATTCACTTAAATAAATGAAAGGCGAAAGGAATTACAAATCAAATAATTTGCCTGGGTTCATAATGCCTTGAGGGTCAAAAACCTTTTTCAACGCTTTCATATATTCAATTTCTTCAGCTGAACGTGAATATTCCAAATATGGTTTTTTGGTCATGCCTACACCGTGTTCTGCAGAAATAGAACCATCATATTTCTTCACAGTATCAAATACATACTTATTTACCACCTGACATTTGGCAAAGAATTCGTCTTTGCTTAAATCGGCAGGTTTTAGAATGTTCAGGTGCAAGTTACCATCACCAATATGACCGAACCAGCAAATTTCAAAGTCAGGATAGTTTTCTGCCACAATTGCATCAATTTCCTGAATAAATGCAGGAACATGAGTAATCAATACTGAAATATCGTTTTTATATGGAATAAACGGTGCAATCGACTCAGAAATGTCTTCACGCAAACGCCATAAACTTTCAACTTGGTCTAGGCTTTGGCTCAATACGCCATCCATCACCCAGCCTTGTTCCATACAGTGTTCAAAAATTTCCATCGCCTTGTCCATAATTGGCTCAAATGGCGCTTCAAATTCAAGTAACACGTAGAATGGACATTGGGTTTCAAATGGACGTTGCACATGACCATGATCCAAGACTTTTTGCATCGCCAATTCACCAAAGAATTCAAATGCAGTCAGATCAATTTTAGCTTGGAAAGCATGTAATACAGGCATCACCGAATTAAAATCAGGTACGCCCAACACCATCACTTGCAAATCTTGCGGTTGGCGTTCTAGCTTAATTTCAGCTTCGGTCACTAAGCCAAGTGTGCCTTCACCGCCAATAAATAAATGTTGCAGCGCATAACCTGTTGCGTTTTTGATCATGCCTTTGTTCAGACGCAGGATATCTCCTTTGCCTGTTACCACAGTCAGACCCAACACCCAGTTACGGGTCATGCCGTATTTAATGACTTTAATACCGCCCGCATTGGTACCAATATTACCGCCAATTTGTGAAGAACCTGAAGATGCAAAATCGACTGGATAATACATGCCTTGTTCTTCGGCATAGTTTTGTAGTTGCTCAGTCACCACACCCGCTTGCACACGTACCATACGGTCTGCAGGGAAAAATTCCAAGATTTGGTTCATCTTGTCCATGCTGACGACAATTTCACCATTGGCTGCCACTGCACCTGCAGATAAACCTGTGCGTCCGCCCGATGGAGTAATGGCCACATTAAACTGATTCGCCAGTTTTACAATGGCTTGTACTTGCTCTGTGCTTGATGGAAAAACGATGACCGATGGGTTCGGATCAAAATGCTTTGTATGGTCACGACCCCAGTTTTGGAGGCTATCAGCATCCGTTTTAATACGGTTTTCACCGACTATTGCCGTTAATTGGGTCAATAACTCAGGGGTTAAAGCGACTGGAGCATTCATCGTTTGCAGACCTAGCAAGAATTAAACAGGAAGAAAAGCGACTGTCTGCACATCTTGATCTATTTGAAGATGAAGATACTGCAGACTAAATATGTGCATCAAAGCAACAGCGTGGGTTGGCTTTCATGTGCGCCGCTTATTATAAGCGATTTTTTTGAAAAACCTGTGAATATTGGCAATTCCGATAATATAACGTGGTAAGAACAGGGCAATTTTGGGCAATATTTCTGAAAGAGATTATATCTGACAAAAAATACCTGCACTCTTGGTCATAAAGGAAATGTATATCGACCCATCTCCTATGTTATCATACCGCCACTAAATTTGGCCTTTGTAGCGGAGCCGTAATGAGCCAACATCTTTCACTACCTAAAGATAAAATTCGTTTCTTGTTGTTAGAAGGCGTACACCAGAACGCAATCGACGTGTTAAATGCAGCGGGTTATACCAACATCGATTATCGTAAAACAGCGCTTGAGGGCGATGCGTTAAAAGAAGCGATTAAAGATGCGCATTTCATTGGAATTCGTTCACGTACACAGCTAACTGAAGAAGTTTTTGAAGCTGCGAACAAACTAATTGCGGTAGGTTGTTTCTGTATTGGTACAAACCAAGTGAACTTAACTGCAGCAATGGAACGTGGTATTCCAGTTTTCAATGCCCCTTATTCAAACACCCGTTCGGTTGCAGAATTGGTATTGGCTGAAGCAATTTTATTGCTACGTCGCGTACCTGAAAAATCAACCGATACACATGCAGGTGGCTGGAACAAGTCTGCAGTCGGTTCATTTGAAACACGTGGTAAAACTTTAGGTATCGTGGGTTACGGTTCAATCGGTTCTCAACTTTCAGTATTGGCTGAAAGCTTGGGTATGCACGTCATTTATTATGATGCTGTAACCAAGTTACCTTTAGGTAATGCACGTCAAGTTGGCTCTATGGGCGAATTATTGGCAAATGCTGACGTGGTTTCTTTACACGTTCCAGATGTACCATCTACCCGCAATTTCATGGCAAAAGAACAATTTGCACAAATGAAAGAAGGCGCAATTTTCATTAACGCGGCACGTGGTACTTGTGTGGTGATTGAAGATTTGGCAGATGCTATCAAGTCTGGTCATATTGCAGGTGCTGCAGTTGACGTATTCCCGAAAGAACCAAAAGCCAATGGTGAAGAATTTGTTTCTCCACTACGCAACCTACCAAACGTGATTTTAACACCGCACGTGGGTGGTTCTACTATGGAAGCGCAAGCGAACATTGGTTTAGAAGTGGCAGAGAAATTTGTTGCATATTCAGATAAAGGTATGACTTTGTCTGCAGTGAACTTCCCTGAAATTGCATTGCCATTAACTGAAGGCAAGCACCGTTTATTACACATTCACCAAAATATTCCAGGTGTATTGTCTAAAATCAACAACTTGTTTGCTGAACATGGCATCAACATCTCTGGTCAATCACTTATGACCAAAGGTGATGTCGGTTATTTAGTAATGGACGTTGATGCAACGGCATCTAAAGAAGCGCTTGATACCTTGCATGAAGTTGAAGGCACAATTCGCGTACGTGTATTGTTCTAATACCACCAGCGCATGCTACAAAAAACCACAGTCTGCGTACTGTGGTTTTTTATGTCTGCTGCATCTACACAGCATCGTGCTGCAACCCGCTAGTATTTTAAACTTGGTATAATCTCCCCCGTATTCCTATTCTGACGCTTTAGAGTATTTTCCTGCCTCATGCCAAACGCCCAACTCACTGCGGTGTTGTTCATGGTTCTGTCCATGATCTCCTATCAAATCAGTGCCTCATTTGCCAAACAACTCTTTCAGGTACTCGACCCGCTTAGCGTGACAATTTTACGGCTGTGCTTTGCCAGCGTGATTGTGGCAATCATGTTTCGCTCATGGCAAATTCTTTCGCGGCTGTCGTATTTAAAATGGCGTGATTTATTGTGTTATAGCGCAGCCTTGGGCTGCATGAATATTTTGTTTTATCTGTCTTTGGGCAAATTACCACAAGGCATTGCAGTGGGTTTGGAATTTGTCGGGCCTTTGGGTTTAGCGTTATTGTCCATTCAAAACCGTAAAGATTATGTCTGGGTATTGTTGGCGATTTTAGGCATTATTCTTATGGTGCCTTGGGGACAAGCGCAGGGAGATCATTTTAGTCTGTTTGGTGCAGCATGTGCCTTAGGTGCAGGATTGTGCTGGGCTTTTTATATTTATTTTGGGCAAAAAGTGGTGCAACAAAATATTGGCATGCACGCGCTGACCATCGCCATCAGTATTTCGGCTTTGGCTTTGATTCCATTCGGACTGTATAACAATGCCCCCGCACTGTTTGAAACCCAGTATTGGGGCAAGGCGCTTGCCATTGCAGTGCTTGCCACGGCCATTCCTTATGCGCTGGATTTACAGGCCTTAAAACAACTCAGCAAAATGAGTTATGGCACACTTTCCAGTTTATCGCCTGCTTTGGCTGCACTGACAGGCTTGGTATTGTTGGGTGAGAAAATTACTTCACTGCAATGGCTCGCGTTATGCTGCATTATGTTAGCTTCGGTGGGCGTTACTTTTAGAGCAGTAAAAAAATCCAAACAGCCACAGAATATTTAAACCAGAATGTTTAAACCAAGCTGTTTTTAGACATCTGTTGGTATTTTTCATATTCTGCCAAATATTGCTTGGCTAGACTTTGTTTTTGCTGTTCAGACAAAATTTTGCCTGCCTGCTGAAAAAAGCCATGTTCTTCTTCTTTTAAATGATGATGCACTTTATCTGACAGTTGCTTGGCAATTGCCAGCCAACCCGTGTTGCTCATTTCCGTTTCGGTTAATTGTTCGAGTAATTCATCCATTTGATGATGCTCTGCCAAAGCATGGCGAGTGATATTTAAACCCGCATCAGTCATCATTAAGGGAATATAAAAATAGCGATCTTCTGCCACTGCATGCGCAAATAATTCATTTTTAAGTTGTTCAAATACCGCTCTACGTTCAGGGCTATCACCTGAAGTTTGCGTCAGTTGGTGGGCTAAATTTCGTTGAATGTCGTGACTTTGGCGTAAAGCTTCAAAAATATTCATGTGCAGACCTCTGTTTTTTACCCATGCGCGGCGAACAGATTGATAAAAATCTACTCGCACATCCACATCGGTTTTGGAGTCAGTTTTTTAATTTCGTTTTAATCCTCTAAGTACTGTATAGAGGATCAATCCAAAATCCTGCAACTATTTGTATAAAAAGCTTTAATTCACTTACTCACTTTATTCAAGTTATGTATCTGAACAAAGCTTAGAGATTTAAAACCCGTTTCGGTACCAAGCGCTTTTTATCTGTAACTTCAGCCAAACCTAGACACTTCTCACCATCAAAGACCAACACTTGCGCTGCTGCAGGATGGTCAATATTACTTTCCATACCACGACTAAAATATTCAGCGCGTCCTTCAGGGACTTGAATGTGTAAAAAATGCTGCACAGGCGCATACGCAGGCAGCAATAAAGCCTCACGTTCTGCTTCACTTAAACTTTCCAAGTATTCAATGCTATAACTCGGAATCAGGTCAAAATGCCCCGTTTTAATCCGATGTAAATAGGTCAAATGTCCATAAGTACCCAAGGCTTTGGCAATGTCTTCACCTAAAACACGAATATATGTGCCTTTAGAACAAGTCACATCCAAAGTGATGCTTTGTTCAGTAAAAGAGAGCAACTCAATGGCATCAATGGTGACTGGACGTGCTTCACGTTCAATTTCAATGCCCTGTCGTGCCAATTCATACAACGGACGGCCTTCTTTTTTTAAGGCAGAATACATAGGCGGAACTTGCATCAAATCGCCCTGAAATTGTGCCAATACCTGCTCAATGCGCTCTTGGCTCAATGTAGGAACTGCCTGCTGCAACAACACTTCCCCTTCCACATCTCCCGTGGTGGTGCTATGTCCCAATTGAATGGTGGTTTGATAGCGTTTCACCGAATCGAGTAAATAGTGCGAAAATTTGGTCGCTTCACCCAAACAAATCGGCAGCAAACCCGAAGCCAATGGGTCTAATGCCCCCGTATGCCCTGCTTTTTGCGCCCGATATAACCAACGCACTTTTTGCAATGCTGCATTGGAACTGATGCCCAAAGGTTTATTCAATAAAAATACACCACTAATGGCACGACGCTGGATTTTAGCCGCAGATGATTTCATAGCACACATAGGTCAAAGCAAAACTGCGTCATGGTAACAATCTGCCGCGATAAATGACAACATTTCTAGAACAGCGACTTACTTTTATGGCATATTTGGGCGCTTAGGATTAAAAAAATAAAATGGATAAACAGGTGCATTGCAATGCAGAAACATAAAATATGGATTGTTTTAGGCGTAGTGATACTGCTCATTGTGGCTTTGGTGTATTGGCTGATGCCACCATCAACCTCTGCCCATACATCACCCCAGCAAAGCTCAAATGATGAAACATCTCAAGCTTTGAGCATGCAGCAAGCCATGCAAAATAACCCTGCTGCAAATTTTTTAAGCCCAAGTCAGCAGGACACCGAAGTCAATTGTCAGCTTAAACTGGATGCAAGTAATCGTCTGATTGTGAATGAGCAAACCCGTAACTGTTTTGAATATTTTATTACCCAATATGGCGAAAAAAGCATTGAACAAATTCGTGGTGATTTTAAAAGGTATATTCAACAAGGACATAAAGAGCCTGCCTTATCGCAAATTTTAGATTTATGGCAGCGTTATTTGGACTATCGCAATGCGCTTGGACAACTGCAAGCACCGAATTTAAATCAGGAAGATCCGCAATATTACCGCAGCATTTTTAGCAGCATGCAAAATCTGCGTAAACAATATTTTTCTGATTATGAAATTGAAGGTTTATTTGGTACGGAAGATGCCTATCACGAATATACCCTAAAGCGCATGGCAGTCATGGATGATAAAAAATTATCTGAAGCTGAAAAAGCACGACAATTGCAGGAATTATTTAAACAACTCCCGCAAGATTGGCAGGAGAATTTAGAGCAGTTAAATACTTTACAGGATTTGCGCAGTTTAACCGCAGCAATTAAAGCACGTGGCGGTTCTGCTGCTGAAATCCGCCAAATGCGTTTAAATCTGGTTGGTCCTGAAGCAACTCAGCGTTTAGAACAATTAGATGGGCAACGCAGTCAGTGGAAATCACGAGTAGAGGATTATTTAAGTACGCGTGATCAAATCATGCAAAGTGGAATGAATGATCAAGCCAAGCAACAAGCCGTGAAACAATTACGCGGACAGCATTTTCAAAATCCACAAGAGCAATTGCGTTTAGAAACCTTTGAGCAGGTACATGATCAAGGTGGAAAATTACCTTTTGCTGACTAACCTATCTACATAGGAAACTGGGGCATTCAACATGCCCTATTTTTATGCCTGAAAAGCTGTTTTAGTACAAACTCACCACAACGATTTAATATACAAATGTCTATAAATATTAAATAGATATCAATATGCATGTAGATTTACAAATCTCTGGGACAATGCGCAATAACTGTCCCTAAATGATATGTTTTTTCTAAATTACGCATGAAAAAATACCTGAGCGTACAAAAAATAGTCGAGGATGACTCACAACACCGTGCCGTAACCAACGGCAATTTGCATATCTGAGCTTTCAAGAGGGAAGCGAAGCCACCACTTCACTTGTAACAAAAATAAAGAACACAGGATTGTTTTATGACCATCATCTCTAACATACGGGCAATTACATTGGCTGTCACTGGCTGCTTGCTCGGTTCAATGGGTGTCGCTCAAGCTGCTCCAAGCGTGTTGCCTATTCAGGAACAGGTCAAATCTGACTATGCCAAAACCAAATATCCATTACTTATGGTACACGGCTGGCTCGGATGGTCACGCATTGGCAATGAAACCTTTAATATGGATTATTGGTATCAAATTTTGCCAGATCTGGCACGTAATGGCGCAACCGTATTTGCCGCACAACTCTCCCCTGCACATCGTACTGAATTTCGAGGTGAGCAACTAATTGCCCAAGTCGAAGAAGTCATAGCAATCACGGGCAAATCCAAAGTCAATTTAATTGGTCACTCGCATGGTGGTCCAACAGTACGTTATGTGGCTGCCACCAAACCTGAATATGTGGCATCAATTACCGGTGTTGCAGGAACATTCCGTGGCTCCAAAGTTGCCGATGATATTCAAAATAATCGTTTATCACGCACCGCGTTTAATATTTTAGGCGACTATATGGTGGCGCCTCTCATTACTTGGGCGCAGCAACAGCCAGACATGCCTGTCGATTTTGATGCATCGATGGCTTCTTTAACCGAAACAGCGTCTGCAGATTTTAACCGTCGTTTTCCAACCACAGCCTTGGCCGCAAATTGTAGCAGCAGCGGTGCCAAAGTAGATCGCGGGATTCATTACTATTCATGGACAGGTGTAGCACAAGCCACCAATTTACTGGATATTGACACTGTTTTAATGCAACTCGGCCCACTGTCTTATGGCAATTTAGACAACGATGGCATGGTCGCACGTTGTAGTACCCACATTGGACACGTCATTCGTGACAACTACCGACTAAATCATACCGACCTTGCCAACATGATGTTTGGCTTAACGGGCTTGTTTGCACCTGACCCAGTTGCACTGTATCGACAACATGCCAACCGATTAAAATTACAAGGTTTGTAATAGTAAAGCTCATTTCAATCTTGGCAAAACCATCTTCCTGTACTTGAAACTCAAGTGCAAGAAGTTCAATAACCATGAATCATTCAGAACTTGCAATCTAGCAAATTTCCTGAATAATGATATTTGACAATAGATATTGTCATGCTAGGAAAGCACAATAAAATAGAGGATGTTATATGAAATATGGATTATTCATTGCAGGCTTAATTGCGGCTAGTACCTTCAGTACCGCGCACGCATCCAATGCAGAACAGGTCAAATCTAACTTCGTGATCTCCAGTTATGCCAAAACCAAATATCCGATTGTGTTTACTCACGGTATGGCAGGCTTTATCAATATTGGTGGAGATCAGTTAGGTGTCGATTATTGGTACCAAATTTTACCCAATTTAGCACGTAACGGTGCCAACGCTTGGGCAACCCGCGTATCTCCTTTTAACTCATCGGAAGTTCGTGGTGAACAACTGGCACAACAAGTCGATGAAATTCTTGCAATTACAGGTGCAAGCAAAGTCAACCTAATTGGTCACTCGCATGGTGGGCCAACCATTCGTTATGTTGCAGGCGTGATGCCGTCTAAAGTCGCATCGCTGACTGCTGTCGGTGCACCAAATAAAGGCTCGCCTGTGGCTGATTTTATTTTAAAAGTACAAGGCACACCACTCGAAAAGCCATTAATGGATATGGTCAATTTAGTTTCCAAAACCATCACTTGGGCACAAGGTTTAGACCCAAACAGCTATCCACATGATTCGTTGGCGAGTGCAAAAAGCTTAACTTTGGCTGGCTCAGCACAATTTAACAGCAAATTCCCAATGGGTATGCCAACGACGAGTTGTGGTGAGGGCGCTTATCAAGAAAAAGGCATCCAGTTCTATTCATTTACGGGTAATACGGCTGTTACCAATATACTTGATCCAGACTCAGCCATGCTGGCGACCAGTTTATTGATTGATAATGGCCGTGATAATGATGGTTTAGTATCACGTTGCAGTGCCAAATTTGGTAAAACCATTCGTGATAACTACTATTGGAACCACTTGGATGAAGTCAATCAAGTCTTGGGCATGAAAGATATCTTTGCCCCAGATCCTGTCGATGTCTACCGTCAACATGCTAACCGCCTAAAACTACAAGGTTTATAAATTCAAATAGCACACATAAAAAAATGCGCCTAAACGGCGCATTTTTTAGCTGTAAAGCAAAGTTAAAATTAACCTTGTTTACGTGCTGGTAATTTCTCACGAATACGTGCAGCTTTACCAGACAATTCGCGTAGGTAGTAAAGTTTAGCACGACGAACGTCACCACGACGTTTCACTTCGATTTTCGCAACGATTGGAGAGTGAGTTTGGAAAACACGCTCAACACCAACACCGCTAGAAATTTTACGTACTGTGAACGCAGAGTTCAAACCACGGTTTTTCTTCGCAATTACAACACCTTCAAATGCTTGAAGACGTTCACGATCACCTTCTTTTACTTTTACTTGAACGATAACTGTATCGCCTGGTGCAAAAGCTGGGATGTCTTGCTTAAGCTGTGCATTCTCAACAGCTTGTACTAAAGGATGCTTACCACTCATGGGGTATCTCCAATATGTGTGGGTCAGAAGAGGTCTGATTTCCACTGGGTATAGAGGCTAAAGCGCATAGACCCGATTGACTTTCCCTTTATGCCTGACCGCTTCAATGCATAAAGAGCCTATTTAAAAACTACAAACACACTGTCTGTAGCAATTTTGCTTAGACAAACCGATTACTTGGTCTGTCCTTGCGAATCTTTTAGCCATTTTTTTTGCTGCTTGCTCAACTCAACTTTTTCAATCAACTCAGGTCGACGCTCTAAAGTCCGTTGATAACGCTGCAAAAACCGCCATTTTTCAATATTGGCATGGTGTCCCGACTTTAGTACTTCAGGGACATCCAAACCTTCAAAATCGTCTGGCTTGGTATATTGTGGGCAATCTAAAAGACCATCCACAAATGAGTCTTGCACATGAGATTGCTCATCAGACATAGCACCCGGAAGTCTCCGGATAATACTGTCCAACAACACCATCGCAGGTAGCTCGCCACCCGATAAAACATAATCCCCAATTGACCATTCCTGATCAACATAGTTTTGGATTAAACGCTCATCGACCCCTTCATAGCGACCACACAATACAATTAATCCATCATATTTAACGAATTGTTGTACTGCAGTTTCGTTTAAGGTTTTACCTTGTGGCGACATATACACCACAGGTACATGAACTGCTCCTGCTTGCTGTGCAAGCTGTTTGGCATGCTGGATTGCTTGCGCTAAAGGCTCTGCCATCATCACCATACCTGGACCACCACCAAATGGACGTTCGTCCACCCTTTTGTAGTTGCCCTGTGCATAATCACGTGGATTAATGCAATGAATTTGCATCAAGTCACGTTTTGCTGCACGTCCGCTGATACCGTAAGCTGTAATCGCTTCAAACATTTCAGGAAAAAGCGTAATGACTGCAAAAAACACCGCAGACTCCTCTATTTTCCTGCTCTGCGAATCCTAAAAGGATTAATAATCTACGCCCCAATTGACATAGATGCGACTCGCTTCGAGATCAACGTGTTGTACCACATCTTTATGCCATGGAATCATACGCTCTTCGCTATCGACGCTATCGGCAGTTGCGCGAACCACCATCACGTCATTGGCACCTGTTTCAAACAGTTCATGGATTTGACCGAGGTTCACTTCTTGTTCGTCATCGTCCAGACCTAACACTGTTAGACCTTTTAAATCAGACCAATAATACTCGTCCACGCCTGGTTGAGGCAGTTGCGCTTTTGAAATCCAGATATTTGCGCCAACCAAGTTGTCTGCTGCGGTACGATCACTCACACCTTTTAAGCTGACCACCAAGCCTTTGCCATGTGGTTTCCAACGTTTTACATCGACCATTTGCCAACCTGCTTTGGTTTCAATGTACCAAGGCAGGTAGTCAAATATGTTGCTCATAGGTTCTGTGTTGGAATAGACCCAGAGCCACCCATTTAATCCATATGCTGAACGTAGCTGTCCAATCTGAATACGATCTTCGGGCACATTCTGTGTTGGTGTCATGGGCAATCTACTACCATATTAAACAGCAGTTGCAGCTTTTTTAGCTTGAGCAGCTAAAGAAGCAACGCGATCTGAAGGTTGAGCACCTTGAGAAACCCAGTGAGCAAAACGGTCAGCATCTAAACGAAGTTTTTCTGCTTTACCTTGCGCTGTTGGGTTAAAGAAACCGATACGTTCGATGAAACGACCGTCACGCGCATTGCGGCTGTCAGTTACAACGATTTGATAGAATGGACGCTTTTTAGCACCACCACGAGTAAGACGAATAACTACCATGATACAACCTTATAGTTTTTACGGATTATCCCTGCATCGACCATCGATACATTTCAAACCCCTTTCATAGAGGGCAGTATTTTACGTGAATTTCGCCCTGAATGAAAGATCAAATTTTAGGTTATCAGCAGTTAGAATTTATTTATCGGACCAAGCGGAACAAGTATCTGTTGTTACTGGTGAATCCTTACCTTTAAACCAGCATTGGCGCCCTGTAGAATCTATCGTCATAGCGCCAGTCTTAGCTTGGGAACCAATAGGTTTAGCAGTCAATACCCAGTTATGGGTGGGATCTATTTCTGTACTTGATAATTCTAAGCTGTATGTTGCAGAACCAGATTTAGAAATACTACTACTGCCATACACCTTTGTTAAATTCGCTCCATAAAATGAACCATTCGCTAATTTATAACTAGCCAATTTGTTCGCAATTTCCATTAGCTCAACTTGTGCCTCGACCCTCTTCGTTCTTTGCACATATTCCTGATAAGAAGGGTAAGCAATAGCAGCTAAAATTGCGATTATTGCAACCACGATCATTAACTCGATTAAAGTAAGTCCTTTGTTTACTACCATTCTTCAACCCCTTGTCCTGTACAAGCAACAAAAGACACGTTGCTATTTTCACGCGCTTTGCACTTTAAGCCATGGCTTGTGATTAGAAAAGTATATAACCTAGGATCATTATTTACAGGTGAAGCTTTCATAGACCAAGCTGCACCTAAATCTGTTGTAAGTAAATTTGTGACCGTAGTTGAACTTATATCTTTAATTTCAATTTTATATTTTGATTTTGTTGCATCTAAAGTAACACCTGGCACATAAATAATACTTAATGGACTAGTTGTACCTTCATATAAAAACTGAGGATTAAAGTTTTTATATGAAAAATTTTTAGCTTTGTGCCTTTCCAATTGATCAGCTAATTTCAACAATTCCTGCTGGGCTAAAGCCATATCTTTTTTACGCAGATACTCTTGGTAGCTAGGCAAAGCTATCGCAGCTAAAATAGCTACGATAACCACAACAACCATAAGTTCTATTAAAGTAAAACCTTTAGTTCCTGTTTGCATTAACCACCACCCTGAGCATACTGCTCATACCAGCGATTCGGTATAAATTTCAATCCACTTCCATAATCTTTGATTTGAGTTACAGTCGTAGTACCACCTGTTGAGGGTCCTCCATTTTTCTTATCTTCATTTAAAATTAAAAAAGATCGCTTATTATTATCTCCATCTCGACCACCGCCCATAATCGGATCACCTATACCAGCTCCTAAGGTAATGAAAATATTATCTTTACAGTGACCATAAGGTAAACAGAAACGCTGTAAACTTGTCTCGCCGGCTACACCTGCACTACAACTACCTGTAGTTCCTGCTTTTGATGCATCAAAAACAGGCACATAAAGATCCCCTTCTACTGCAACCAATGGAGCAAAACTCTTAAGAATTTGCTTACCTTTAGATACGGAAGCCGTTAAATTCTCCTCTTTGTCAAACAAATAATACCAACCTCCATCACCATCTTCTTTATTAATTACTGGCCGTTTAGTGTTGCCGCTCGATATATCATTAGTCATTCGTGTATCTAATAGACGTAATTTAGAAACCCCACCATTAGTTGTATTTCCTAATGTTCGAGTGCTAAAAGCCGTAGTTGGATATTTGGTTGAATAGTTATCATAATCATATATAACAAATACTCCATCGTAACCATCTGTAGTAGTCACACTTGTAGATTTCCCATACATTGGGCTACTTCTATTCCCTGATGCAAAACTTACAACAGCCACACCTTGAGAATGAATTGTAAATGTAGGTTCGGTATAAAAACGCTGCTTTGTCGAAGATATATCTAAAATTTTATTCACTTGGGAATTAAATTCGCCACTTGTTGGGTTAAAGTCTACACGGAAAGCTTGACCTTTTAGGTCAGCAAAATATAAATGATCCACCAATCCATCATTATTACGATCTACGGTTTTGATTGAACTTACAACACTATAATCCATACCAACACCGCTACCTTTTAATTTAATATTTCGGCTGCCAGTTGTTGTGTTCGTATAATTACCACTTACAGACCATAGCAAATCACCATTATCTGCATCAAACATATAAACACCAGCACCGATTTTATTTGTTTGATCATAGTTAGGCTTTTCATATCCTTCATAACCATTTCTTTTATCTTTAACCCGAACCCCACCAACAAGTTTAGTTGTGTATAAACCATCTCCGTCTGTACCACCAGCATCATAACCACCACCAACAAGCATCACCAACTTTCTAGTGCCGAACCAATTTACATATGCAAGTGTGGGTTTAGACCAACTTTGTCCCATGTGTTGTAGTTCAGAAATGTCATGATACTTAGTTGTTGAACCATGTAAATAATGAGTTTTTCGATTATTTGGGTCGATATGAAACTTAACCTGAGGTCTATCAATATTAGTAAGATCTAACGCATAATAGCTTCGTCCCCCCATACGCATACCACCATATACCCATTGTTTCCCTTCTAAGTTAATTTCCTCCTCATCATCATCATCATTAATAATTGTGCGGGAACCACCATTCACAGTTAACGTCCCATCGGTTTTACTTACATAAACTGTATGTGCAGTCCACTCCCCATCAATACCATAATATAATTTTTCTTTCCCACCTAAAGTGTTACCACTATCATATTTAAATGCTTCACTTTGATTTTCTATTATTTCTTTAGGTAAAAATGTAAATTTTTCTTTGCCTGTTTCTGCATCCAATACATGTAACAAGCCTTGTGTTGAGCCGAACAGAACATAATCTTCACGATTTGTAGTATCTACCGCCTTAGTTACTTTATTAACAAATGGCTTTCCAGACTGCGTAATTAAAATAGGCTTTGAATGTAAAATAGCTCCTATTTGTGCTACACGGTCAGAGATATCTCCTACTGGTAACCCTTGCAAATCCTGTCCACCTGTTGCATTTTCATAACCCAACAGGTTCATTAATTCTTCACGATATGGTGCTGTTGCATCTAAATTATATGAAGTCGAAATTGCCTGACGTTCAATTTGATTTGTGTCTGGATCAAATGAGCTCAAAAGTAGATTTTGCCCGATTTCAGTATCTTTATATGTAAAGTCAGTGAAAATTATCCGTTCTTCAGGTTTTAAGTCAGCATTGTACCCTCGCATTAACTGACTTAAAGCACCATATCGAAATGCAATTTCAGGTGAGCTATTACTAAAGTTTGAGTTATTCCATTGGTCTATAACATTTTTAATTTCATCACTTTGCATTACAGGCTGAGCACCACTTTTCGTGCCATATAAAGAACCATTGACCGCAAAATATTTTTTTAAATTACCGTACCATGTTTGCTGTTTTTGCTCTGTGGCTACCTTGGGTACAAATTGTGGGAAATAACCATAAGGCTGTATAGCAGAGCTATTTAAGGCATCTACAGGTATAGTTGCTGTCCCAGTACTAATACCAGGAATTGATGTATTAACCGCTCCCAAAAACTTATTAAAACTATTAACAATATCTTCTGTAGATTCACCTGAATACCAACCTCCTTTACCTCTAACCCCCCATTTTGCGGTATTTCGCACATTCTGTGAAACAGTAGAATATGCATCAATTGCCGTTTCAGTCTGTGCTGTATTAGGGATGACTGTAAATCCTTTACCAAAACCAATTACAGCTGTGAGAAAATTAACTTTAGATTTATTTTTTGTACTATCAACTAGTGAGTTATTCAACTTATATATACAATCCCAACCTTCTTTTGTTCCGTCACAAGCAAAACTTGAATCATCTAAAGCTGCTCTAACCAAAGCACGTGTACCCGTATTATTTCCTAAATCATTCGGCTCACCATCGGTTAACACATATATGCCTTGCGCATGACATTCTTTAGCAGCATCAGACAAAGAATATTGATCTTTAATAGATTTAGGCTGGATATATGTGCTTGTATCACGAGTATCAACCGAACTTTCAGACCAATCAAACCCTGTAGGCGTTAAGCCTTTTGTACTTTTACCCATTAAATATGCAGCCGTTTCAGCGTAGGAGTTGGCTGTTGGTGTGCCAGAAATAGGATTAATTGCCAATACTTTTTCCAATATCAACTGGCGCTGTTTTATCGTCCGCCCACCCACTATCACATCTGCATTTAATGCTCTTGCAGGAACCAATATCGTCCCTGCATTACGCGTATTATTGCCGCTTACAGCACCTAACGTAGATAAACCCAATATAATTTTATCATCTAATTTTTCAACCGTAGTACCTTTACTATCCGTCCCTCCAACTAATAGCAATACTATTGCATCTTTTAGTCTTGTAATACGATCAAGTTTAGTATCAACTAAAACGCTTTTATTATTGTACCCATTACATGTATACCTATCATATGTTACTCCACTAACAGTTTTAGAAGACTTTGAATATCCATATGAAGATAAACTTTTATCAAAATCACATGCAGCAAAGGCAACACTATTTGTAGGATGTGTAACACGCATACTCCCAGAAACATCTAGCATCATCATTAAGGTGGTAGTAGAACCACCCGTTGTTGGTGCTTTATAAATATCAATATCACTTGCACCCACACTGCTACAAATCAGTGCTGTAATAGATGCCGACAATACTGATAATCTTGCCTTAGTTAAGGCAGTATGATTTAAAATTTGACTCATATTCATTTTATTTCTCCTACCTTAATTCACTTGGCGCAACTGATATTCCATTTCTTGACTACTATATGGAACATTCAATTTTGATAGACAATCAGCAACACTATCTTTGGTTACACCATCTACAACAACATTAAAACTTGGGTAATCCATCACACACTTATTAATTTCATCTGCAGACGCTGTAGATAAATTTGGAATAAATGAAGTTGCGTTCACAATAATGGTGCCAATATCTTTACCACCATAGGTCTCTGAGTCAGAACCCTCATATTTGTGCGTCCAATCCTTACGATTCTCTGTAGCAGACCGAACCCCTACTCGAGTCATCACTGCATTTCTATTAGACACATAGTCATTACTTTTATTGCTCTTACAATACCCATCCTGACCTAAATCATTTTTTTTAATTGTTGAACCTTGCCAATAAACGATACTTGCTTTACCTAAATTATATTTATCTGTTGACTCATTCTTACGCACACAATAAACAAGTTCTTTACCCTTGTTTTCATTCTTATTCGCAAATCCAATCATGCCATTATCAAGCTGTAATTCAGCAATCTTCAATGCATCATCGGTATATGCTTCCAGTTGAAAGAAAATAGCATCAGAGTTCTGTACCAATAAAGACTGTGCTTGAGCATTAGTAGTAATATTCAATGAGGTAATCGCCCCCCTAATTGCCCAAGTCCCCACAATCATTATCAGCAACAATAAAACCAAGACCACAATTAAGGTATTGCCTGTATGTTTTGTTTTCATGGCTTACTCCGCTTGATTTTTCACACCAAAACCATTACGCAAAGCAATTGTTTGAGTAATAACTTGTCTTATATATTTAGAATTACTATTGTGGGAAATGAGTTCTTTGTTCACCAAATCCAATACAGTAAAGCTTGTTTTGTCTGTACCCTTAGAAACTGCTTCAGGTGATCGCAATAAAATCCCCATTTGTATAGAAACAATCTGAGGCTTATCTGCAAGTTTTTTATATTCGGAAGGTGAAACATATGCAAACTGGTCCATCACCCCATCTGGAGAAACTCCCGTGTCTTTAGCAATACCAAATAGCACTCTAAAGTGTTCAACATTAGGTATTAGCATTTCGCCATCACCCGACAAATTAAATACAGTTTCATTATCTCCTGAATACTCATAAGCTTTACACCGTAATGAAAATGACTTAACACCAGATGCATTTTCCTCTTTTACAAAATAGCGCTGCACAACAAATTGATTAGGAAGCACCCGCTTTCCTTCACAATTGTATTGACTACCAATAGTATTTTTATATTGAATGACCAACTGATCACTCTTAAGATCTTTTAAATTACTAGGCCCCACTGCTGAAGTTGTCAAAAAACTTTCTAACTGAGTTCTAACATCATCGGACAAAGTGGATGCAACAGATGTAAGGTTTTCAGCTTTTAGAACGATACCACCATGCTGAGTATCTACAGTCATGGCTGCCTGATTAGAATCGATATTAGAACGACGAATATCTTTAACAATATAATCTAGACCAAATATCCCACTATTTTGTATATTTGCCGCACCTTGCTGAAAGTTTATTCCCTGATTTGCTGTAACAAATACCTGAATTGCTGCAGCACTAATCAACAAACCTAAAGTCAATGCAATCATAAGCTCAAGTAATGTAAAACCACGTACTGTATTCATGTTCCGTATGCCTCCATCACCAAACAAGTCGCTCCAGCTACATAAACCCCATCACTCATACAGGCAGATACATTCGTTGCACTAATTATTGTATTTCCCCAAGCGATATACACACACTCACGATCCCCTCCCTGACATCTATCTATTACAAGTTTCATCCCAGCTTGTCTAGCAGCTCCAAGCACCTGACTCACATCGTAAGACACCATCTCAGCACGATTACACATCGGTGTTGTGCTAATTGTTGTCGCACTGGAATCAGCTACCTTACAAGCCTTAGGCTCTCCAGAAGAAGAACCATTAATTTTTGTTTTATATTCAACCAATTGTGTTCTATTTACTCTTATTCTTTCAGCAAGATCTCTTGCCAAAGACATTGCTACAGTTCTATCACTCGCCTCCTGCATCGCATCTAGCGCCCTAAACTGCAATGCAGAAAAACCTAATACAGCAATGGAAAGTAAGACCAAAGACACCAATACCTCTATCATTCCAACACCTAGCTGATATTTAGTATTCATGTGCAACTCCCCACTTTTTCTTTTGTTTCAATGTTACTAATCAAGCCACTTTTGAATATTTTTATTGACTTAATCTCTCTCACCTTCTCATGACATAATTCAAACACCAAATCTTCCGTATCCTGCCATTCGATAATTAACTTTGGATTAGTTAATGGGTCTTCATCCAAATTTGGATCGTAATTAGGATTCCTTACATATCTTTTAAGTGAAGTTGTTCTTTTATTTGCTAAACCTACAGGTGAAAAAGTAATACCTTCAGGAGTTGCTTTTGCAAGAACATGGATTTGATCATTACCAGGCAACCAGTAAAACTGATGGTCTGTGTTTGTTGTATCTTTAAATTCAAGTGAAACTTCTTTTCGCAAAGCAATCGCCGTTCCACGTACTTTAGCCATCGTTTGAGCTAACTCTCTTGCACTTGTATCTAGTTGTTTTTTATACACTAAAGGCATAAGACTCGGAGCCGCCATCATCACGATAATTGCCATCACCGCAATCGTCACCATCAACTCAATTAAGGTGAACCCGTTTTCTTTTTTTCGCATACTCCCCCCAAGACACAGACTTTGCCCTATTAAAAATAGTAACCAACAACTTTACAAAAACCTCACACTTCAGGATAAAAGGCATAAAAAAGCAGATAACCGTCATTCAACGGTTATCTGCCTATTTTTAATCAGTTTTTTAAAGTGTTATATGCTTCGCAGTTTAAGCCTGTGTTACAGGAATACGTAACTCTTTGGGCAAACTAAAGGTAATATTTTCTTCGCGGCCTGCCAGCTCTTCAGGGGCAGTTGCACCCCAGTCTTGCAAACGCTGAATCACTTGTTTGATTAAAATTTCTGGTGCAGAGGCGCCTGCAGTTACACCAATCTTTGTATTCGGTTGAAACCATGCTTGCTCCAACTCGTCTGCATTATCCACCAAATAGGCGTGTTTCCCCATACGTTCGGCTAACTCGCGCAAACGGTTGGAGTTAGATGAGTTTGGCGAACCCACCACCAACACCACATCACACTGATTAGCCAAGTCACGTACAGCGTCCTGACGGTTTTGGGTGGCATAACAAATATCGTCTTTACGTGGCCCTTGAATATTCGGATATTTCTGGCGCAAGGCATCAATGACTTTAGCAGTGTCATCAATCGACAAAGTAGTTTGCGTTACAAAAGCCACTTTATCTGGATGCTGAACCGCAAGTGCAGCCACATCATCTTCATCTTCTACCAAATAAATTTCACCACCATTTTTCTTGTCATACTGACCCATCGTGCCTTCAACTTCTGGGTGGCCTTCATGCCCAATCAAAATGGCTTCGGTGCCTTCACGCGCATACTTAGTCACCTCAATATGCACTTTGGTGACCAACGGACAAGTTGCATCAAACACTTTTAAGCCACGACGCTCTGCTTCTTGCTGCACCGCTTTAGATACACCATGCGCACTAAAAATCACAATATTGTCATCAGGCACTTCGTCCAGCTCATCGACAAAAATTGCACCACGCTGACGCAAGTCGTCCACCACAAATTTATTGTGTACCACTTCGTGACGTACATATATAGGTGGGTTAAAACACTCAAGGGCACGATTTACAATCGCAATTGCTCGGTCTACACCTGCACAAAAACCACGTGGATTCGCCAATACAATTTCCATAGAACCCTCTATGTTGAAGTTAAATAGGTGGGATGTTTTAAAATTTATGCCAACAAAAGCCATCTTGGCTATTTTGTTTAAGGGGCGTCTACTCTAAAATAGAGAAGATATTTTATCATATCAGGAAAAATATCATGTCGGGTCTATTGTTTGTCGTTTCTGCCGCTTCAGGAACAGGCAAAACATCCCTCGTTAAAGCCCTGCTTGAGCGTGTGAATAATTTACACGTTTCAGTTTCTCACACAACACGTGGTCAACGTCCCGGCGAACTCGATGGTGTGCATTATCACTTCACGCAAAAACAAGATTTTATTGACTTGGTAGAACAAGGCGGTTTTATTGAGTACGCAGAAGTGTTTGGCAATTATTACGGCACAGCCCAAGCCACAGTGAAAGAGCAGTTAGCCAAAGGTCACGATGTGTTGCTTGAAATTGACTGGCAAGGCGCTCAGCAAGTACGCAATCTTTTTCCTGAATCGAAGCAAATTTTTATTCTTCCACCAAGTCAGTTTGATTTACGCGAGCGTTTATCTAACCGTGGCACCGATGCTGTCGATGTGATTGAGCATCGTCTAGGCTGCGCAGTTGAAGATATGCAGCAATATGTCAATTTTGACTATGTGATTATTAATGATGACTTTAATAAGGCTCTGCACGATTTAGAATCGGTGATTACGGCTAATCGTTTGGTGATGGCGCAGCAGGCACATCGTCATCAAGCCTTGATTCAAAAGTTAATTAGCCCGCCAAGCGCGTGATTAAAACTTGAGTCTATAGGCAAAGCACCTTATACTGCACAGTCTGTTTAAATTTATTATTCGAACGAGAATTCTTATGGCACGCGTTACCGTTGAAGATTGTTTAGACCATGTAGACAACCGCTTTGAGCTTGTACTAGTGGCAAGCAAGCGCGCGCGTCAATTGGCACGTCAAGGCATTGAGCCAACTGTAGAGTGGGACAACGACAAACCTACCGTTGTTGCTTTACGTGAAATTGCAGAAGGTCACGTTTCTAAAGACATTTTGAAACAACGTGATCAAGATTATCAAACTTCGAGTCTTGACCTCGCACTTTCAGCAAATAACTTGAATTTAGATGGTTTTTCTTTCCAATAAGAACGACTTTCTGAAAAAGCCTAGTTTTTTACTAGGCTTTTTTGTTGTCTGAACTTTAATCTTGCGCTAAAAACCGTTATAACATAAGGATTAAGACCTAATTTTAAATGGTCTAATGACCTTATGTTTTGGTACGAAAAAAATTGACAAGTCATGCAATATGCTTTTCATTATAAGGTCTAACTGTAAATTCGTTATCACTTGTATTTTAAAGGGTGTTATATGCCAGGCGTAGAGGTTAGCCAAGCCAAACAACAGCTTCAAGCCATGATCGAACCTTACCTTAACGTAAGTGAAGTCGAACAGGTGCTTACGGCTTGCGATTATGCCGAACATGCGCATGATGGCGTTACCCGTAAAAGTGGTGAACCGTATGTGTTACACCCGATTGCGGTCAGTTGTATTTTGGCGCACATGCGTTTGGATGCCGACACGCTCATTGCTGCCCTATTGCATGACGTCATTGAAGATACCGACTACAGCAAAGATGACATCACGGAGAAATTTGGACGTACCGTTGCCGAACTAGTCGATGGTGTGACCAAACTTAGCCATTCCAGCGACAAGGAATACAACAAAGCCGCATCGTTCCGTAAAATTCTGCAAGCGACCTTACAGGATCCACGTGTCATTATTGTGAAACTGGCAGACCGCTATCACAACATGACCACACTAGATGCGCTGCGACCAGACAAACGCGCACGTATCGCCCAAGAAACCTTTGATGTGTTTGTACCTATGGCACGTATCGTGGGTATGAATGAAATGGCGGATAACCTTGAACATCTGTGTTATCAAAACCTAGATTTAGATATGTATAACGATGTGCAAGCTGCCCTTTTGCACACCAAACCAAAACGCTGCGAATACCAATCTAAATGGGAACAAAATCTTGCCGACCTACTCCAAGACAATCAAATTACCGGTCGGATTAAAAAGAAAAATAACAATATAGAATTACTGCGCCACTTTGTTAAAAACGATATTGATCTACAAGAACTGACCCACAGCCACGCCTTCGAAATTATTTTACAAAGTATTGCTGACTGTGACCGTTTGGCTGATATTTTACGTGACAGCTTTCAGGTCTTACATTATGAAGATCATATCCGTCGCCCACTGCCAGGTGGCAACCAATCGCTAATGATGCGTCTAAAAGGTGAGCAAACTACCTTATCACTCACCATTCAAACCGAATTGATGCGTAAAGCCGCACGTTTTGGCGTGGTCTTGGGTGAAAACGCACCACAAGCTTGTCGTTCTGCCATTCAAGCCTCTATGAAAAGCTTGAATGTGTTGATTGATGGTGAATGTGCCAAAACTACATTTAGCGATTTACTGGATTATCTGCACCAAGAGAAAATTCATGTTTATACCCCGCACGGACACTTACATGAATTGCCGCAAGGCGCCACCGCGGTTGATTTTGCCTATGCAGCCAGTTTGTTCTTAGGTAACCACGCCGTCGGTACAAAAATTAATGGTGAAAGCAAACCGCTGTCAACACCACTCATCAGCGGGCAAGTGGTCGAAATCATCACCGATGTGTTAGCCACACCAAACCCAGACTGGCTAAGTTTTATTAATACCCAAAAGGCCCGTCGTGCCTTACAAAACATTCTGCGTGATCAGGATATTGAAGAACAGCGTTTGGTGGGACAGCAAGCCCTGAACCGTGCGCTGAAATTGTTTAATCACTCGATTCAAGACCTGACTGAGGCAGATTGGTTAAATGTGTTGCAATGGCGTCATATCGACTCCAAAGACCGTTTATTTGAGCAAATTGCAGTCGGTGATTTATTACCGCAGTTGGTGGCAAATCACATTTACGCACTTGATCAGGATAGCAACGAACATTCTGACCGTCTGATTCAGGGCACAGAAGGCATTGACGTGAAATATGCACACTGTTGCAACCCTGTGCTGGGCGATCCGATTCAGGGCAACTTGTCACGTCGCGGTTTGATTGTGCATCGTGCGCGTTGCAATAACTTACTGCATGAGCAACATCAACATCCTGAAAATATCATGCCGCTACAATGGACTTCAGAAGATGTCGATGACGTGAGTTTTACCGCTTACCTCAGCATTGATATGGATATGAATGACGAACAAATTTCCGATTTGATCTATCAATGTCGTAAAGCCAAAACGGGAGTAGAAATGGTGCGCAGCCACGATGGCAAGACTCATGTGAATATTGTGGTCAATAACCGTAAGCAAATTGCCAAAATTATTCGTGATTTGCGTATGCACTACGGTTTCCCACGGATTAGCCGTTTAGCGCGTCCCATCAGCATTGCAGAAGAAGCCAAAGCTTGTTAATTCAATGCGCTGCATGGTGATATTGCCGCACATTCAAGCGATTTTGCATAACTGACTCATCAGGCTACTGAAAGCTAGTCGGATGGTCTATGATGTTCGTACATTATTTTAGGAGAAATCAATGTCTCGCCAAGTCATCCATACTGAAAATGCACCTGCAGCAATTGGTACTTACTCTCAAGCCATTTTAGTGGGCAATACTGTTTATTTATCAGGTCAAATTGGTTTAGACCCATACAGCATGGAATTGGTAGAAGGGATTGAAGCGCAAATTCGCCGCGTATTTGACAACTTAAAGGCCGTTTGCGAAGCGGCTGGTGGCTCTTTGGCCGATATTGCCAAGCTCAATATTTTCCTGACCGATTTATCTCACTTCCAATTGGTCAATCAGATTATGGGTGAATATTTTGCACAACCTTACCCTGCGCGTGCAGCCTTAGGTGTGGCTAGCTTACCTAAAGGTGCTTTAGTTGAAATGGATGGCGTGGTGATTATCAATTCATAAGTCATTATCATTCAGATACTTAAAAACAAATAAACGATGCCACCTATTAAGTGGCATTTTTTAATTCAAAAACCCAATTACAATAAATGACTTTTCAAATGATTTTTATTGACAAACGATAATAATTATCAATAATAACACTTATCTTATTTCATTATTGTGGTTGCATTCATGTACGTTTGCTTATGCCGTGGTATTACAGATCAAGACATTAAAGAAGCCGTTGCCAATGGTGCAGACAGCTATCGTGAAATTCGCGATATGTTTGACTTGGGCACCTGTTGTGGTCGCTGTGCGCCTGAAACTCGCACCATCATTAGCGATGAAATTGCACAAATTGCGTCTCGTCTTGCCGTTGCTGCCTAAAGCTGCCGTTTTATTGCTCTCCCGCATTTCAGTATTATAATTTTTACTCGGTGTTTCCTCTCCCGCTTTCGACTACAGCGGGTTTTTCTTGGCTTACATTTCTTCACACCGCCTAGCTAATTGTTTTTGATTGCGATTTTCATTTGCGGTCTGGGGTCTATTTATACTTCATCTATGTTTGCGACTACGCATATTTTTTAGCTGATATAAGGCATGGGACAGGAAATTTAGTCATTCTAAATGACTGGCACATAACGCAATAGCAGCAAAAAATATGCTTGTCCTGAAAGGCTGTGGCTAAAACTTTCTCAGATTGCGTTATGAAACTTGGCAATAGTCTCGCTATTCCCTTCGTTTCATGCCTGATCTGCTCAGTTTTAGCCGACAGCGCAAACCATTTGTGAAGTATAAATAGCCCCTAAATCACTCGCCATTTTGCCTAGTCTTGTTTAAGATAGAAATATAGATTGCCTTAAGCGGTTTAAGGCAGAAATTGTTGATGGAGTGCTGCAATGAAAGGCAATCGTGATGTGATTAATCAACTCAACCAAGTTTTGTATCATCACCTGACTGCAATTAACCAATATTTTTTACATTCACGTATGTTTAATGATTGGGGCATTGAACAACTCGGCTCGGCTGAATATAAAGAGTCGATTCGTCAAATGAAACATGCTGACAAAATTATTGAACGTATTTTATTTTTAGAAGGGCTGCCAAATTTACAGCACTTGGGCAAATTGTATATCGGTCAGCATACAGTTGAAGTTTTAAACTGCGATGTGCGTAAAGTCCAAGAAAATATTGAAGCGATTCAAAAAGCGGCGGTTTTAGCAGAGCAACAATTGGACTATGTAACCCGTGATTTGGTTCAGGAAATTTTAGAGAAAGAAGAAGAATATTTAGATTGGGCAACGACACAGCTTGATTTGGTTGAAACTGTGGGTATTGAAAACTATATTCAAAGCCAACTCTAAGATTCATCTGGTTTAGATAACTCAAAAGACTGGTTTTCCAGTCTTTTGTTTTTTGGGGCACTTTACCTAAAATTCAGCATCTTGCCTATCTCTAATGAAGAAGCTCTCAATATCAATATATTTTACTTATGCGCATTTTAAATTCTTGGATTTATAAAAAAGTATTTATAACGCAAAAAAATGTTTCATGGGTTGCATCTGTTGATTCAATATCCGAATAATAAAAATTCCATAATCCTGTTTTTTATAAAAAATAGCATGTGATGATGATCGTGACGGCGTATTCCCTCGCCAATATCAACACATGCATAACCAATCAGCGGTGAACTCACTAACAAATGAAAGGTATTTTCCAAATGTTGCGTGTATTGGTCAGCTTGAGCTACACCAAAATTAAGTAAGGTGTATTCATAAATAGCAGTGAAGTCGTCGACAGCTAAATTTGATAGCTTATACACGATGCTTCTGCTTCACTTGAGCCGCAATATCTTTTAGGCTAAGTGTACTTTCTCCACTGTTCTCACCTGCTTCAATCGCTTGCTTTAAAGCTGCAGTTTGATTTTCTTGCTGCTCCAATAATCTTAGTGCAGATCGCATCACTTCACTGGTTGAACCATAACGTCCAGATTCAATCAGTTTGCCCACAAAGTTATCGAGTTGTGGGCCAATTGTTACACTTGTAATTCTCGCCATCAGCATGCCTTATTGTTTGAATAGATCATACAATTTTAACACAACTCCCTTTATCTGAACAAAAGTTCAGCATCTCTTTAAATTTTCGCACATGAAATCAATTTTATAATGAATACCCCCTCTCTTTTTAAAGAGAAGTTGGGAGAGATTTTCAACATTGAAAATTTTCACCATATTTGGCTCACTATTTTCAAATCCCCCTCCTTGCGCTACACAAATCAGCGCGGCTTTGCCTCATCCAATAAAGTCGCATAATCCACATTAACCTGCCACAAAGTGCTTAACAACCATAATTGCTTTTTGGCTTCTGCTTCATAACCGTTAAATGCTAATACGCGTGCATATTTCAATAAATCGTAGCGGGTTGGATAATTCAACACAATTTCATGGATATCCTGCAATTGATCAGGCGTTTGTAGGCTATAAGGATTTAAACGAATCCACGCAATACGGCGGTTAAATTCTTCGAGTACCCAAATACGCTCTTGATGGGTGATTTTTTCAGGTGTGTGTTCGTAGCGTACCGACTGATTCAGTTTTGGCACCATCACCTCATAATCCCGATAAATCAGCATCAACAACAATGCGCCAAGTACAAAAGTACTGCGTAAATAAATTGCAGATAAAGTGAAGTTTTTAAACACACGTTGTGATTGAACCATGCCGATAATAAAACCTACAGGCAGCAAGAAGTAGGCATAGTTTTGTGGAAATTCCAGCATGGCATGTACACTAAATGCACCGAGCATTAAAATCCCCACAACCGATTCCACCGACTGGGTATATTTATGCAACTGGTAAGCCCAATAACCCAAATACGCCAAAAATGGTACGCCTAGTATCACACCGTTCCAAAGTAAAAAGTCCAAAATAAAATTGTGTGCGCTGCGAATCCACACAGGACCTTGTACAAATTCACTAACCGTGACATACGCCACACTGGTTTGATGCCAACCATAGCCCCACCACGGTTGATGTTCAATCGCAGCGAGCATTTGCTGCCAAATGGCCAAGCGCGACATATCACCTGTGGCGCGTTGTACCACATCACGAGATTGCACTGAAAGTTCTGCACTTTGTGAGAGTAGTTGACTGAAAGCAGGTACGATAAAAATCAGCCCAATAAATGCCACAAACCACAGTAAGCTATAGCGCCATTTTATCCGCATCACGCCACGGTATTGTTGATAGCTCAAATACGTCAAGATGCACAGCGATGCCAACCATGAAGTACGCGACTGACTCAGTACCACACCGACCAAAATCATTGCGGCTGCAATCACAATCCACAGGGTTTTAAGTTTTTGTTTTTCGTATAAATATAGGCATGCCATAAGTGACATCACCAAAAAGGTCGCCATGTTATTGGGTTGGGCGAAGTTGGCATAAGGGCGTTGTCCAATTTTAATATCCACCATCATTGGCAGGTATTGATCTAGTGTGAGCCACTGGCAAATTGCCATGAATGCAGTGATACTTCCCACGCCGAGTAGCACATAACTAAAGCCTGTAAAGATACGTTCACGTTCAATATTATTTTGCGTGAGGTTATAACCAAATATAATTGCCAACCAAAAACTGAACATATACACACTGCTGAGCAAGGCTTTGTCAAAGAAAAAGACTAAGCCTAAGCCCCACTGAATGAGCGGAACACTGCACAGTGCTAGTAAGGGCAAGCTGATTTTGGGTATCTGTAGTTTTTCTTTAAAAAGGCTGGCTGCGAGAGCAAATAAGGCAAAAAATGCGTAGAGTTCGCCTGTATAAGTAACCCACGGACGGTAGTGAATAGGCAATAGCCACGCTAGGGAGATGAGGATGGCAGCCAAAAATAGCAATGCAGATTTCATAAGAAAAACAGACCAAAAAACTGGCTCTAGGTTATATTTTTTTTGGCAAGATGATAGTGCTTTGTACAGCAAGTTTGATTGGAATTCTGCCAGTTTTAAAATGGGATGATCGCATGGGGAATAGTGAAATTCCCGATTTTTCATTTAAGCGATTATTGCCATGGTCTTAAATCCACGATTTTTATTACATCGCCTTGCGCATCGACCAATACGGTCATATCGACATTTACGGCTTTTAATGGCACAAAACCAGTGGCTTGTGGGTATTTTTTAACTATGGCTTGAACGACTGTTTGTTCATTATATTGCTCTAAAACCACAAGTTTTTGCATACGTTGCTGGACTTGAGTTTTTGCATTTGAAATATCAACATAACGCTCAGGCTTATGCGCCAAAGATATTCCACCCATCACTTCGGCGAACATATCTTCATTACGTGTTTCACTGTCTTTGGCAAACTCTACCGCAACATATTGCGGCTTACCCCATGATGGATGCTGATATTGTGGCAAGGCTTGGGCAATTTTTTCTTCGACAATATCGTTATTACGCACCAACTCAAAACGATCGACATTATAAGCTAGCCATACAGGACGACCTTCTGCAATACTATAGAGACCAAAACCTAGCGCGCAGAGTTGCAGCACAATAATAACGGTCAAGTCCATTTTTAAGGTCTTTTTGCCTTCTTTATAGACAATAAAGCCAAGCACAGGTCCAATAATGACATCAATCGCCAGTAGCATCAAAAAAATATGCGTAACCCCGACAGCAGTGGCTAGCGGTGTTGGGTACCAAATAAAAAACACTAGCAGCATTGCAATCAACGCAATAACGCAAGATATAGCGATATGACTGAGAAAAAAAATTAGGCGCTTAGACATAATATTTCACAACTTAAAAATAAAAATACTTTAAATTTGCCTAATTGCATTAAAAAATCGCTGAAACTCACCATCTAGCACGATAAGTTTACCTAGTATTGTGTCAATATTATCATAATCATTCAAATATACTCCATCAGATAACATATATAAATCAACAGAATTCAGCTCATTATTAACTCTCTTATGATGTTCTTCCAACACATCTACTTTTGAGTTTTTTTTAGAAAGTATCACCACATGATACTTTAAATCCTGAGAAAATGTTGCTGAAATACGTTGCTTTTTACTTTTTTCTATTTTGATGGAAAATTGAGTTTCTATACCTTGTATGTTTTTAACATCCCTATCAAGAGAAGAGCAAAAATCAAATATTTCATTACGCTTCCACCCTATATCCATTTTTATATCAATAAGATGTGAAATAACGCCAGTATTTTCTAGAATGAAAATATCAGGATAACAAATACGTTTAGTGGAACCAAATTGAATTGGCTGATCTATATAGTACATACAGTCGCGACAATTATTACTTTCAATAAATTTTGCAAATATTTCTTCTGCCTCGCCAGCAATAGACTTACTACGTCCACGAATAATATTTTCAGAAATATTTTTTGAATTTTGCTGTATTTTATATAATTCAATTATTTCCTTTAAAAAATCTTTATTCGACATTAAAATTACCTTCTCTTAAATAAAAAAGACTGGCGAACCAGTCTTCTTTTAATCTAATTTATATATTAACGACAATCAGCAGGAGCATATTTTGCTGGTAAAGTACCTGCAGTAACAGGCATACTACGCGCAGTTGCCGCACGAGTCTCAACAGAACCACATGCCCAATCAACAACTCCCGACTCGTCACCAGCTAAAACCGTATCAAGCGCAGTAAAAGTACCTCCAATACTTACAGATGGTTTTAGAACAAGTGTTGCATCAGTTGGAATTGCACCTACATTGTCTTTATTATAAGTAATTGTAATTTCACCATTACCATCATCTATTTGTACGCTATCCACATATTTTGAAACTGCGCCCTTATTATCTTGCTGTTCATTCCAAGTTTCTGCAGCGACCGTAAGATCACGAGCACTTGCAACCTCATTAATTGCTGCTTTTGCCCCAGCAGCCAATGTTAGGCCCTCTGATACACGTGTACGAATTGTATAGTCTTGGTATGCTGGAAGTGCGATTGCAGCCAAAATACCGATGATTGCTACAACGATCATGAGTTTATTACATTCCATAAGTCACTTTATATGGACACGCTCCAAACTGTTGAATTCTATTCATTTACTCAATTTTATATTTTGTCCATATGGACATGCTTTTATAACGACAAATTTTTCACGTTTGTCCATATCCTAAAAAATGCTTAAGGTGTTAAAAACGTGTTTTAGTCCGCCTAATTAAAAATGAGCAATCTCCAAAAGAGACTTTTTGTATTCATACCGACCTTAAAATTTTATGTTTGTTATGCGTCATGCGAAATATAAAAAATTTTATGCTCAAATGAAGATGAATGATGACCAACAATGAATGCATAGAAATACATCTAGATGCTGAAACAAAGCAATTGGCAGAACGAACTGCCGCTATTCTAGCTTACGCTACACTCACCGAATTTTTTATTTATTTAATTCAAAATCACGCACCGCAAGTTTTACAACAACACGCTCATATTCAGTTAAGTCATGCTCAGTTCGAGCAATTTATTGAAGTATATAAAACTCAAAATAAGGTCCCTACCGATTAAAACAGGCTGTCTAGCTTTTAGATAAAGAAAATTTTTAAGGAGCAGAAATGAAAGTCATTACATGTGCTGAGTTGGAAGACAATTTAGCGGATATACTCGATTACGTTATAGACGATCATGCACCTGTACTTATTAATAGAGAAGAAAACAAGCCGTGGTGATAATAACTCTAGATGATTCTAATACCTTTAAAGAAACAGCGTACCTACTCAAAAGTCCTGCCAATGCAAAACGGTTACGCGACTCAATCGCGCAAATTGAAGCAACTGAAACAACGTGTCATAAACTCGGTAAAGAGTGAGATTGAGATGCACTAACGATGGTAGAAATAGCGCCCTACTATACCCAGAAAATTTCAAGCGATAGACTTCAACATAAAGAACGACATTACAACACCTAAAAAAGAACAACCAATATATGTGATAAGCATCACACAATGACAATATTTGTCCAAAATACAAAATTAAACCTGCCAATAATTGTCACTTTTTAACAAAAATATACAGTCGAATTAAAAGTCTTAATTTTTTTATGTGTAAGGTGCTGTTTTTCTGTGTAAATTGTCTATAATAAAAGTTGGCACGTTTAGTGCTAATATTAAAATAGCTTACAAAGCTTATAATTAAATTAACAACATTTGTGGAGAATGTTATGAATACAATGCAGAAGGGCTTCACGCTCATCGAACTTATGATTGTTGTCGCTATTATTGGTATTTTGGCTGCTGTTGCAATCCCTGCCTACCAAGACTACACGGTACGTACCAAAGTATCCGAAATGATTGTTGGTGCATCTTCACCAAAAAGTTTGATTAGCGAAGCATTCCAAACTGATGGCGTAAATGGTGTAAAAGCTGCTGCGACTGAATATAATGCGCGTGGCTCTAGTGAAAAATCAAGTAAATATGTTTCAGATATTCAAATCAACGACACTACAGGTGCAATCACTGTAACCTCCGCTACTACTGGTGACAGTGGTTTACCATTAGCTGCACAGGGGAAAACTATTAACTTCATTCCAAACGTGCAAAAAGCCGCTTTGGATCAAGATACTGTAGGTTCAATTGACTGGGCATGTGTTTCTGATACAAATACAACGGCAGATGACCGTGGTTTAACTGCAATCACTCCTCTTGGTGATATGCCATCTAAATATGTTCCTTCTGAATGCCGTTAATATTTAGTGTTATACCAAAGATTTATTAAAAGACTGGTTCGCCAGTCTTTTTTATTGACTATTCTACTTTAATGAAATTACCTACCTATCTTCGACAAGACTTAGCAGCACCTACACTCGGTACATGGCTGTATTCACTCCTGCTTATTCTCTTACCCAATGTCGTATTTTTGGTTTTTACCCATTATGCTGGGGTATCTCGCCCGCTCCTGAATATCGATTATCTGCTTGCCTTATTATTTTTAACAATACCTTGGCGACCGATACGTCTCTTGGGGGGTGTATGTTTAGTGCTCGCGTTGATTAGCGATGTGCTGATGTTAGTGATTCAGCTCTTTCCCTTTATGGACTTGGCAGCGATTCGCTATCTAGCGCGTTTTATTCCTATTGCTCCGCTGAATTATATTGTGATCAGTTTGTTTTTCTTCTGCTGTACAGTAGTGCTATTGGGGCTAATCTTTTTCTTTTCTCGACCTAAATATCTAAAGCCACCTTATCCCACTTTCATCACCGCCTGCCTTTTAATCACTAGCTACGTGGTGATGCAAACAGGGCTCACTTATACCTCGTTTACTGCTATTTTAGGGCGTGACAATTTTTATTATGCACACAGTCAGAGCCTACTTTATAAACAGCTAATTAGCGATGACTTTTATAGTCTCATGGCAACCACACCCCAACTTACCACTTTAGCCAGTAATAAAGAACGCATTGCAGATCAGCTCATCCAGCCAACTTCCCCGCGTATCTTGTATGTTGTTGCCGAATCGTGGGGACAGTTAGCCAATGCCCAAGCACAGCAGGCGATTTTACAGCATATTTTCCAACAAAAAGAACGACTAGATCATCTAAGCACAGGTTATAGCAAAGCCTATTCTGCTACGGTAGCAGGTGAATTACGCGAGCTTTGCGGGCTACAGCTAAAACAGGGCGGTTTTGCGCTGGGTAATTTAGCCGCTGAACAATTTGACAACTGCTTACCCAACCAGCTCAAACAGCGCGGCTATCAAACCATTTCGCTACATGGTACAAATGGTTTATTGTACGACCGTACAAGATGGTATGCTAAAGCAGGTTTTCAACGTACTTTATTTGGTGAGCACTTTCTCGGGTTAAAGCGCTGTGCTGCTTTCAAGGGTGTTTGTGATAGCGAGCTTATGACGCAAGTTGGGGATATTTTTAAACAACACCAAAATAATAAATTATTTTTATATTGGATGACACTCACCTCACACCAACCTTATGCCAAAAAGGATATCTACAATAAACGCTTTGATTGTGAGCGTTTCAATATTCAATCCGATAGCGACGTCTGCCACAACGCACAGCTACAAACCCAATTTTTTGATGAACTCGCAAAATTAATTCAACGTCCAGAAATGCAGGGGGTCGAAGTCATTGTCGTGGGTGACCACCCCCCACCCTTATGGGGCGAAGAAGACCTCGTCCACATCATACCTTGGAAAGTCAGTTGGTTGCATTTTCGAGTAAAATAGATTGAATGTAAAATAATTGTCACTTTTTGATATAAAACGTGACTTTTATAAAAAAGTAGATAATAAGCTATTGAAATAAAATAAAATAAATTTTGGCTTGTTTTTTGCTTGTGTCTTTGTAATAAATGACAAGGGCGCGACTATGAAAAAACAACAAGGATTTAACTTAATAGAGCTGATGATTGTTGTAGCAATTATTGGTATCTTAGCCGCTGTGGCAATCCCTGCTTATCAGTTTAATACAGTTCGGGCAAAGATAAGCGAGGCACTCATACAAGCTGCTTCAGCAAAAGCACAGGTGAGTGAAGCATTTATTGCAGATGGTCTTCCTGCTGTTACAGGTCTAGCGACCAGTTATAATGCAATTTTAGCTAGTGAGAAAGCAACAAAATATGTTGACGATATTCAGATAGATAATGATGGTGTGGTCACGGTAACATTAACAAATAGCATTAGTTCAGGTTTTCCAACAGATGCCTTAGGTACAACGCTTGTACTCACGCCAAATGTAAAAGGTGCAAAAATTGCTAGTGATACAGGTAGTGTGGATTGGGCATGTGCATCAACAACCAACCGTAATGCAACAACTAAAGGATTGGTTGCAAATCTAGGAACATTGCCTGCAAAATATGCTCCTCCAGAATGTCGCTAGTGTTTATGTAGAATCATTTTGGTATAAACTCATCCATATATCGACCAACTCAAGTGATTATGTCAAAGCGTCTCAAATTCTTTTTAAGCCATCTATCCATATCTATCCTGATTGCACTATTCAGTATGGTACTGGTGTTCTTGGTCTGGTATCCCTTACCCTTAGCAAAGGCTGTCGGGGTGACGCACATCTTTTTGATGCTACTGGCAATTGATGTCATTATTGGTCCTGTACTAGGTTTTGTAGTCTATAAAGAAGGCAAAAAAACACTAAAATTTGATCTTAGTGTCATTATTCTCATTCAAATTGCGGCTTTATGTTATGGCGTATATAGCATCGAACAAGGTCGCCCTGCATGGTTGGTTTACAATGTAGATCGTTTTGAGTTGGTTAGAAAAAATGAATTAGTTGATACGAAAATTCAGCAAGCACAGCCACAATTCCAACAACCTTCATGGTTTAAACCGCAATATGTGGCTACTGAATTTGCCAAAGACACACAACAACGCAATGATGAAATGTTTGCAGAAGTTTTAGGGGGTATTTCTATTGCACAGCGTCCAGAACGTTATGTAGAACTCACTCAAGCCAAACACCAAATCCAACAACGTGCATTACCACTTGTAGAACTGCAACAGTACAACTCAAAAGCAGACGTTGAAAAAACTTTAGCCAAATATCCAAAAGCAGATGCGTGGCTACCCTTAAAAGCCAATGCTGTAGATATGGTGGTATTAGTCAATAAAGAATCTTCGAGCATCATCAAAATAGTAGACCTCAGACCGTGGAAATAAGTTTAACGGCATATTTTTTACTCCGTTTATTAAAAAGCCACTAAGTTCATAAACTGAGTGGCTATATCAATCAAATAGTCCGAGTACTTTGCCTCAACTCAAAATTTTCTAGCAACAACGAATTGCACTTTTCCAGCAGTATTTCATAATCTTCTTTCAGCTGCTCATAATCACTTTTCACCGCTTTGGTCTTAGTTTTCGCTTGCTCAATTTGCTGGGCAGGCGAAAGAAGATTTTGCCCCGCTTGCTGTGCAGCTTGCTCAATTGCCTCAATTAATGCAGCATGACGGCTCTTTTTAATCGAGCCTCGTTTACGTCCAGCCTCCATTGCAACCGTATCGTTATTAATGGCAGAGCCTTTCGGTAGAACAATCGGTTTGTTAGCTTTTAATCGCTCTAAAGCAGCGTAATAATCATTAAGTGCACTCATATTTTACACCTCAATATTAATCGTTTTAATTTTTTGAATCATTTTGTTTAAAGCCAAAATCTCACTGTCCATTTGCGCGTATAGCAGACTGTTCTGTACTTGCATATCTCGCTGCCGTTGTAGTCGCTGAACCGCTTTTTGTATTTTTTCAGCACTTGTTGCATCAAACACAGCATGGGCACAACTCAAACAGCTCGTAATAGCCGTAAAAGAAATTTTTTCGCAAGAATCAGGGTTGGTACATGCGCCAAACAAGCTAGGCTTATAGGCAATTTCACCCTTTTTCATACGCTTAATGGTTTCATCACGGTTTGGAAATACTGTGAGTAATTGCTCGCGGTCTTTTTGTAGCTGCAAATAGGTTCCTGCCCCACCAAGTAAACGGCCAGCACTATTAATTACACCCTCTTCAAATTGCGCATAAGAATGTACCAAGCGCTGATATTCCAGTTCTTGAATAAACTCTTTTTGACTGTCACTCACTAAAATATTTGGTGCAAATACCGCATTATTACGGTAATACAACGTCATAGACTCTGTTAGATGCTTAAATTGGACTGACAAAGCGCCAAGTCCGATCATGCCTGAACGAGCGCCATAAACTGCAAGCGAACGTCTAAATTGATGGGTACAGATATTCCAGTACTCACCAACTTGGCAGTCTTTTTCTTCTCGCCAATTGCGAAAACCATCAAAAGCTTCAAGCTCGGCGATATCACTTTCTGTGATTTTCACCCCCTCTCCAAGCAAGACAGAAATACGGCTTAAATACTGATTAAAATTAGACTGTGTTCGAGTCGGGGCACCTGAAAAATTGGAAATAAAATCCTTTTTATTTTGCTTATTCCGATTTTGCAAATAACGCGTTGGAAATAATGGGTATTCAGCAGGATTAGACATATCATAATGTGAGTTGAGCAGAGCGTAGATTTCACCAATGCTTTGTGCTGCACGCACCCCAAACTGGATATCTTCAAACGTAATCCAATACGTAGACTTGTTGCCACCCCCGTGTAATTTTGATGTATAGCCCATAATGACATGCACAAGATGCTCATTACTTTGAATAGTTTGATAGCAATCAGAAGACAGCTGATTCACTTCATTATCACGCATCCCTGTAAACAGATGAATCCACAACTTGGCCATACCTTGAATCAGCGTCATGTAACGGGTGAGGTTGGCATGTTTTTGAATCTGGTTATTTTCAAACAGTGCCGTTAAACCGAGCAAATCTCGAGCATCAGCAAAACTTACCGCATTTTTTTTACGCTTAAATTCTGTCGGCATCAAAGCAAAATTTGCATCCTGCTGCTTGCGCTGAAACCATTTCAGAAGTGCTGATGCATTTTGATTAAATTCATTCAATTTATCTGCTAAAGCATTAATTAAGGCTATATAAAGCCGTGAAGGGATCAACTTGGTTTGTGGGCCTACTTTGCCTGACTGCAACCTGAGTTGAGCAGCCAACTTTGCTAAATGCTCTATTGGCTTATATGTACTAAACGCAGGAATGAGCAATGGGTATTGCTGTTGTAAGGCAAAACAATCCGTTAAAAATGCTTTAATGTGAATGGCTTTTTGATAGCTCACACCAACATAAGCATCATTTACTTTTGACATATAACCAACATCGCTAAATAACTGCTGCAATGTACAGCCATTCTTATATGCAATTGCTGCAAACTGGCGTAAAACCGTATGCCGCTGTTCAATACTTTTAATAATCGATTTACCAGATTTTATATAAAGCAAAGCAAAACTGATTTTTTTCATTTCTGCCCGAATTTGGCAAAAGAGAAAATCATCTTCACGAGCATTTTCAAGCCAACTATCAAAATTCAGGCGACAATCACACTTCGGTAAATATGGAGAAAGATCCCAGATATTGTCTGAATAAACTGACAATATCTCACCACTCTTCATTCGCGATAATACAAAAGTACTTGGAACAGTCAGCTGATTATTCTGTAGATTGTACTCATCAGGTAAGAACTGCTCAGCAATACCCAATGAATATAGATATGAATTAAATGAACTCATGATATCCACCCCAAATCAATTAGCAATTCAAAATGATTGAGCCAATAGGCATCTAAATCACCACTTTCTACTTCTTCTTGAATTGAAAAAATACGATCACGTAAATTTTCATAAGTATCTGATAATTCGTTGAGTACTTCGTCAATGCGATGTAGCACAACCCCAAACTGCTGTTCCCACTTGATTAAGTCCGTGGCTTTTTGCTTAATAGATCTCTTGCATAAATCAAAAAACAACCAATTTAGTGATTATTTTTCGTACCGATCAATAAGCCATATTCGGTTATCATTGTTGCATGAACTACTCAAAAGTAAAAACATTGCCAAGCCAGCAGT
>NZ_VOYT01000030.1:0-10871 GCF_013420145.1 Acinetobacter sp. YH12021
TTGGTATTCATCGACTGGAAATCTAAAAACCATAAGAAAATATGGTATTCGATTTATGTTTGGTATCGACTGTAACCGTAAGGTTTCCCCAGAAAAAGGACAATGGTTTCAACTGCGTTTATTGCCAGATTTCCATCAGGGTCAAGTGGTTTGGCTCAAAGATTTTGGCTTTGTACAATTATTTAAGACTCAGTTAAAAGAACAGCAGAGGTTTTATATTGTACATCAAGATGAAGATGACTTATTGTCCTTTGAGGGTTTTCATGAATTACATTCAAGTCATTGGAAAATAGAGCAATATCACCGGGTTATTAAACAGGTTTGTCATATTGAAAAGTTTCAGGTAAGACGATCTAAACTGATTTTGAATCATATTTTTTCAGCCTTGATGGCCTACGTTGAGATACAAAAGAACCAGTTTGAGCGGATCTTTGAAAATGTATATCGTTGGCAGAAGAAATTATTTAGACCAATTATCAAAAGCTTCATTGATGACTTTATTCTCGATAAAAATCATCTGCTACCACAGAGAATCTTTAAATAATAGTGCGCAAGTCCTATCAAATATGTTTAACATACAGCACCTTAAATTAACTACTGTTATAATCAATGCACGGATCAGATCACGAAATCGTTCAACTCTTTAAAAGACAACAATATCCGCTTTCTGAAACATTGACAGAAATGCTGAACGAACATTTTTCACATCAAACAGAACGAAGAGGTTGTGGTTTTACGCAAGCAACTCGGGTTCTTGCAGAGTTTATTAATGTTGCTCGTGCCCCTCATGAACTGAATGATTTTAAATTGTTCAGAGATTATGAGGATCAAACCTTAAAGAATTTACTCAAGGAACGTAAGCTTAGTGACTGGCATAATTTGGATCAGAATATCGAAACTACGACCCTCATACAAAAAAATAAACCTGAATCCACAGCTGATTTGATTAAACACATTCAGTTTCAGGCACAACTTAGACAACTTGCTCAGCAGGCTCAACAAGAAGAAAGTAAACTGTTAGTTCAAATGATTGCTGATATTATTCTGCCTAAAAGTTCAGCGCAAACAGGTCTAGTCGAGTTACCAGTATTAGCTGAAAAGCCTAAAGTGGGTTCTTGTCCAATGGCAGAAAACTTTTTCTTAAAAATTGCCCATGGACGTATTTTAAGAAAAGGATCAGTCAATATTATTGTCAATCAGCACAATCAACCTTTGTTGCTGGAAAAATTAAATATGGGCGATGATCACTCCTGTATCAGTTTAAAACCGCTCTTAATGAATGGGGTGTGTTTACCCGCAGGTTCATTGTTTTCAGTTGACTATGATTCTTCAACTATTCAAAACAAAACAGCAAACCAGAATTTACCGGGCTTTGTAATCCCATACAGCGAGATACCAGGTTTTTGGTATTTACGCTTAACTACGCTTGCAATATCCCCAGAAAACCGTGCGAGAACCTTTAGCACGCATTTCCAACAGCAAATAGCCAATGGCCTGTTTAGCCCTGAAACAACTTTATTGCAACAACTTGCCGATATTGCTTCAGCACAAATCCGGAGCTAATGCATGTTACAGGTTTGTTATTCTCCCCAATACTTTGCAAAAACCCATACCAATAGCATGGAAAAACTGATTGCTGTGGCCGAAGCCCTAGAACATCTAGGCTGTTTTCAGTTCCATGAACCTGAATTAATTGATCTCAATATATTGAAAAGACTCCACGACCCTATGTATGTGGATGCTTTTGATACTGGATCACCTAAAAAACTAGCTACTTTTCAGGGTTTTAAGACATGGAACACTCAATTAAGAGATGCCATTTATCGCATTAATGCCGGACAAATTAAAGCTGCAGAGTTGGCATGGAAGCATCAAATTTCAGCAAATATTGCCCAAGGTTTTCATCATGCCCATTATCAATTAGGAGTTGCTTTTTGTACTTTTAATGGGTTGGCATTGATTGCACAGCAGTTTCCAGATAAAAAAATTTTTATCCTGGACTGTGATCAACATGGTGGGGATGGGACAGCTGAATTTACGCTCAGATTGGATAACCTATTTAATTTTAGTATTTTTGCATTGCAGTCCGGTTGCCGAAGTTATGAACGTGCTATTACTCGTCATATTCATAAACAGCATGGAAATTTTGAGCAATATCGCGATGCGATTGCTGAGGCTTTTGAAATGGCGATCGAATGGCAGGCCGATCTCATCGTCTATCAGGCCGGTATGGATTGTCATCAGAACGATCCTTGTGGTTCACCATGGTTGAGTGCTGAATATATTCAACAGCGTGATGAAATGGTATTTCGGCTTGCCAAACAGCATCAAATCCCATTGATGTTTGTGTTGGCTGGTGGCTATCAGACTTTACCTGATTTAGTCGATTTGCATGTTGAAACCTTTAAAATTGCCCATGAAATTTATTATGGGGAATAAGGTATATTTGTAATTTTTGTGCAAAAAAACGTGAAGAATATCCAATACTTTGAATATTCTTCGTGTTATATCTCGTACAAGAAAGAAAAATAAATACAGGGGGAACATCCTTTGTTCTTTATCATGCAAATGAACACACTCATTTGTGTCCCAATTGAGCATACATCTAATAGGGCTGTTGTGTTAAGAATACTGTCAGTGTTGTTGATCAGTGCAATTTTACTGGTACATGCAGCAATTTTTTGAACTGTGACAGCTTACTTATTTACTTTTGTGACATAGGTTGTATATAATAATTATAAAATTATTCACGTTACTGAAATATCTGATATTTTCCAGTATTTATTCGATCATCGTAATAAATTATACTGATAGCCTGTTAATTATTTCTTAAGAGTATTCAATCTTCTTAAGCTCAGGCATTTATCATCTTGGTTTTTTCTTTAAGTGACATGTTGGGGTTGGGTCGAGCTTGGTTTGTTAGGATGGCATTAACTCATTAAATTTTTTGTTAAACAACATTGTGAGTTTATTTATCTATGATCCCGGTTTTTCCGGGTGAACGCTTTTTGGATGATAATATTTTATGCTTTTACAGCAATATAAAATTGTTTTTGGCGGCACAATGGGGGCTGGTAAATCAGAAGCAATTAAAATGCTTTCCGACATTCCAGTCATGCAAACTGAAACGATTAATACTGATCTGGATGCACATAGCAAATACCTGACTACCGTTGGCATCGATTATGGTGAAATCATTCTTGATGATGAAACCAAGGTCGGATTATACGGCACTCCCGGTCAAGACCGCTTTGATTTTATGTGGTCAATCATTTGTAAAGGCGCAATAGGCATTATCATTTTAATTGATCATTCACGTACAGAGCGCGTACAGGATTTAGAGTTTTATTTAGATAATTTTAAAGAATACAGTGACAATATAGTGATTGGGATTACTCATTTGGATGAACAAAATGACCAGATGTTGAAGATTTACCGAGACTATATGATAGAAAATAACTATAGATATCCTTTGTTTGGTGTAGATGTACGACTAAAGGACGATGTACTGTTAATGATTGAAGCGCTGATAGCAGTTGTTGAAGTGCAAAATATTCTAGTTTAAAGGTGGTGTCTTAAATGTTTAAAGTCGAGAACACACGTCAGATCCCACCTCAATTGATTGATTCAGGTCGGAAACTTATTCAAGAAGTCTTAAATGAAGTTTCTGGTATCGATTTTGTCATGCTTTGCTCTTCTGACGGTTTTGAATTAGCACTAGCAAGTAAAAAAAATCTGACGAATGGTGGAAAAATTGCTGCTGTCAGTAGTTCAATTCTGGCAATGGTTTCTGCATTCATTTCAGAAATCGACTTAACTGGATGTAAAACCATTACTCTTGAGGCTGATAACGGTAAAGTGATTTTGGTAGGAGTTGAGCACGCAAACTATCCGATGGTGATAGTGACTGCAGCCTCGCAAAATGTCTTGATTGGTCAACTGTTGTATGCACTAAAAAAAGTTTCTGAGTTATTGGTTGCTGATAATTCGGTGCCTCTTTAATTCGAGTTGAGTAGTTATTTTGACTGGCTAAATTGGTTAAAAAGTGTAGTTATTGGTTAGCATTGTTAAAGTATTGATAAAATGAATAGAGTTTTAAATATTGCTGTTTCTGGTGTTAGCCTAGTCGTACTAAATCAGCTCAAAATACAAATCATTTCATGCCTACCTTCGGATATTGAGGTTCATTGGGTTAATATTTCCGAACAACATATTGATTTACTTTTGGTTAATAAACTCTTTTTTCATTCATCAAGTATTCAAAATATCTTATCGCATCATGTTTCCCATTATTTGTGTTTAATTAAAGTCGCCGATAATGGTGGACGGATTATTGATGACACTTTATCCTATCCACTCGTACATTTAGATGAGTTGAACCGATGGTTACACGATTACTGTTTAAATGACTCTTCAGTTGCTAAGTCTAAAGTCATGGCTGAACCTACTAGCCATTTAGAACCTCTTGATGCAGCAAGCATATTTGACAATATTTTTAACTCAAACAATGGATTTATTCAGGTCTACGATGAGAAAGGCTTTTTAGTTTTGATTGATACAGCTACGGATAGAATTTGGGCGAACTCTGAAATCCCAATGCTTAGATTTAATAATACTATTCATCAATCCTATGCCACCTCTCAATTTATACAAGAGACGATCAGTCATCAGCGTACTGAGGATTTATATATTGGTTTATGGAAAATTCTAGATCACTCTATAACACTGAACGTGGCACAAGTCCAATTGAGTCAATATTTTAAATTACACATTTGGCCTCAATTGCTAGCAGGCTCTGTACGTAAAGACCTGTTTAAACTTTCGGCTTGTTTTGCCGAAGGTGCAAACATTCAAATGGTGGCTGATCATTTAGAACTTTCTCATCAGAGAGTTCTTCATTTTGTTGCAATTGCGCAGTTATTAAGAATGGGGCAGTGCATTGAACCGCATGAAGCGAAATTTATTGCAGCTCACCAAACTATTGAAGAAGCCAAAGTGAATAAAATTAGCGGTTTTTTTGGAAAATTGCGAAAAAAACTAGGTCTTTAAAGCAGCATAAATAACTAATGGGAATCCTCCCATAAATTCAGGAGAAAAAAGATGGCTCGTATTGCGTTAGATAGCTTAACCGAACTTGACGGTTTTGTTGCAGCAGCACTGGTTGATAGTGAAAGTGGTTTGGCTTTAGCCACTCAGGGGACAGGCATTGAATTGGAACTTGCAGCAGCAGGTAACACTGAGGTGATTCGTGCAAAGCGCAAGGTTGCTAAAGCACTTCAATTGAATGATGGTATTGAAGATATTCTAATTACCTTGGGTAAGCAATATCACTTAATCCGTCCACTCGACACCAATGAAGCTTTGTTTTTATATTTGGTTCTTGACCGTTCTAAATCAAATTTAGCGATGGCTCGTTTTGAATTAAAAACATTTGAAAAAGAGTTAGATTTTTCATAAGAAACTACTGAAAAAAATCTATAGAGTTTATCTATAAGATTGATTCGTCAGTTAATTTAAAAATGCTATATTTTTTAAACATATAGCATTTTTTAGGCAATAAACCTGTAAGCCCCAAATAGAAATGTTCGGTTTCCCCAAAGTAAAAATATCCGCTTTTAGAATATGCGCTTTTGCGATTTTCCCTGCGGACGCTTACAGCGGTATTTCAGAATCCATAGGTCAAATCGCTTCTATGTCGACCCAAATGGCTGCAGCAGTGGAAGAGCAAGCCCATGTTGCTGAAGACATTAACCGGCAAATAGTAAATATTTCAACGCTTGCTGATTTAAGTAATGACAGCTCGATGCAGCTTTCAGAGACGATTATTTATTTGAACAAGATTGCTGATGAGCTTCATAAACTGGTAGTACGGTTTAAGCGGTAATCTTTCAAGTGAAAGCCTAAAACATTTAACAGTGTATTCTTGCAGTACAATTGATAATAATCGATTAAGCAGCAAATTATTGGAGTAACGTTTTGAATGCACCTGAATTCCCTGTTGATGAAGCTGCTCGTTTACTTGCATTACAGCGAACTAATTTGCTGGATACGCCAGCAGAGAAGCGCTTTGACCGCATTACAAGATTAGCAGCGTCTGTATTTAAAGTGCCAATATGCCTTATCTCTTTGGTGGATAGTGACCGGCAATGGTTTAAATCTAAAGTGGGTCTTGACGCTTGTGAAACAGGCCATGATATCTCATTTTGTGGCCATGCGATATTGCATGAGGATATTTTAATTGTTTCAGATGCAACAAAAGATGAGCGCTTTTCGTCAAATCCTTTAGTAACCCACGCGCCGCATATTCGTTTTTATGCGGGTGCACCGCTGCGAGAGACAAGTGGGCAACCCATCGGCACTCTATGTCTCATTGACTCCGTGGCCAGAGACTTTTCAGCAAAAGAGCAGCAAGAACTGCGCGAATTTGCAGACATGGTTGAGTATGAAATTGCCAAAGAAGATCAAGCTCGACTTCAAGAGCAGTTTTTAAAAGGCATGGCAAAAACAACCTCAATACTGGCAACACTGCCTGATATGGTATTTGTTATTGACCGAAACTTTCGTTTTTTGGTTTGCAAAGAGCATCCTGACTTACTTAAACCTCAACAAGCGATTTTGGGGCGTACCGTTCATGAGATACTACCCAATGAGCTAGGTCATCAACTCGTAGAGTGCCTCAAGCAAGCCTTTTGTAACAACGATGTGATTCATCATAACTACACGTTTGAAAAGTCAAATCAATCGTTCGAAGCCCGATACAAAAAGATTGATGATAATGAAGTATTAGTAGTCATTCGTAATACCTCTGCACAAGTTGAAGCGCAGTCAGAAATAAGACGCCTTTCTGAAGTTGCAAGGCAGACAACCAATGGTGTGGTAATAACTGATGTCAAAGGTCGAGTTATATGGATTAATGAAGCCTTCTCCTTTCTTACAGGATATAGCATTGAAGAAATGCAGGGTAAAAAGCCTGGGGAGTTATTACAAGGGCCCGACACTGATCCTGCCACTGTTGCAATAATGAGAGATGCGCTTGCTCAACAGAACGGCTTTAATGTTGATGTTGTAAATTATTCAAAAGCGCAAAATTCCTACTGGGTGAGAATAGCTTGTAACCCGCTGTTTAGTGAAAGTGGTAGTTTGAGCGGCTATATTGCAATTGAAACAGATATTACAAAAGAGAAACAGGATGAAGAGCTCATAAGGAACAGTCAGAATTTACTTAAGGCCGTAATAGAGGCTAACAATATAGGCACATGGCATTTTAATATTCAAACAGGCGAGTTGATTATCAATGATAAATGGGCCGCATTACTGGGTTACACACTTTCTGAGTTATTACCTGGAAACAGATACACGTGGGAAAGGCTAACGCATCCTGATGACCTGGCTTATTGTGCAACTATTCTTGAAAAGCACATATCAGGCCTAATACCCATATATGAAGCCAATCTTCGTATGAAACACAAAAATGGTGAATGGAAATGGATAAACACCAGAGGGCGTATTTCTTCAAGGACATATGATGGCAAAGCTCTATGGTTATTGGGTACACACTTTGATATCAATGACCAAATAATTGCAGAAAAAGCGCTTAGTGATAAGTCAAGGCAGATGGAAGCTGTTGTTGAAGGGTTGCTTGATGGCATTATTATTATTGATGGTCGTGGTAAAATTCTGACATTTAACCAAGCCGCACAGGAAATCTTCGGCTATACGGAAGATGAAACGCTTGGCAAAAATATTAGCATGTTGATGGGGTCACCTCATCGAGAGCATCACGATAGCTACTTATCAAATTATATAGAACGTGGTGTCAGTGACATTACTGGGCGTATTCGTGAGCTTGAGGCCTTGCGCAAAGATGGTTCTATGTTTCCAATCGAGCTTGGTGTAGTTGAAGTTCAAATGGCTGGTGAAGTTAATTTTATCGGTGTTGTCAGGGATATCACTGAGCGTAAACAACGTGAAAATGAAATTCACCAGTTAGCATTTTATGACCCATTAACATTGCTACCTAATCGACGTCTGTTGTTGGACAGATTGACGGGAGCTATAAATCATAGCGTTCGTACAAGGAACTTCTCAGCATTATTTTTTCTTGATTTAGATAACTTTAAAAACCTTAATGATAGTGCTGGTCATAATAAAGGTGATTTGCTGTTGTGTCAGGTCGCTGAGCGTCTTGTCAACTCAGTGAGACAAGGTGATACCGTAGCGCGTTTAGGCGGCGATGAGTTTGTTATTATTGCATTAGATTTAAGTCATGAACCAACATTAGCAGCGAACCAGGCTGAGAGACTTGCACAAAAAATCGTGAGTAATTTAACAAGGGAATATAATCTTGACGGTCTAACTTACAATAGTTCGGCAAGCATTGGTGTAACACTTTTTAACAGTGAAAATCTGTCAAAAGAAGATTTGTTAAAGCAAGCTGATATGGCTATGTACAAGGCTAAATATGCTGGCCGAAATGGTGTGCAGTTTTTTGACCCGCAAATGCAAGTTGCAGTAAGCTCAAGAGCAGCAATTATTAGCGACTTATACTCTGCAATACAAAGCCAGCAATTTGTACTTTTCTATCAAAAACAGGTCAATCACCTGAAGCAGTGTATTGGTGTTGAGGTATTGTTACGCTGGATACACCCAGAAAAAGGCATGGTGTCGCCACTGCAATTTATCCCATTAGCGGAGGAAACAGGTCTTATTGTACCCATTGGCGAGTGGGTGCTAGAGGAAGCTTGCGCCACTCTGGCAAAATGGTCTTTAGAATCCGAAAAACAACACCTAAGCATTGCGGTTAACATAAGCGTAGTTCAATTTAGCAAAGATAATTTTGTTCAGACTGTTTTAAATGCATTGAAAACCTCAGGTGCAAATCCACAGTTGCTAAAGCTGGAAATTACGGAAACGTTGCTCGCAAATAACATTCCTGATGTTAAAGCTAAGATGAAAGAGTTGCAGCAGCACGGCGTGACTTTTTCAATCGATGATTTTGGTACAGGCTATTCATCCTTATCCTACTTAAAACAATTGCCTATAAATCAGTTGAAAATTGACCAAGGGTTTGTTCGAGATATTATCAATAGCAGTAATGATAGGGCCATCGCTCAGGCAGTTATAACATTAGCCGACTCAATGGAACTGCAAGTCATAGCTGAGGGTGTTGAAACAGAAGCCCAGCGCGCGTTATTGCAGAGTATGGGGTGTCACACCTATCAAGGCTATTTATACGGAAAACCGTGTCGGATAGAAGAGCTGCATTTTTAAAAGATAATTAGTAAGGTACATTAAGCGGGTTTTAATTTAGTAGTTTATGGGCAATAAAATCCGAAAAGGTAATGTCCGCTATATCAAACAAAGCATACTTTTGAATGAGCACTATGATACGAAGAGAAATTTCCGCAATTCGCTCAAAGCGGTCCAATCGAGCCTGTAAATTCTTTTGTGTAAGGTAAGCGTCCGCTGAACACACCTTCTGAATTCATCCTATAAGCCTTAATTTAGTCCCCACTTAGAAACAAGTGGGGACTTAAATTTATGACTACAAATAATCAGACATCCATCGCATCTCTTGCGAAAAAACGAAGAACATACAGTGCTGAATTTAAACAGCAGATCGTTCAGGCTTGTAAAGCACCGGACGTTTCAATTGCTTCAGTCGCTTTGCAACATGGATTGAATACAAATCTTGTATCCAAATGGATTCGCTTAATTGATGCTAAGCCAGGGAGTGATCGCTCACCACTACCGAATAAACCTGCATTTATTGCCTTATCTTGCTCTGCAGCATTAGATCCTACTCCTACTGACATGTTAAAAGTTCAAATTACTTTACCCCACTCAAAAGCAGAAATTGGCTTGAAATGGCAAGTATCGAAAATATCTGCTTTAGCAGAATTACTCAAGGTACTTGCAACATGATCCGCATTGATGAAATCTGGCTCTCCACCCAACCTCTGGATATGCGAGCAGGGATGGATACGGTCATGGCTCAGGTGGTGAGAGCCTTTGGCTACATTAAACCGCATTGTGCTTACCTGTTCTGTAATAAACGTGGCCATCGCATGAAAGTGTTGGTACATGATGGACTGGGCATCTGGCTGTGTGCCCGGCGTTTGGAACAGGGTAAATTTCACTGGGCTCAAGTTCACCAAGGTGAAACCGTGGCCCTCAGCCCGGAACAGTTACAGGCATTAATCCAAGGTTTGCCCTGGCAGAGAATTGGATTGCAGCAAGTGGTGAATATGCTCTAAACCAAGCTCGACCATTCTGCCATCCTCCAAACGTTCTATTTCATTCTCTTCATGACCTCAGGCATACTGCGGTCATGAATACGCTGCCTGACTTAAGCCAACTGACCCATGAACAACTGCTGGAATTCACCAGACAGTTGGCGATGCAGCATCAACAACTCGCAGAAGATAAACAACAATTAGATGCTCAAGTTCAACATCTGGAAGTATCAAATCAACAATTAGATGCCAAAGTTCAACATCTTGAAGTCACCAATCAGCAATTAGATTCTAAAGTTCAGCATCTTTCTATTCTCAATCAAAAATACGAGCATGAACTGGCGCTGTTTAAACAGCATAAATTCGGCAGTAAAAACGAACATCTCACCGCAAAACAAATCCATCTGTGGGATGAGGCGGTCGAAGAAGATATTGCCGCGGTTGATCTAGAACTGGAACGGCTAAATGCAGATAAAACCAATGCAGCGACACAGAAAGCCAAAACCAATAAACCTAAACGTCGACCACTGCCAGATCATCTACACACCATCCGTATTGAGCATGAACCTGCATCAACCCAATGTGCTTGTGGCTGCCAACTCCGTCGTATCGGCGAAGATGTCAGTGAAAAACTGC
>NZ_VOYT01000031.1:0-9887 GCF_013420145.1 Acinetobacter sp. YH12021
AAATGGACAATGCCTATTCAGGAATGGGGACAAACGATTACTCAATTATCCATTTACTTTGAAGGTCGATTAGATGATATAATTAAAATCTAGTCAAATTTACTGACACAGAATTTTGAACGCCCTCTAATCCAATGATTTAAAATATTTTTTTAATAAAAAAAGCCCGACATCCTGTCGGGCTTTTTCGTATTGGGTGTTTAGGTATAACTCCTGTCGTACCTCACGTCCTGATGTTGCACTTATCATTATTGTTTTATGTGTTGGAACATCCTGTTCTCTATGTGCCCATCATATGAAAAATCCCCATACTGACATAGATGCAATGATCCCTAATTCATGTCAGCCTGAGCTTACAAAATTGCTCAAAACTTACCCCAAGGTTTATCCGCAAAAATTGTGGATTGTTTTTAGGCTGAAAGCCTTATAGAGTGTATGCGATTCTTGTTTTTGAGTGTTTTTTGAGCAAAAGTGTTGGCAAAAACTATCAAAATTGCTCATAAAAAAGCCGACTTGTTTCAAAGTCGGATTTTTTTGCATTTTGGGATTTTTAAGGTTTTATTAAGTATCTGATATTTATATTAATATACAAGTGTATTGCGTATAACCACCATTATGTTAAATCAGGTTTAAAACTTAATATCATGTGAATTAAAGTAGGTCGGATCAAACTCTATCTCTCCTATTTCATCCTCGATAATTTGCATGTAATCGTCATATCTTGGATGTTTAGGGTCTTGTAATGCATCTAAAATATCAAGATATCCAAAAATTCCTCCAATATCTTCAAATGGAGCATGATTTTGACCATCTATACAACATGGATATTTTTTATTTAAATCAGGAGATTGTCTGCTTTCTACAGTAATCAAATGTTCCCAACAATCGCCAAAATCATATGTATATATAATTTTTTTACCTACACGTAGAACTTCTTTCAATTTTTGTCTTTTATTGATCTTTTCATGCTTAATAGTCGTGAATTCATGTAAATGGCTATCTTCCCAATCAAAAGCAGATTGAATTGCCTTATGGAGCGTAGATAAAGTAGCTGCCGATGAAATTTGAATAGTTCTCCAGATTTCAGGATCACTGCCTAGAAGACTAATTTTTAATTGAAAAACTTCATCAGAAGATTTGAGCTTTACAGTTCCCATAACAGCCTAGTTCTCAAAAAATAGTTTTAGTAAATCTAAAATTAACATAATACACGTTATACAAATTCCCAGAGCATGGCTTTCAGTCCTGCTTTTTTATCAAAAGAGTATAGCTGAATGATAGCGAGCCAAATCGCATACAATATCTATCATTAGACTTAATGCAATAATTAAATGATGTTGTTATCATTAATCTAATAGAATTAAGATTAAATGATAGAAATGAATACACGTATTTATCTACGAGCTTCAACTAAAGATCAAGATGCAAAAAGGGCTTTGCAGATTCTTCAGGATCTAAACCAAAACTTGAATTTGGGTGAAACCATTGTGTACGTGGAAAACTATAGTGGTACGAAGTTAGACCGACCTGAATTGAATAAGCTGCTGTCAGAAGCAAATCAAGGTGACACCTTGTTAGTTGAAAGTATTGACCGCTTATCACGCCTAACCCAACGAGATTTTCAAGAGCTGAAGCGCAGGATTCAGGAGAAAGGACTTCGATTAATTGTGGCAGATCTTCCTACTACCTACCAAATGATTCAAACCAGTGACAGCATTACTCATTCAATCCTGGATCTCATCAACAATATGTTGATTGATCTCCTGGCAACAATGGCCCGCCTGGACAATGAGAAACGTATAGAACGTATTAAGCAGGGCCTGGCACGTTCGGGTTACAAACCAACAGGTAAGAAAGCCAATGAGGCTAAGCACAAACGAATAAAAGAATTGCTAGCAGCTGGCAATATGACTAAGGAAGAAATTGCCAAAGCAGTGAATTGTGGAGTTGCAACTGTTTATCGAGTTGCTAAAGTCATTTAAAAAGGCTTGTATCAGTGCTTCCCTTATGTCATATCTATTTACAAAGGAGCAAGGCATTCTTAAAGGTCAAAAGACGGAATTAATGATGAAAAAGCATTTGATTTACCTTGTTTTTATAGTGATGGTTTTTATTTTAGCTCTGGTTGTAAAGATTGATAATGATCATAAAAAAGGGCAAGCATTAAAGAAATTGGAACTAGTTGAAAAGCAAATCCCTTAGGTAAAAATTGACTTATACTTATTTAAATAACGCTAATAACTAAGCCCAAAAAACACCTAGACCCAGTGCTATACACGCTTAGTTTTTTATATTTCAAAAGAGTATTTTAGCAAATATCATAAAAGACCGGTCTATTCTCAAGCCGGTTTTCTATATCGCAGAGCATCATGGCTTTATCATAGATATATGAATATTAAGATAAATAAAAAGCCCTATAGTCTCTCCCGTTACTATAAGGCTTATAAAACGCTGTAATTTTTTTCTTAATTACCTACTTTTCGATGTAGGTTATGAATATATTTTACCTATTGGTAAAAATAAAGATATAAGACAAAAGATGAATACGTTAGGAATTCCGCGTAAAAACTACTAATTTCGTATAACAGCCATTATGTTAAATAGAGGGAAAATCTATTTTTAAAGTGATAAAATTATTGCAGTTATTTTAAGAATAGCTGCTTTTGATACTTGATCATCTATCCTAATTAAAAACTGTTTTTTAATAATTTGGAATATAAATAAGATTTAATTAAAATTAACATTATTCATATAAATTAACATTATGTATTACATTTACTAATAATTCAAAATAATTAGTAGAAAAAAATTATGTTTTAATTATTTCTTTGATTATATAAGTTGAGAGTAAAAAATGATTAATACGGAATTTTCAAAGTGTATTTCTGCATGTACAAACTGTTCACTTATTTGTACTGAATGTGCAACTTCTTGTTTAAAAGAAAAAGATTTAGAGATGATGCGTGAATGTATTCAACGTTGTCTAGAATGTGCAGATATTTGTCAGTTATGTGTGCGTATGCAACAACATAACTCACCTTTCCTCAAAGAGATTTGTGAGCTTTGTGCTAAGATCTGTGAATATTGTGCGGAAGAGTGTGAAAAACATTCACATGATCATTGTAAAAAATGTGCTGAGGCTTGCCGTCAGTGTGCAGAAGAATGTCGAAAAATTGCCATGTAAAATACTTCAATAATGTTAATTATATGGCTCTAGACTAACATAATCATTCTGCTAGTCTAGAGCCTTTCCTAAAATTAACATAATACACCTTATACGAAATGCGTTATAATTCTCTTGAAAATTCAATGCTGTAGTTTCTAGTTGATAGCCCACCTTCCCCAAGGTGGGTTTTTTTTATGATTTTTCACGTTCCACGCCTATTCTTTGATCAATGTTCCACAACTTTGTTCATATTAGTTAAACAATCGTGGTTAATCATAGGGTCTAAAAAAACGGCTCCAAAAGCCCCTTTTTTCTGGTTCTGGCTCAATATGTTCAGGGACTGGAATACGCTTATTCTCGATAACCTCTGATTCCTTAGGAGGCATAGCTATGACGTCCTCTTTTTCTTCTACTGTGGATTCTGCCTGTGTTGATCCAGGATCATCAGATTGTGTTGTATTGGTTTTTGGAGCTTCCAATAGGCGTTGCATAGTTTCAATTTGATTTTGATAGAAGCTTTCTCTATTTTTTGCATCATCTAGCTGATTTTTTAGCAGGTCTATCTGTTGCCTAAGTAGTAAAACTTCTGCCGAATTTGGACTGTCTATTTTTACAGACTCTTTTACATCTAGTTTTTTTGAGGGTTCACCAAAAACACGGATAGCCTCGGCTAGATCAATTTTATTATCAGAATTTTTACTTAAAATTCCTTTCTTTATGTTGTTGTAAATCGTTTGTCTATTGATATTGTAAAGCTTAGAAAGCTCAAGAACTGTAAGGCTTTTCATGCTGTAACTCTATGCCTAAACCTGTCAAAAGTTGTTGTCTATTAGACTGCCTAATAGACAAATGATCAAGTATGAATTTTAAGCAGATTGGTAGCCAACTTTTTGAAGATAAGGGAATAATTCTTGGAATTTTTTTGAATCTTGGAGCATTTCTGCAATGCGTATAGCAAATTGCTGGTAGCTCTCGGTGCCTTCTGAATATCGCCCCATTTCAGGTAATTCAGAAAGTTTATTGGCAAAGAGATGGCGTTGTTTATCACTCATTTTGGAGAAGGTGTTTAACGTATCTGCTCCTTTAATTACTTTGTCTGAGCCGGTTTTCTTCTGCTTAAAGCTGAAAGAAAAACCTGAAATTGAACGCCCCTTTTTATGTTGCTCATATTTAGCTGTTATATCGGTTAATTCATTTACTTGCTTAAGGGCAAAATCTAAAACATATGTTTTAAAGTTACTCATTGTTTTGTATTGATGAGCTTCGACACCAAGTTGTTGTCTGAAGATAGCTAGATCAAAAATTGGCGTTTTGCCCGCAGATCTCCATTGAATTAATAGTTCGTATAACCGAATAGCATAAGAGCTAGTTAACCTGGAAACTTGCTGTAATTCATATTTAGTGAAGTTTTCTTCCAGTCGCGTTATGAGGGGAACAATGTCTTGTGTAAATCGTAGGAAAACGATTCCAGATTGTGGCTCATATCCAATTTTATCAACCCAACGACAGTGAAAGCTACGGTCCTTACCTGTCTTAGGATTAATGTCATGGTATGTCACATAGCGATCAAATAAGCTTTTAGATGCATCTCGAAGTACGGTATAGGCAGTGTGTTTCTCGACATTAAAGGTATTTATATAACTACTTGCATGTACTTCTAAAAGACTATTTTCAGTTATCCCATGTCCTGTTTCTCGAGCTTCAGCAATGGCTAATAGGATCAGTCTTTGTTCAACTGTATCTAAGGTATAGCTGGCTTGAATTAAAGCATTATCCTTTACGATTAATTCACTCATTTCTAATAATAAATTTATAATTAAACTAGGTCGTACAATAGACTATTTTAATTGAATTGTAAATCAACTTAATTTAAGGTCGATAAACCTAGCTTTAAGGTCGATAAACCTAGTTTTATGGGTCGATAAACCTAGTTTTATGGGTCGATAAACCTAGTTTTATGGGTCGATAAACCTAGTTTTATTAACTCTGAAACCATTATGAATAAAGGGTTGTAGCTTACTTAAAAGTATTTAAAAGATTAAAAATAATTAAAAGCCAAATTTATGAAAGAAAATTGCCCTTGGTTTTCGCTTCGCTCAAACTCTATTGAATCTCGCTTACGCTCGATTCGAGGGGCAATTTTTGGGTTAATGTTTTCGTGACTTTTAGAAAAAGCAAAAACAACTCGGAATTCGCTACGCTCATAGTACTTTTTTGCTCGCTTCGCTCGGTCTAAATCCAAATTTTTGCATGTGATTTACGCTTTCTTAGGCTAATTAGCCTAAAAAGCTGTTTCTCAGAGAGTCTAGGCGCGAATTTCAATCATTTCACTCGTAGACACTCGTTCTATACCTTTCTTTGAAAATCGGGCTTAAAACGCAAATGAGAGCAAAATAGAAGGGGGTAGGATTAGCCAGGGCAAAAGGGAATGATATTTATTTTTCAAATGAATAGAGGATGGGACTGACACAATGTATCAGTCCCAGGAAGTTATAAAATCTATTTGGGAAACCCCAAAAGATTCAGAAGCTTTTTAAAGTTAATCTTTAGGTATCTAAGATCTTAAAAAGATCTCATTTCAAGATTCATGAACATATCCTCTCGCGCTGAGGAGTGCGTGTAATTATCGGATTAGCACCTATTTTGATTTTTACCAGATCAAAAAAACTGGTTTTTACTTCATTTGAGCTTCTTGTTTTCAAAGAGCTTTGACCGAGCTATTGAAAGCATCCACACTAAATTTTGTAAAAAATAGAATGAGCCTTTATTCCAGTAGGTTCATACACTGCCTTTGCTGTAACGCTACAAAGATTACGGGAAGAAACGATTCCAGCGTTTCAGGACAGACTCCTGAATCAGATTGTTTTCAAGTAAACAATCAAACTGGTGACCTTTTCGGAATTGTTTGAAGTTCCCACCTCTGTTTCTGAGTGACCAAACTCAGAAATGACTTACGCCACCTGCGTAACTCAAACAATTCCAATTTACAGAACATTATCAAACTCGCATACGTTCGTGTTTTCGTCTCCATGCTCGCCTATTTTTATACAGACTTGAATGGTTAATGTATTTCCTGGAAATACGCCTACTCTCACGATCTCCCATCGGGTTCAGGATTTTTCGTTTCTATCAGCCAAATGAGGGCCTTTAGAAGTTTTATTACCTTAGTAGCCATCACATCTTTCGATGATGATGGATCTGTTTTAAGAGCTACCAAAAAACACCTACTCCCGAGTTTCCCACTTTAGTTTTAAAGTTCGCATAACATCAAAATGTTATGGGGTTACTAGACCTTTCACTCGACTCTAATCTTCATTGTTTTGGCATCCTGCCTTCGATATGTCGTCGCTCCGAAAACACACTTAAAAAGATTAGATTTGGTGACTAGACCAATCAGGTTTTTACACCCTTTTATAACCATCCCACGCACCTCTCTATAGGCGCTAATCGGTTGAGCTATTCGACGAAGGCTGTGTTACCACAGCCCACGAATGGAAAACATCTAATGAAAATGTTTCCAACTCCACAGAATCCCCTGCTTGGCAGTTTCAATCTGTGATCTCCCCGAGCGGGCAAACAGATGAAGGCTTACTAGACCTCATTCCCAAAAAATGGGTTACATCAATTTGGCTTGTTAACGTACCGGCATCATGCCAATGTACTCAGCTACTTTAAAACGGCTGCTAATGAATCAGGTCTTCAGACTCAGTGTCATCAACAGTTTTTCAGTGTCGCCCAATAACCGCCTACCGAGCGAAAATGTATGGGTAGGTGGAATAAATTGGCATCGCCAATTTATGTTGGATCGGATAGAAAGCTGGCTGACACATGAATTTCCTGAAGGATACTCATGCTGACACCAACAAGCCTCCTGCATAGCCCTACCAGCAAGGATTTCCCCTGCATAGAGCTTTACGCCACGAAGTGAACTGGATAGCAATTCCAATTCCATTGATAAGCAAGGATGGTCAGTCCTTAGCTTGTTCTATAAATCAAAACTAAGGATGGTCAGTCCCTAGTTATTGGGTCTGACCTACGCCATCTTTGCAAGTCTGCAAATTTCATTTTCCTGTCAGGGAAAATATCGTAGTAATGGTTTTATACCATTCGAAATCCACTGCTGAAATGGGGGGGACAATGTTTTTCCGTTAATCTCAAGGAGCAACTTAACTACAAAAAATTGTCCCCCCAAGCCCCCTTTCAGGGGGCTAAAAACCCTTCGGGTTTTACTAAGTTATTGTAAAATAAATTTTTATAAGTATTTGTATATTAAGTGAAAAAGTAAAAAAATTGACGTCTGGAAGAGTTGATATATTTTGTCTATGTTGTACTATGGAATAGCTACTACACCTTATCTTTTTTATAACAAAAGGATAAGTTTTTATGTACTTTTTCACGACTTCTGACGCTTTAACCATGTCAGCTTTACATCGTGTCGTTTACTTGGGGAAAGCCAGCTACTATAAAAAAATAATTGTTGATTTGAGCAAAGCTCCGGATACTATTCCCAAACTTATGCATAAGTTTTCTGTGGATTTAAATGGTTCGCAGAGAGGCAAGTTGCATGATGAAAAAGGGTTATGTAGTGGGCATATGGTTGTTCAACTCAACCAGCAGCTTTACAGTAAAAAAGAGTGTTATATCTTTATTTTGATCACTCTTCCAAAAAAAATCCGTGAGAAACAATCGGTACTGTCTGATCTTCTAGACAAGCTTGAATTAACTGAAGCTCAGTTAAAAAGAATGAGTCCTGCAGAACGCTTCTCAGTCGTCATGGATTTTCAACGAAAAATAATCAGAAGTAGCTTTAAGGAACTCGATGGCACCTCAGCTCGAGATCATTTCTACTGTTTACATCACCGTGATGAGCGAATCATGTTTTATGCCAAAAATGGCATGCCTAAAGTCGTTTTACGCCTTTCTGACCGTTCGCCTAAAAGGTTATCTGAGATAAAAAAAATGGAGGAATTGAAGCAAAAAAATGGAGATCCAGTAAGGGAAATTAAGTCAGCTGCATGGACTTGGCATATGACATCTCAATATAAAAATTACATTCAGAATGTATGTATCAAAGGGGTTCAGAAAAAATTAGCTCAAAAGAAAATAGCTAAACGAAAGGCTTACGAAGCTACTAACAAAGCCAGCCCAACAAAATCTCAATTAACCACCTGGCTCAATGATGCTGAATTACGGCAAGCGATTCAAGAAGGTGCCGGGGCAATCCGGACAATACCGGGATTTCGGGGAACTTTGGCAGACTTAGGGGAAATTTGTCTGGCACTCGAAAAACGTTATAACAGGCAATCTTTAAAAAGTCGCAAAAAAAATCATGCTAAGGCTAATCAAGGGAAGAGGACTTTCCCTATTCAAGAGGCTTTTCACTTAGATCAATTGAAGAAAGAAGCTTTTTACAGTACTCGGATAAATTTTGAAATCAAGAGTTTTGATGAGCTACTTCAAAGGGTCGAGGATTTTTCAAGGACCTTAGAAAATGCTGTAGTGGAGCAAGTTGATGTTAAGGATATCAATGCTGAGGACGAGCTGGAAAAATGGGTACGTTCAGAGCTAATTAAAAAGCTGATGGATTTAAACCGAGCAATGGACAAACCTCAGAGTAAGAATGAGGTATTGTCTGAGGTAGATGTAAAAGTTAAGGGAATACTAAGAAAGATTAAATATTTAAAGTATTAAGCACTTATTCGTCTGTAGGATTTTGTTCAAACGAACAAGTTGTTCGTCTACAGTGCTTTGACTATATACCTAGTGTTATTCCCAAGTAGAAATGTCCTACCTAATAACCAAATAGAAATGTCCTATATGGACATTTCCAGGTAGGAACAATGGGGATGGGTGGCATTTGCTTTCATGACTTCATTAATTTTAGTACTTCTTTCTTTTGCAATGTTATTTGTCGGAGGTGCATTACTAGCAGCTTTTGTTGTGAATCGTATTATTAGCGCTATTGCAATAGCATTGCTTAACTATATGTTATCTACAATTAAAACAGATGCGATTACAGGCATTCGTAAGCAATGTGAAGCCTAAAAAAAATTAGTCTAAATTTAGCCCACTATCATTTTTAGTGGGCTTTGATATTTTGGAGTTGTAATGGACTTGTTGATTTTTATTTTTAAAAGGCCTTTTTTATCGTTGGTTATTATTGTTTTGGTTTTTGTTTTATTTATGTTTTTTGCTTCTAATTTTTCAAATTCTGAATATAATAATGCTATAAATAATCCTAATAAAATTGTAAAGTGTGGTATTTATAAAGGAGTTAAAGAGATAAGGGAGACTAACTTACATAGAGGTAAATTTTATAGAATTTTTGTTTTTGATGGTGATAGTTTTGCTTCTGATATTAATCTGGCAAGTTTTAACTTAGGCCCAAATAAGCATAAAAAACCAGAAAATTTATTATTGGGAGATAGAGTATGTTTAACTATCTCCAATGGCTTAATTATTGAATTTAATATACAAAAATAGAGTTAAATTTTTATGAGTTTTGGAACATTCTCAACGAGTTTGCAAGGAGTATATAGTTGGGGAATTTTAAGAAGTGCTCGAATAAGTGGAATGGTGATGGATATTGATAACCGGCTTTGTTGCACAAAGATTTGAAATGCAAAGCGCCCCTAATTGAGCCAAATTTAAGGCGTAACTTGGGTAAGTGGTCGACCTAATTCCGTAAATCTGTTGAGGACTGCTACACGTGCATGAATTT
>NZ_VOYT01000032.1:0-9299 GCF_013420145.1 Acinetobacter sp. YH12021
TGAGCCATGATCAAACTCTTCAGTTAAAATCATTTTGAAGTTTTAATCTAAACTTCCAAATCTGGCTCATCAATTTTCTGACTTAAATTTCGCTCAAATAAACTTCGAGTAATTTAAACCAATCAATTAATGAAATATATTCGATCAATCAATCAGTAAAAATCCACACAAGTTGTTCTTCATAATCTCTTAATGATCTCAATTTCTGCCTCGTCAGCAGAAATTTTAACACAAAACACTTCTAACAACTTAACCCTGTAAGCTAAGTTCGTAGGCTGTTTCGCGTCGGGATGGGTGCATTCTAGGGGATTTCAAAATCTTTGCAAGCCCCAAATTAGGATATTTTTCACGTATGTATTTTTTTTCTACAAAAATACTTGGTTTTTTAATTTTTTAGCTATTTTTTCATCAAATTTAAATAAAAACTCACATCTACAAAGTAAAGAGGGCTTTTTTATCCATACTTTTATGGGCTCAAATCGGTCAAGTTTTGCAGGCTGTAATCAACGATTGCCAATGTATACAATTCTTTTTGTCTTATGATATCTAAAAAAATTTTACATCTCAGTTAAAAATGCTTTTGCATTATCCAGAATCATATTCCTACATACGGCGTACCTATCATTGATTTCATATCAGTGTGGAGGTCTTGTCCGTTGATTAAAAGTTGGTGTTCAGCATTTACATTATTGATTTCAAGTCGAATGAGTCTACTCCTCTATTCAACAAGTTTAGATCGCGCCATCCACATGCACTACCTACAAGAGGTTTTGCCGTATAAAAGTAGCTTTAGCTTTGAATTTTGAATTTAGGTCTTAAAGTTTTAAGAAAATTTTTATAAAACAAAGAGAAGTAATCTTACATTTTACCTTTAGATATAAACCACAACAAAACTAGAGGCAAAAAAAAGAAAGAGATCTCTCCCAAAATCTCTCCCTCGGAGTTGAATCTATATGCGATCCATATATCATTATTATAGTTATACGAAAAAAAGAGTCCCTTGGGGAAGGGACTTGTAAATTGTGGAGCTATAGTTATAAGTACCCTCTAGATCTGTTTTGTACACTGTGTCTAGATGGGTAAATCTTATACATAACTGAGCAAAAATGCAAGCTGCTTGGCAAAATTTAAGTGTTGTTTTTATAAGGTTTTTTTTGAATTTACTTATTCATATAATTAATATACCAAACAGAAAATAAAAGCAGACCGAAGCCTGCTTTTATTTCAATCACTTAGAATGGATCTAGTCCGTAAATGTGACTTTGGCAATGGCTTTTTTACCCGCCTGAATAATATATGTTGCGTTTTCTTTGACCGAGAAACCTGCATCAACCACATTCCAATCTACTTTTACTGCGCCACGTGCAACAGCATCTTTGGCTTGTGCGGCATTTTTGGTTAAACCTGCAGCACGTACAATAGAAGCAATAAATAATTCACCACCAAATTCAGCACGTGAAATCGTTACTTCTGGCGTACCTTCAGGTAATTCACCTTCAGTAATAATATTACCCGCACCTTTATGCGCATTGGCTGCAGCTTCGCTGCCGTGGAAACGCTCAGCCAATTCGAGTGCCAAAATCTTTTTGATTTCTTGCGGATTACGACCTTCTGCCATTTCTTTAAGCAAAATTTCAATTTCATCCATCGACTTGAAGCTGAGTAACTCAAAATAGCGCTCAATCAGACTATCAGGCATCGACAAGACTTTTTGATACATCGCACCCGGTGCATCAAATACGCCAATATAGTTGCCTAAAGATTTAGACATTTTATTCACGCCATCTAAGCCTTCAAGAATTGGCACAGTAATACAAACTTGCGCTTCCTGATCATAACGACCTTGCAAGGTACGTCCCATCAACAAGTTAAAGGTCTGGTCTGTACCGCCCAATTCTACATCGGCTTGTAATGCCACCGAGTCATAACCTTGTACCAACGGATACAAAAATTCGTGAATCGCAATCGGTTGCTGGTTGTTATAACGCTTGGTGAAGTCATCACGTTCCAACATACGCGCTACGGTTTGCTGCGATGCCAACTGAATTAAGTCTGCTGCAGTTTTTGTTGCAAACCATTCAGAGTTAAACACCACTTTGGTTTTATTTGGATCAAGAATTTTAAAAACTTGTTCCTGATACGTTTTGGCATTTTCCAAGACTTTTTCACGTGACAACGGCGGACGTGTAGCACTTTTACCTGTTGGGTCACCAATCATGGCAGTGTAATCGCCAATCAAGAAAAATACTTCGTGACCTAAGTCTTGGAATACTTTTAATTTATTGATTAATACCGTATGCCCCAAGTGTAAATCAGGTGCAGTCGGGTCAAACCCCGCCTTAATTTTTAAAGGACGATTCTCTTTTAATTTCTTTAGAAGATCTTCTTCAGAAATAATTTCATGCGTGCCTCGTTGAATGAGGGCAAGTTGTTCTTCAGCCGGCAGGAAATTTGACATCACGAAATCCAAACACATCAGTTATTCAATTTGTGCGATATACTAACACTTTTTCAGCATATTGCAGGCTATAGAATAACCATGACAGCGATCTATATTGGGGTAATGACGGGCACAAGTATGGATGGTGTCGATCTTGTTGCTGCTTCTTTTGATCCACTGCAACTCCACGCGACCCTGACTTTGCCGTTTGATCCCGATTTACGTGACGAACTCATGGCACTGACTTTGCCAGGTGACAATGAAATTGACCGCATGGGCAAAGCAGATGTGGCTTTAGCCACCATGATTGGACATGGTATTAACAGCCTGATTGAAAAAAATAAACTGGATAAATCTCAAATTAAAGCGATTGGTTCGCATGGCCAGACCATTCGTCATCGTCCTGAACATGCTTTTACTTTACAAATTGGTGATCCGAACATCATCACCGAAATCACCCAAATTCCTGTAATTTCAGATTTTCGTCGTCGTGACATGGCTGCAGGCGGACAAGGCGCACCGTTAGTGCCCGCTTTCCATCAAAACTTATTCCAACATCCGAGTATTCATCGGGTAATTTTAAATTTAGGCGGCATTGCCAATGTCAGTTTGTTGCCTGCAGGACAGCCCGAAGCAGTATCGGGTTTTGATACAGGGCCTGCCAATATTTTAATGGATGCTTGGTGTGAGCGTTACACAGGACAACCTTATGATGAAAATGGCAATTGGGCTGCGTATGGACATCCGATTCGCAGCTTGTTAGATCGTTTACAAGCCCATGCTTTTTTCTCTAAAGAACCACCCAAAAGTACAGGGCGCGAAGACTTTAACTTGGAATGGCTAGATGAACAGGTTGCCGATTGGCGCAATGATGTGGAATATGACGAGCTGGAAGATAATCCTGAAAATATTCAAGCGACTTTATTAAAGCTCACCACCCGCGCGATTAAAAAAGCCATTTATCGTTCAGGCATGGATACAGGTGAAGTCTATGTCTGTGGCGGTGGTGCCTATAATTCTTATTTGCTAGAGCAATTGCGCTGGCGTTTGCGCAAACATCAATGGACTGTACAAAGTACAGCCGATTTAGGGCTAAACCCAACATGGGTCGAAGCCACCGCCTTTGCTTGGTTGGCAATGCGTTTTTGTCAGCAATTAAGTGGCAATTTACCTGCGGTCACAGGGGCTAAAGGTGATCGCATTTTAGGTACCATGACTTTGGTTTAAGGATGCACTTTTAAACCAGATCAGTAGCAACAAAAAAGCCTTTCCTCTTCTATATAGGAAAGGCTTTGATCATTTTGAGTGCATCAATCTACTTTTTCAGATGCTGATACTCAAAAATATTTAAATTATACTTAGATTGAGAATGAAGAACCACAACCACAAGTCGTGGTTGCATTCGGGTTTTGTACCACAAAACGCGAACCTTCCAAGCCTTCAATATAGTCCACTACCGAGCCAACTAAATATTGATAGCTGAGTGAATCGACCAGCATTTTTACATCGCCATTCACAAATTCTGCATCATCTTCATTTTGGCTTTCCGCAAAGTTAAAGCCATAAGAAAATCCTGAACAACCGCCACCTGTCACATATACACGTAGCATTAAGTCTTGATTACCTTCACTGTCACGCAATTGGCGAACTTTTTTAGCAGCGTTGTCGGTGAGCTCAAGTGCTTGGGCATTCATGATGGATTTTCCTCAGGTACAATTCAGATGTCTTTTCTGCAAAAAGACCACTTATCAAGTATAGCATACTCAATATTGGGACGGTGATGCAGAATTAAAGTGAATTCTGAGTAATTACCTCAAGATTCTCCAATTATTTGTAATTTTCGTCCTGCAAGCCACATTCAAAATTGGTTGGCGCTTCTTTACAGCGGAATTGCCACAATAATTTCATCATGCGTTTGTCATAAACACCACGTTTAGTTAAATCAATCCGCGATTCACGCATCATTTTTTGATAACCCGGTTGATCTGCTGCAGGCACTTGCATCCAATATTTTGCAGGAATATCGGCTTTCATTTTGCCTAAAATACCAAAGGCACGTGGTAACTGCCCTTTCACCCATTCACGTGATTTTTGCCCAAAACCTGCAGGGAATTTATCTGGGCGGATAATAATATTGCCCGTGACCTGTAAAATTGGATAATTCACAATCGCGCCTTTAGTGCCTAAGCCTTTATGTAGTTCCAAAGGACGGAATACTGCAGCAGGCGCACCAATAATATCGACCTGACCATTGTTAAATTTACTGCCAAAATTGGTGACATCGGCACTTACTGCTTGCGCACCAATTTGCTGTACCATAATTTTTTGCGCTTGGTCATAATCTAAAACAGCAATTTTTTTCCCCGCGGCTTTGGCGACACTATTAATACTGCGGTCATTCACCATCAAAAAGGCATCACCCACAGGAATGACACCTGCGACTTCATACTGACCATTGCGCATATATTTGGCAAAAGCAGGACTCGCCAAACCTTGCATGACTTTAACTGCCAGTTTTAAATCTGGAATCGCACCAATTGCATCTAATGAGCCTGTAAAATGGTTAAATTGACGACCACGCATGCCCGTCACACTAATACCATCACATTTTCCTGCTTTAAAATCTTCTGCAATCACGCCTTCGTTTTGACCTACGCGTAACTCAATTTCTGCGCCCCAGTTTTTGGCCGCCAATTGATAATCTTGCATTAAGTTATAGACATCACCGTTTTTACCAACCAAGTCGAATACACAGACCACTTGCTTGGCCTGCACTGCACTGGCGGCTAAAGATAAGCCTGCACCAAATAATAAAGCTTGCGTCCATTGTTTCATTTTATAGTTCCTTCCATTTTTGTTTTTCTGGGCAAAATTGATCTAAACTTCAATTTTGCATCACTGTTCTTTTCATCAAGCTAAGATTAGCGAATTTTGATCTTTGGCTGATATGGCTCAATTGACGAATCTTTCAATATAAAAAAACCTAGACTTTTCTAGGTTTTTTTATTAAAAATCAATCTATTCACCACCAAGTGAACATTCAAAATTGGTTTTTTCGACAGAACAACGAGCACGTTTTAACACACTCATCATGGCAGGATCATAAATGCCGCGTTTGGTCATATTCATACGTCCATCACGTAGCATTTTTTGATATTTGGTTTTATCTTCTGCGCTCAAGTTCATTTTATATTTGGCTGGAATTTCACCTTCTAAACGATTAATCATACTCATCGCTTTAGGTAGGTTTTTTACAAACCAATCTCGTGATTTTTGCCCAAAGCCCGCAGGGAATTGTTCAGGACGAATCACAAAGTCAGCGGTCACTTGTAATACTGGGAAGTTAAACATCGCCCCGTTATTGCCTAAACCTTTGTAGATTTCTAAAGGTTTGTACGCATAGGCAGGCGCACCAACCATATCGACCTGACCATTGTTAAACTTCGCCACAAAGTTAGATACATCAGAAATGACAGCTTGTGCACCTACACGCTGCACCATAATTTTTTGTGCATCGTCATAGCCCAATACCGCAAACTTTTTCCCTGCTGCTTTTTCAATCGAGCTGATATTCTTGTCGCGCACAAAAATAAAGGCCGAACCTAAAGGTGAAATACCCGCAACTTCATATTTCTTGCCACCTAAATTGGTAACCATTTTCGCTGCATTACGTTGATCTAAAGCAAAGCTGATGGCACGTTGTGCAATCGCATTACTTGGCGCACCACCTAAAGCATCAATCGAGCCTGCAAATTTATTGTATTGGCGAGCACGCATGGCGGTCATAAATACCCCATCACATTTGCCTGCTTTAAAATCATTGTCTGCGACAGCTTCATCCTGACGTGGAATTAAATTGACTTCTGCACCCCAGCCTTTTGCTGCTAGCGCCCACTCTTGTGCCATCTGAAAAGATTCACCTGACTTACCCAGTAAGTCAAAGACACATACATCTACTTTTGCTGCTTGCGCCTGAGCACTGAAACCGATCGCTGCGAATGCTGTCAATGTTGCGCTGACCCATATTTTTTTCATTGTTTCGATCCTTCTACAGATTTTTTTATTTTTGAGTGTCCGTACACGAAACAAATATTAAGCAAGTTCAAATTAAAAAAATAGAGCATTTACTCGAATTTCATCTGTCAATTCTGCCAAAACCTTATACTGCCTTATTTAAGCGATCATTTTTATTTCATAATTCACTTATATTTTATAGATTTAGATCAAAATAAAGATCATTTCCAACATGCACGTATTTTGTGCTTGTTTACAAAGTCATAAAAAAAGCCTGTTGTTAGATCATAATTTTTAAACATCACAAAAGAGATTTTTCGCAAATCACAAATAAAACTGGGCTTATTTTTGTTTTCTGGTGGGCTTCCATTAGAATATGCCCAACTTTTGTTGTGACCAGTAAACACCATGATTCAACTTGACCAAGTTTCTTTACGCCGCGGTGGACGTGTTTTATTTCAAAAAGCGTCTATGCAAATCCATCCAGGCTGGAAAGTCGGTCTTACAGGTGTCAATGGTGCAGGAAAATCCAGTTTATTTGCTGCGCTTTTAGGTAGTTTAACCCCAGACGAAGGTACGTTGAGCCGTCCGCAAGGCTGGACTGTGGCGCACATGGCACAGGAAGTTAAAGCATTGGATTTGCCTGCGATTGATTTTGTGCTGTCGGGTGATGAAGAATACTGGAACATTCAACAACAACTGCAACATCCTGAACAATTAAATAATGACCAACTTGCACATTTGCATGGTCGTTTTGATGAAATTCATGGCTATACCGCACCCGCCAAAGCCGCACAACTGATGGCAGGTTTAGGTTTTATGGAACATCAAAACAGCTTGGCGGTCAGTAGTTTTTCTGGTGGATGGCGCATGCGTTTAAATTTGGCGCGTACCTTAATGAGTCGCTCCGAATTATTATTACTGGACGAACCAACCAACCACTTAGACTTAGATGCAATTTTATGGTTAGAAGACTGGCTTAAAGCCTATGCGGGAACTTTGGTGCTGATTTCCCATGACCGTGATTTTTTAGATGCCATTACCGATCATATTTTACATATTGAAAATAGTGAACTGACTTTATATACAGGCAATTATTCAACCTTTGAAACCACACGCAGTGAACGCTTGGCACAACATCAACAAGCGTATGAAAAACAATTAGAAACCCGTGCACATTTACAAAAATATATTGATCGTTTTAAAGCCAAAGCCACCAAAGCACGGCAGGCACAAAGCCGTATCAAGCAATTGGAACGCATGCAATTGCTTGCCCCTGCGCATGTAGATACACCATTTACCTTTGGTTTCCGTGAACCGACCAAAATGAGCTCACCCTTACTGACCTTGGAACAAGTCAGCATTGGTTATGCAGACAAAGTGATTGCCAGCAAAATTAACCTACAAATTACCCCGACCAGTCGTATTGGTTTATTGGGGATGAACGGCGCAGGTAAATCGACCTTAATTAAATCCTTAGTGGGTGAATTGGCGTTATTGGCAGGTACTCGCAAAGCCTCAGAATTACTCAATATTGGCTATTTTGCACAGCATCAAATGGATGCTTTGGATGATAGCGCCAGCCCGATGCTACAACTGGCACGCATTGCCGATAAAAAAATCAGCGAAGCCACTTTACGCGCCTTTTTAGGCAGTTTTGGTTTTAGTGGCGAACGTATGGACACGCCTTGTGAAAGTTTTTCAGGAGGTGAACGTGCACGTTTGGCTTTGGCTTTAATTGTCTGGCAACGTCCTAACGTACTGATTCTGGACGAACCGACCAACCATTTAGACTTAGATATGCGACATGCCTTAACCATGGCATTACAGGATTATGAAGGTGCAGTGGTATTGGTGTCACACGAACGTCAATTAATTGCCAGTGTCTGCGATGACTTACTCTTGGTTCATGCAGGACAATGCACAGAATTTGAAGGCGATTTACAAGATTATGCCCAATGGTTACGCCAAGCTCGTGCAGACATGCTTAAGCAAGGTACATCCAACACAGCTCCATCCAATCCAAGTCCAGTGGTTGAGAACAAGACTAACCTAGTCAAAGTAGATAAAGAAGCTCAACGCAAACTGGCAGCACAACGCCGTGAACAAACTCGCCCTATTCGTAAAAATATTGAAAAATACGAAGCGCAAATTGAAAAAATTCAACCGCGTCTGACTGAAATTGAAACCGAACTGGCAGATCCTGCCCTTTACGATGCCAACCGTAAAGATGATTTGCTCAAACTCATGAATGAGCAAAATGATCTGAAAACCAAATTGGCGCAGGCAGAAGAACAAATGCTTGAATTGATGATGGAATTGGAAGAACTCGAAAGTAGCTTTGAATAGCCATACCGATGAGATTTTAACGCTATGCTAAATAGGGTTAAATCTCATCATATTTCGTAGAATATGCATTGTGTATGTTCCATACTTATAAGACACATTCGTAATAGTTTTAATCTTTAGTTTATCTTCACAATAACCACGCAAAGAAATTTAAGTCACTCTCTGCGTTTGTTTATTTTTACTTATCAATCTTGCACCACAGCATAGTTGTATGACACCCCCACCCTGAATAAAAGTAAGACAGCATAGCTACCAAGCAAGAAGTTTTGAATTTAAAACTCAGTGTGATTTTTAAATTCAAAATCTACAATTTAAATTTAAAAGCAAAAACTTAGTTATCCACAACTCAAACTAACTGTTATTTTAAATTGGCTTTGTTGCACAAAGATTTGAAATGCAAAGCGCCCCTAATTGAGCCAAATTTAAGGCGTAACTTGGGTAAGTGGTCGACCTAATTCCGTAAATCTGTTGAGGACTGCTACACGTGCATGAATTT